>JBGPEO010000015.1:0-30634 GCA_041482895.1 Candidatus Dormibacteraceae bacterium | reverse complement strand
GCGGCGGAAACCGTGCCGAGGAGATAGCCCTCGCCTCTCTTCAACATGCCCGGCAGCGCGTGACGTGCGACGAAGACATGGCTCATCAGGTTGACGTCCCAGATGCGCTGCCACTGATCGTCGGATGCCTCGGGCCCGCCGCCGACGGCGATCCCCGCGTTGGAGCAGAAGATGTCGATCCGACCCTCCTCCGCCTCCACTCGGTCGACGAGCTCCTTCACGTCCCCTTCCCGGGACACGTCGCATCGCACCGCCGTGCCGTCGATCTCTCGGGCGACGGCGGAAGCTCCTTCGAGATCGATGTCCGCGACGACCACCTTCTTGGCTCCGGCAGTCGCAAGCCGCTTTGCGAGGGCGCGACCGATGCCTTTGGCGCCTCCGGTGACGACGATGACCCGGCCGGTAACGTCCACTGGAGACCACTATCCCAGACCAAAAAATTACGCACCGAAACATTTCTTGTGGAAAACCTCAAGGCGTCCTTTCGAAGACCTCCGATAGCGAATAGAATCTCTCCCCATGGTCGGAGGGGGTATCGACTACAGCGCAGCCTTTCAGCGCGCCATCGAGCTGATAGGCAAGCGCTGGACGGGGGCGGTCGTCAAAGGCCTGCTTCCGGGCCCTGCGCGTTTCAACCAGCTGCTCGCCGGCATCCCAGGAATCAGCGACCGCGTTCTGACGGAGCGGCTGCGAGAGCTGGAGACAGAAGGCATCGTGGAGAGGCTCGTCGACCCGGGACCGCCGGTGCGAGTGAGCTATCGATTGACATCGCGCGGTCGTGCCCTCGAGCCGGTGTTGGCTGCCGTGTCGGATTGGGCGGAGGGTTGGCTGACAACCGCAACCGCCGCGGTGGGCTGACCGAAACTCGCATACCTTCTGCGGGCCCTCCCTCTATTTTCCGGCCCCTGCGCGCAAGCGGCGATAAGGAGGGGACCAACTGATTGCCCCCCGGCACTCCTGCCGCAAACGTATTGTCCGCGCGCTGTGAGGTCAACCCGGATTGTTAAGAACCTCGATGCCGGCGTCGTATCGCGAAAGCGGCAAGCGGGGCGTCTATTCACGCGACTGATAGGCTTTACCGAATGCCGATTGGCGACTTCCTCCGCCGCCGGCCGGAGGGGCAGACCTGCCAGGCGTGCGGATCGCCCCTGCCCCACGGCGCTGTGTTCTGTCCGTCGTGCGGCGTCAAAGCCGACGATCCGCAGGCGGAGCCTCTTCACATCGTCGACCGAACGACCGGCCTGTTCAACGATCGCTTCGTGCGCCCAGTGCTCGAGGACGAGCTGGCGCGCGCGCACCGCTACCAGCGCAACCTGGGCGTCCTGCTGATCGAGGCCAATGGCACGGGGTCCGCCGACGAAGCCCTCAAGCTGATGGCGGCGGCTCTCGCCGGCACGGTGCGCGACGTGGACACGCCCGGAGTTTTGGGCCGAACACCTCCTCAGCTGCTCGCCATTCTTCCCGACACCGACGTCGCCGGGACCGCACATGCGGCGAACCGAGTGCTCACAGCCGTCAACGAGGCGCTCAAGCAGCAGGGCGCGCAAGCCGCGGTGGGTCTCGTCTGCGTGCGCCCCGGCCAGCGTGTCCGGGCCGGCGCCGTGATCGAGAGCGCGAGCCGGTCGCTACGCTCGGGCCGTCCCGAGATGATGGGCAAGCCCGCCTGACGTGGAGCTCTACCTCGCCCGCCATGGCGAGACCGAGTGGAGCAAGGCAGGCCGCCACACGGGAAACACCGATCTACCGCTGACGACTGATGGAGAGGCGAAAGCAGCGGCGCTGCGCCCGCGGCTCGCATCGATCCACTTCGACATCGTGTACTCGAGCCCGATGCAGCGCGCCCGGCGGACCGCAGAGCTCGCGGGCTTCTCGAGCCCGGAGGTCACAGATCTCTTGAGGGAGGTCGACTATGGAGACTACGAAGGCTTTACCTCCAGTCAGATCCATGAAACGAATCCAAGCTGGGAGGTCTACTCGGACGGCTCACCCGGTGGCGAGACTCCGGTCCAGATCGATGCTCGCGCCCAGCAGTTCATAGCCCTGGCGGGCAAGTCAGGAGGCCGGGCGATCGCCTTTGCGCATGGGCACATCCTCCGGGCCGTCGGCGCCGCCTGGATCCGCTCGGACCTCGGGGTCGCCGCCGGCCTGATGCTCGACGTGGCCACCGTCTGCGTGCTTCGAGATGACGGGCACCGCCTGATCAACCTCTGGAACTCGCCGCCGTAGAGCCTGCGCGCGAGCGCGTGCAGGTTGGGACCTGCTGAATTCTTCAACTCTTGCGGCGCAACGTCCACGTCCGGCTGCGGACGCCTGGAAGGCCCGCGAACACCAGGTAGGCAGAGGTGTCGATGTCGGCGCGGTAGGTGTGCCGCTCGCCGGGATTGATCAACATCATCTCGCCGGCTCCGATCTCGTCTGATTTCGCGCCATCGTCGAACTGCAGCCTTCCCTCCGTCACGATGAGCGCGACCGGGATCGCGTTGCGATGTTCCGGCACGTTCTGCCCCGGCTCGAGCCGCAATCCGACGACGCGCATCGAACCGCAGTCCGCGATCTGTTCGAACCCGAACGGACGATGCTCCTCCCGAGGCGGCTCCGACACCGACCAATCATGCGTCACGATCTTCATCTCCATGGAGATCATTCACGCGACCGGGATCGAAGGCGCTCGTGAGGCGCGTGGCCTCGCGGTCGTGATCGACGTCCTTCGGTCGTTCACCGTCAGCGCGTATGCGCTGGCCGGCGGCGCGCGCGAGTGCCGCCTGGTCACCACGACGGACGAAGCGCGTGCGCTCGCGGCGGCGACGCCCGGGGCAGTCATCTGTGCTGAAGAGGAGGGGCTGCCGGTGCAAGGCATCGCAATCAGCAACTCACCCACGCAGATCCACGGGATGGACCTGGAGGGACGGGTCCTCGTCCAGCGCTCGAGCGCCGGAACGCCCGTCGCCGCCTCGGTCCGAACAGGAGTCGACATCTTCGCGGCCAGTCTCGTTGTGGCCCGCGCGACCGTGCAAGCCTGCCTCTTAAGGCGTCCCGCCACGCTGACCCTGATCGCGTCCGCGGACTATCCCGAGGACCATGCGTGCGCCCGCTACATGGAAGCGTTGATTCACGGCGAAGCGCCCGACATCGAGGTCCTGCTGGAGCCACTGAAGAAGAGCGAGCGCTACGCCCGGCTGAAAAGCGGTACGTGGCCCGGCTTTCCGCCGACCGACCTCGAGCTTGCGCTCGAGCCCGACCATTTCGGATTCGCGATGCCAGTCACGCGCGCGGCGGGCTATCTCAGGTTGGCCATGGCCGATCAGCCCGGCCCAAGCGTCTAAGATTCGAACAGGGCACCAAGGGAATCCGGTGAGAGTCCGGAGCTGTCGCGCAACTGTGAGCGGGGAGCCTCCGCCAAAACGACGCCACTGAGTCCGAATGGACCCGGGAAGGCGGGCGGAGGCGGCGATCCGCGAGCCAGGAGACCTGAACGCCCTCGACGCAAACCCGTCCGCGCGCAACGGCACGGAAGCTCCTGGCGGTCAGCTTTCAGCGGCGCGTTCGGGAAGGTAGACCGCCTGGAGGAAACGACGTGCGAAAGCACCTCATCGGGACCAGCGCGACACTGGCCCTTGCACTGATCGGGGCGATCACAGCTTGTGGTGGATCGCCATCGGCGGCGACGGCATCGCCCGCCGGCACCTGTGTCAATGCGTCGGCGCCGCGCCACGCATACATCGTGGTGGAGCATCTGTCCGGCGCATCAATTCAGGCATGTGTCGGGTTCAGCACCGACGCGATCGACGGCCAGACCTTGATGGACAGGTCCGGCATCAAATACCAGTTCATGAAGTTCAGCTTCGGTTCCGCCGTGTGCCAGATCGACAGCGAGCCGGCCCAGTACGCGCAGTGTTTCCCGCAGGGCAAGCCATATTGGGCCCTGTTCGTCGAGACCGGTGGCAAGTGGGCTCAGGCACAGAACGGATACACAGACGCTGTCCTGCATGACAAGGACGCGTTGGGCTGGCACTACGTTCAGGCAACCGACCCGTCTCCGGCCCCGCCGCCCGCGGCCAAGGAGTAGCGACCCCGTTGAACGCGCGGGCAGTGGCGGCCTGGTCCGCCGCCTGCCTCTTCATCGTCCTGTTCACGACCAACCCCGCTTACAAGGCCATGGTGCTGGCGGCGGCGATCGCATCGCTGGCTGCCGGCGCCGGCCTCCACAGAATGCGTGGCCTGCTCCTGGGCGTCGTTCTCATCGCCGCGTTCGCGACGCTCCTGAACTTCATCTCGGCCCACCTTGGCGCGACCGTGCTTTTCGAGCTGCCCGAGTCGATCCCCGCCATCGGCGGCCCCTACACACTCGAGGCTCTCGCCGCCGGCCTGTCGGGCGGCTTGACCGTCGCAGCAGCCATCGTGGCGGCTGCTCCCTTCTCTTTGATGCTTGCCTCGCACGACGTCATGGACGCGCTGCCCGCTGTGCTTTCACGAACCGGCGCGGCGATTGCCGCATCCCTCAACCTGGTGCCGTCCGTCAGCGCTTCGTTCGTGCAGGTCAGCGAAGCGCAGCGGCTTCGCGGCTGGCGTCCTCGCGGACCACGCTCGTGGGCGGAGGTCATCGTCCCGGTCGTGCTGACGAGCGTTGAAGGTTCCATACAGCTCGCGGAATCGATGGAGGCGAGAGGCTTCGGGTCAGGGCCACGGACGGCGCTGAAGTCGTCTCCGCTGCGAAAGTCCGACTGGCTGCTGGTGGCCGCGTCGGCGGCCGCGGTGATCGCGATCGTGATCGCGCGCGCCACCGGCATGTCAGCCGACTGGTATCCATACCCTTCGCTCGCGGCGCCATCAGTCGATGCCGTGTCGCTTGCCGCCTGCCTCTTCCTTCTTGCGCCGGTCGTGGCATGGCGATCGCGCGCATAGCCCGTCTGTCTTACTGGTACCCGGGCGCTGAACAGCCCGCGCTGCGCGATGTGAGCCTGCTGATCGACGCCGGCCTCACCGTTGTCACCGGACCTTCGGGCGGAGGCAAGTCGACCCTCCTGCGCGTCCTGAACGGCCTGGTGCCCCACTTCCACGGAGGTCGCATCGCGGGCGCCGCCGAGGTCGAGGGTCATGACGTGATCAGGACGCCGACCCGCATCCTCGCCCGAACCGTGGGCTTCGTCTTCCAGGATCCGGAGCTGCAGACGGTCTACGACGCGGTGGATCGCGAGGTCGCCTTTGGGCTCGAAAACATCGCCCTCCCGCCCCGCGAGATGAACGCCCGGGTGGAGGAGGCGCTGCACGCCGCCGGGATCGCCCACCTGGCGGGCCGGAGCGTGCGGACTCTGAGCGGTGGAGAGCGCCAGCGCGTCGCGCTTGCATCGGCGCTTGCGATGCGGCCGCGCCTTGTCGTGCTCGACGAACCCACGTCGCAGCTGGACCCGGAGGGTGCGTCGATGGTGCTCGACGCGGTGAGGAACATCGTCGAGCAGGGTCGGTCAGCCGTCATCGCCGAGCATCGCCTGGAGCGCTTGCTGCCGCACGCGAGCGCATCGGTCATCGTCGAGCACGGCTCGACCAGCACCGCATGGCCGGTGACCCCCAGCCTGAGTGCCGGAATTACGTCGAGGTCGCGCAGCGGCCCTCTCGCCTGGTCCCTGGCAGGCGTGAGCGCCGGTTTCGGCGGGCGAATCGTGCTGGATTCGATCGACGCGTTCGGCTACGAGGGTGAGGTGGTGGCTCTCTCCGGCCCGAACGGCGGCGGCAAAACCACCTTGCTGCGGCTCATTGCCGGCGCCCTGTCGCCGATGTCGGGCAAGGTCGAACGCAGGCCTGGCCGTATCGCCTACCTGCCCCAGAACCCGACAGCCTTGCTGCACCGTCCGACCCTGCGTTCCGAGGTGAGCCTGACGCTCGAGCGAGCCGGCGAACCCGAGCCGCCGGAGGCCATCCTGGCCGAGCTCGGTCTGCTGGAGGTCGCGGGTCGCTATCCGCGCGATCTGTCGTGCGGGGAGCGGCAGCGAGCCGCGCTGGCGGCGGTGCTTCCCGGGAGGCCCGATCTTGTGCTGCTCGACGAGCCGACGCGAGGCATGGATGCGGCAGCCCGTACGGCGCTCGTGGGGCTGGTGTCTCGCCTGCGCGACCAGGGTTCGGCCATTGTCCTCGCCACCCACGACTCAGAGCTCCGGTCCGCGCTGGCAGATCGAGTTCTCCACGTGTCCGCGGGCAGCGTCGTCGAGTCAGAGTCCCACTCGGTGTCCGCATGAAACGCGCGCTTCCGGTTGGACTGGTCTCGCTGGCGGGACTCATCCTTTTCTGCTGGCCGTTCTTCGGCACCGGGCTGCCGTCTAACACGCCGGCGTGGGCTCTCACCATCGGCTGCGTGGCGGGCCTGCTCCTGGTCGAGGCGGGCACGCGCGAGCTCGACTCGCGGGCGGTGGCGCTCCTGGCGGCGATTGCCGCCATCGACACCGCATTGCGCCTGGCGGTGATCGAGGGCATCGGGGGCTTCAACCCGATCTACTTCCTCGTGCTGTGCTCCGGCTACATCTTCGGCACCTCATTCGGATTCCTGGCCGGCGCGCTTTCCATCCTTGTCTCGGCGATCGCCGGCGGCGGAGTCGGCCCATGGGTGCCGTACCAGGTGTTCGCACTCGGCTGGGTAGGCGTGGCCGCAGGCCTGGCCGGCCACTGGCGCGGGCGTCCGCCAGGTTGGCGAGACCTGCTCGTCCTGGCCGGCGCCGGCGCGATCATGGGCTGGATTTTCGGCGCCCTGCTCGACGTCACGGACTGGGTGCCCGTCTATCGCGGCAACCCAACCCTGGGTTGGGCGCCCGGAATGTCACCGATCACCGCGCTGGTGCACTTCGGTCGCTACTACCTCCTCACCTCGCTCGCCTACGACACGTTCCGCGCGGTGGGCAACGTGGTGATGGTCCTCGCCCTGGGGGCGCCGGTTCTAGCAGCGCTCGCGAGATTCAAGGCGCGCCTGACGTTCGAGGTGGTCCCGCTTTGAGGTTCAAAGAGTTCCGGCGGCTGTGCCTTGCATTACCCGAAGCCGAGGAATGCGAGACCTGGGGCGAGGCAACCTTCCGTGTCAGGGATCGCATCTTCGCGATGGGCTCGCCCGACGGCGAGTTCGTGTCCATCAAGGCCTCGCTCGACGATCAGTCCGGGCTTGTCGAGATGGACCCGAAGACTTTCGCCCCTTCCGCTTACACCGGCCGTTACGGATGGGTCAGGGTCAGGCTCGCCGGCGTCGGAGCCGACCTGGCCCAACGATTGGTGAAGAGTGCCTGGAAGCGGACCGCTCCGAGGCGTCTTGTCGCCGGTTACGAAACAGGAGAGCTGAAGAAGCCCGCCGGCGGTATGAACTCCGACCGCCGCCGAACACGCGGAGCAGAAGAATCGCAGCGCCGATAAACGCCATCAACGTGTAAGGGCTCCGTCTTCCTGGTTCAAACCAGCTTAGAAGCGAGGTCGCCGAGCGCCGCGCCGAGCACGCGATTGAACGCGGGGAACGGGTGGATGACGTCGGCCAGGGTGCGCACAGGGGTCCCGATCTTCACCGCTACCACAAGCTCACCCAGGATCTCACCGGCCCGCGGCGTGACCATGCTCGCCCCCACGAGCACGCCACGCTTGCGGTCGGCGACCAGCTTGAGCGCCCCGCCGTGGAAGTCGTGGATGTAGCCTCGCGCCGCCTCCGCGGGGTCTGCGGTGGCCACGACAACGTCGAGGCCACCGTCGCGCGCGGCCGCCTCTGAGAGGCCTACGGAAGCCACCTCTGGGTCCGTGAACGTGACTCGCGGCACGGCCGTGTGGTCGGCGCGGGCGTCCTCGCCCCGCAGCCGCCGAGCCACGATCTGGCCGTGGTAATAGGCCAGGTGCGTGAAGCCCCCCAGGCCGGTGATGTCGCCCGCGCCGTAGACATCAGCGTGGGCCTCGAGCGTCACCGGGTCCACCTTCAGCCACCCACGCTCCGTCTGCGCGATGCCCGAGGTGCGCCAGGCTTCGAAGTTGGGCCGCCGGCCGGTTGCGACGAGCAAGCGGTCTGCTTCCACGATCGCCCCCGACTTGAGGCTGAGCATGACGCCGGATCCGTGAGCCTCCACCGCCACGCAAGGGTCGCCTACGAGCAGGGTGATGCCGTCAGCCTCGAGGTGCGGCCGGAGCGCCGCCCCCGCCTCGGGTTCTTCCAGGCCGAGAAAGCGCGGCCCGGCTTCGATCACCGTGACCTTCGAGCCGAGGCGGGCGAAAGCCTGGCCGAGCTCGACGCCTATAGCTCCTCCGCCCAACACCACCAGCGTGGCCGGCAGCTCGCGTGGAACGGCGGCCTGGCGGTTCGTCCAGTAATGGACCTTGTCCAGGCCTGGGATTGGAGGAATGGCCGCGGTGCTTCCGTTCGCGATCACGACCGCCTTGCGCGCGATCAGCTGCTCGCCGCCCACCTCCACCGTCCGCAGGTCCACGAGCTTTCCCTCACCGCGGACGAGCTTTGCTCCAGTCGCCTCGAGCGCCGCCGCGGGCCGTGTGTCGTTGAGGTCGCGCGACATCCACAGCACGCGTTTCGAAACCTTGGGAAAGTCGACGTCCCATTCCACGCGCGAGGCGGCGAGGGTGCGTGCGCGCCCGGCTTCCTCGAGCGTTTCGCCGCAGCGAAGGAGCGTCTTCGAAGGGATGCATCCCCAGTAGGGACACTCGCCGCCCACCAGCTCGCGCTCGACGACGACCAGCGAAAGGCCGCTCCCTTCAAGACCGCTCGCGATGGCCTCGCCGGCGACACCGCCGCCCAGGCAGACGACGTCAAACTCCTGTGGCAACCTGCTCACCTCCCTCAATGCTCGCCAGCCGCAGCGATTCCAACAACGATGTCGCGGTGAACGTACCCACGTAGCGTTCGCCGTCATAGACCGCCGCGTGCTCGGTCGGGCTCGCGAGCGCGGCGGCAAAGGCCTCGGTCAACGTGCTCGACAGCGGCACATGCGGCTCGTCCACGCGCGGCTCAGTGGCACGGGGCTCCAGCGTCCGTAGCTCGATGTGGACCACCGACATCCGGCGCACCAATCGTTCGCGACCGAGGAACTCCGCGACGTAGGCGCTCGCAGGTCGCGTGAGGATCCGCTCGGGTGTGTCGTACTGCGCGATCTGCGCCTGCATCTGAAGCAGGCAGATCCGATCTCCGACCATCACGGCCTCGTCGATGTCGTGGGTGACGAAGACGACTGTCTTGCGCATCGAGCGTTGGATGTTGATGAACTCGTGCTGAAGGCGCTCACGCGTGATCCGGTCCACTGCGCCGAAAGGCTCATCCATCAAGAGGATGGGCGGGTCGGCGCCGAGGGCGCGCGCAAAACCTACTCGCTGGCGCTGGCCTCCTGACAGCTGGTGCGGGTAGCGATCCCGGTACTCGGCGGGATCGAGGCCCACGAGCTGCAGCAGCTCTTCGACGCGCGCCTTGATGCGGGCCTTGTCCCACTGCCACAGCCGGGGCACCGTGCCGACGTTGTCGCCGACCGTCATGTGAGGAAAGAGGCCGGTCTGCTGGATCACGTAGCCCATCTTCAATCGAAGCTGGGCGGGATCGACGCCGGTCGTGTCCTCACCGTCGATCAGCACCCGGCCGCGGTCGGGCTCGATCAGCCGGTTGATCATGCGAAGAGTGGTCGTCTTCCCGCAACCGGACGGGCCGATCAGGACGCAGGTCTTTCCCGTCGGGATGTCCAGCGTGAGGTCGAGCACGGCGTTCGACCCGCCGGGGAACTGTTTGGTGACGTTCTCCAAGCGGATCACCGCGTCATTTACCGTAAACGAATGGCGGCGCCGGTATTTCTCGACATCGTCGATCCGTGGGTGAACTGGGACTGGCTCTCCACGCACATCCCCACGGTCCTTGCCGCGCTGGGACAGCATGTGACGCTGACCGCGATCGCGGTTGCGGGCGGCCTGGCGATCTCGCTGCCGCTCGGTATCGCCGCAAATCGATGGACCAATCTGCATCTGCGTCCGGCCGAGCTGGCAGTGTTCGGTGGCTTCTACACGATCCCGTCCATCGCCCTTTTCGCGCTGCTCATCCCCTACACGGGACTCGGCACGGTCACCGCCGAGATCCCGCTCATCGGCTACAACGTGCTCATCCTTCTACGCAACATCCTGGTCGGGCTCGATGCGGTTCCCCGGGACGTGATCGACGCCGCGGACGGCATGGGTTACCGACCTCTTGCCCGGCTGCTCCGCATCGAGCTTCCCCTGGCCCTCCCCGCCATCTTCGCCGGCCTTCGGGTCGCGACCGTCTCGACGATCGGAATCGTGACCATCACGGCGGTCATCGGTCTCGGTGGCCTCGGCCAGCTCATCTACAAGGGCCTGATCGAGAGCTTCCACACGCCGCTCGTGGTCGCAACGGTGCTCTCGATCCTGTTGGCCCTCGTTGCCGATGTTGCGCTCGCGGGAGTCGGGCGCCTGGCCGTCCCGTGGTCACGAGGGGCCTGAGGCTGTGGCGATTGTCGAGAGCGTGATGCGGTGGCTGGCAGACCCGGCCCACTGGCAGGGCTCGGATGGAATTCCCACCAGGCTCGCGCAACACCTCCAGCTCTCGGGCGAGTCGGTCGCCATCGGCGCGTTGATCGCCTTGCCTATCGGGATCGGCCTCGGCCACTTCGGCCGGTTCGGCAACCTTGCGATCAACATCTCCAACGTCGGGCGGGCGGTGCCGTCATTCGGCATCCTCGTGATCGCGTTCCAGGTCTTCGGTCTGGGTGACCTTCCCATCGTCATTGCCTTGACCGCGCTCGCGATCCCGCCGATGGTGACCAACAGCTACGTGGCTCTTCGGGAGGTTGATCCCGATGTCAAGGATGCGGCGCGCGGCATGGGCTACCGCAGGTGGGCGCAGCTGCTTCGGATCGAGTTACCTCTGGCGGTACCGC
Organism: Candidatus Dormibacteraceae bacterium; assembly: GCA_041482895.1. Taxonomy (GTDB): domain Bacteria; phylum Chloroflexota; class Dormibacteria; order Dormibacterales; family Dormibacteraceae; genus Palsa-870. The sequence continues at coordinate 19,742 of JBGPEO010000015.1, read as the reverse complement.
TGATCATGGCCGGCATCAGGACCTCGGCGGTGCAGGTCGTCGCCACGGCCGCCCTGGCCGCCCTGATCGCGGGCGGCGGCCTGGGTCGGTACATCATCGACGGGCTGGCTCAGCAGGACTACACGAAAGAATTCGCGGGCGCCCTCCTCGTCGCCGTCCTGGCGCTGGCTACCGAGGCGTCGCTCTGGGGAGTCGAGCAGCTGCTCGTTCCTCGCGGGATCCGGTTGCTCCAGGTGCCGGCTTCCCGTCAAGCGACAGCCTTTAAGACGGCTTAAGTGGAAGAATCAGCAGGTCGCCAGGGTTAGATCGGGGTAACCCGCCGCCGGAAGGAGGAGATTCGATGATTCGGAAAACAGGCTCGACATGGTTGACTGCGGCCCTCGCGGTGATCATCACGGCCGCTGCCGCGTGCGGAGGAACCACCTCGCCCGGGACCACCAGCAAGGGCACGATCACCGTCGCCGGCTTCAACTTCCCTGAGAGCAGCATCCTTGCGGAGCTCTACGGGCAAGCCCTCGCCCACGACGGCTACACGGTCAACTACAAGCTGCTTTTGGGTACGCGCGAGGTCGTCGCTCCCGCGATCAAGAGCGGCCAGATCGACCTGTACCCCGGATACGCCGCCACCGAGCTCGAGTACTACAACGGCGGCGCGGGCGAGGCGACCGGCGACGCAACCGCGACGACAGCCAAGCTCAACAGCCACCTGCAGTCGCTCGGTCTCGAGGCGCTCACGCCCTCGGCGGCTGTCGACCAGAACGCCTTCGCCGTGACCAAGGCGACCCAGACCAAGTTCAGCCTGACCAAGCTGTCCGACCTCGCTCCCATCGGGAGCCAGCTCGTTCTGGGCGCGGGTCCAGAATGCCCGACCCGCCCCTTCTGCGAGCCTGGGCTGAAGACCACCTACGGCATCACGTTCAAAGACTTCAAGGCCCTCGACACGGACGGTCCGCTCACCCGGGCCGCCTTCAAGAACGGGACGATCCAGGTCGGGCTGGTGTTCAGCAGCGACGCTGATCTGAACGCACTCGGGCTGGTGGTGCTCCAGGACGACAAGCACCTCGAGAACGCCGACAACGTGGTCCCGATCATCCGGCAGACCGTGGCGACCTCAGAGGTTTCGAGCGTCCTGAACAAGATCGACGCAGGGCTCACGACCGTAGACCTGGTGACTTTGAACGGGCAGGTCGAGCTCCTCCACCAGGACGCGGACGCCGTCGCGGCCGCCTACCTGCAGCAGCACAACTACTTCAGCTAGTCTCCGCCGGGTATGGATCGAGACGTCGCGCTGGCGGATTTCGAATCCGCTCGCAACGAGTGGGAGTCTGCTTTCGCGCAGGTCCCTGATGGCGCGCTGGCCTACCTGAAGGCCGGGGACGACTACGCGCTCGGGGGCTTGCAGGTTCACGTGAACTGGGTGCTCACGCACTACCGTCGCGTCCTGGACGGGATCATCTCGGGCGGCTTCAAGCAACTGAGCCCGCAGGACGCGCCGGGCGAAGGCGAAGCCGCGAGTCAGAGGGCAAAAGAGGGTTTGGCCCCAGGAGATCGCGCAAAAGTCCTCAACGACATGGGCCGCCTGCACGCGGCCGTGACAGCTGCCGTCACAAAGATCTCAGCGGCCGATTGGTCGCGCAAGGCCGAGGTTGTCTACGGCGTGGGACAGGATCCATACCCGACCAGCCCCGAGGACATCGTCGAATGGCTGCGCGACCACTACCGCGAGCACGTCACCCAGAGCGCGGACCTGATCGCCGCCTGGGAGGCCCAGGGGTAGGCCCCCCTCCCTACCCCTAGCCGATCTGCGTCAGGCCGAGCAGGTTTCCGTCGGGGTCGCGGAAATATGCCGTCCACACCGCCGGCCACCTCGGCCTTGATGTCGCCGACCACCCAGCTCATCTGCGTGTGGCCTGAGGCCTTGTAGGTGCTCGGATACACGAAGAACTGGGTACCGCCCGACTGGTACATCACGCCGCCCTCCGTGACCATGACGGGAGTAAGCCCCAGTGTCTCGCCGTAGAACTGCTTGGCTCGCTCGAGATCTGAGACCGAGATCGTCGTGTAGGTGTCGCTGTCGTTCAGCATGTCTCCCTCCAGGTCACGGTATCCGGTTGATCCAGGCCGGCGTCGCGTACTTCGCCGAAACCAGGTGCTCGGCGGCGAGGACCTCCTCGCGTGTGATCTTGCCCGGATGGACATCGAACTCCGTGGAGAAATACCGCTCCAGGCTTCGAGCCACGTCTTCGCACGAGAGCGACGTGAACCAGGCGAGGGGCGACACCGCCTTCTCCGCGCTCCGCACCCCGATCTGCGCGATCGATGGGCGCCCGATCCGGATGAGTCGCGGCAGCAGCCCGACCTCCATCGAATGGGCGATCGTCGTGTGATGCAGCACGAATCCGCGCCGGCGCGCCTGCGCTGCGCCGCCTATCTTCCCGCGCGGCGAGATGATGTCGTTGATCTCGCGATAGCCCGCGGGTATGCCGAGCTCGACGAATGCGCGCACCGCCCAGTCATCGAGCAGCGCGTATGACTTTCGGAACGTGATCCCGGCGACGACCGACTCCGGCAGGTAGAGCGAGTAGGTGATCGTGCGAGCCGGCTGGCAGAGCATCGTGCCGCCGCCGCTCATCCGCCGAGTGACGACGAAACCGAGGTCCCGCGCCGCCACGCCGTCAACCTCGTTGATCACCGATTGATGTGAGCCGATGACCAGCGCGGGCTCGATCCACTCCCACAGCCGCAGCGTCGGGCGCCGCCGGCCTGCTCTCACACTTTCGAGCAGCACCTCATCGAGCGCCATATGCATGTGAGCCGGGTGAGGCTGCGACGGGATCACATCCCACTCCTGCTCCCGCATTGGATCGTCGTTCGCCACTGCTGCCAAAGTATTCCGGATACGGATGCATCGACGAACGCTGTGGACGCTCTATGCCGTCAATTTCCTGAACGCCGTCGGGATGTGGTTTTTCTTGCCACTGCTCCCGATCTTTCTCGGCCGCAGGGGTGGTTCCGCGGCCCTGGTCGGCGCGGTCGTTGCCGCCGGGCTGCTCTCGAACGCTGCGATCCGGTACCCGGCCGGCTGGGCGGCTGACCGGTTCGGCACTCGGCCGGTGATGCTTGGGGCGATGGCGGCCACCGCTGCTCTCTTTCTAGCCTACCTCCTGCCCTTGCCGGTGCCGGCCTTCGTCCTCGTGCGATTCATCCAGGGCGGCGCCCAGGGTGCGTACTTTCCAGCCGCAAATGGGCTGCTGGCCGAAATCACTCCGCCCCATGAGCGCGGCCGTGTGTTCGGCTTCATGCAGTCCACCAACATGGCGGGCATGCTGATCGGGCCGGCAATCGGCGGATTCATCGCGCTGTTCAACCTCGGCATCGTCTTCACGGTGGCCGCAGCAATGTCTGCCGTGGCGATGGTTGCGCTCGTAACGCTCCAGAACGTTCGCGTCGAGCCGTCGCTCGAAGCGCCGGTGCGGGCTCTACACATCGCGCGGAGGCTCTTGCCCCTGATCCTGCTTGGCGCCGGAACCTCGTACATGATCGGCACCTTCGACACCATCTGGCCTCTCTATATGACCTACCGAGGAGCCAACACGTTTGCCGTCGGTCTTTCCTTCGTGGCGTTCGCTCTGCCCGCCATGCTCCTGAGCAGTCCGGCGGGAACGCTGGGCGACCGCTTCGGTCCGCGGCGCTTCATCGTCGTCGCGCTGCTCTTCACCGCCTTCTTTGCGGCTCTCTATCCGTTCGTGGCGTCGGTTCCGTGGCTCATCGGCCTTGGGCTCGTGGAGGGCGCCTTCACGATCTCAGGCGTGCCGAGCACGATGGCGGAGGTCAGCCGGAGCGCCGAAGCCGGACACCAGGCGCGCACTCAAGGTGTCTTTCAGACCGCCCAAACCCTGGTGCAGATCCTCGGCGCGCTGATCGGCGGCGCCCTCTACACGTTTAACCCGACTTCAGCCTTCCTCGCGATGGCTGCAGTATGTTTGCTGGCGGCGAGCACGGCATTGATTCCGCGCGTGACTCGTACGACTCCGGCGACGGAGGTGCTGTGAGATGGCAGCTGCCAACCCAATCAAGATCGTTCCTCTGCACGGTGATGCGCTCGCTGCGCCGGTCGCGACGCCACATCTGACGTACCGCGGCGGCCCGCTGCTTCCTGCGGCCCAGGTCTTCGTCCTCTTCTGGGGGACCGCCTGGGCAGGCGCGCAGGCCGCGCTCGTACAGCAGATCAATCAGTTCTTCGACTTCGTCCTCACCAGCCCGCTCCTCGACCAGCTCGGCGAGTACAGCGTGGCCGGCATGTCGATCGGTCACGGTGCGCGGACCGGAGCGCTCATCTTGAGCACGGATCCTCCCGGCACCCTGGCCGACACCGACATCCAGCAGCTCATCCAGCAGGAGATCTCGAACGACGCAGCGGTGCCGCAGCCGACGGCGAACTCCCTGTATTTCGTGTTTCTGCCGCCTGGCGTCACGCTCTCGCTAGCCGGCGGAACGTCCTGCTCAAATTTCTGCGGCTATCACAGCGACATCAACAGCAGCATCTTTTACGCGGTCACGCCTTACCCGGACTGCGCCGGGTGCACCGGCGTTCTTTCCGTCACCGACGCGTTGACCGCGACCAGCTCGCACGAGCTCTGCGAGGCGATCACGGACCCAGTGCCGGGCCAGGGTTGGTACGACGATCGGAACGGAGAGATCGGCGACATCTGCGCGTGGAAGACCAAGAAGCTCGGCGCCTACACCGTGCAGCTCGAGTGGTCCAACAACGCGAGGCAGTGCATCTGATGGCTGCCGGCCAGATCAAGCACGTCGTGATCATCGTCAAGGAGAACCACGGGTACGACAACTACTTCGGTGGGCTTCCAGGTGGCAACGGGATCACCATGCCTCACAGCCCGAACCCGCCACCGCGCGATCCCGACCATCGCCATGCGGCGTGGCTGACCCGCGACACGACCGCGCTGCACGTTCAGTTTCAACAGGGCGACATCCCCCACTACTGGAGCTACGCGAACCAGTTCACGCTTTGCGACAACTACTACACGGACGTGGCGGGTCCCTCGACACCCAACCACCTGATGCTGATCATGGCCGACTCCCCTCTCGTCGACAACCCGTCGCGCAGCTACCGGAAGAATCCCGGCCCGCCCCTCTACGACCAGCCGTCGCTGCCGTCTCAGCTCGACGCGGCCGGCCTCACCTGGGGCAACTACAGCGGCTACGCCTTCGAGTTCATCAAGCACACAGCAGGCAAGCAGAGGAAGTGGCAGCAGTTCGCGACCGATGCGTCGGCGGGAAAGCTCCCGGTGGTGTCATGGCTCTATTCGGACGGGACTCTGAGCGAGCATCCCGCCGACACGGCGGCCGAGCGCAAGGCCGGCGCCGGCAACGTAACCAAGGGAAGCGACTGGACCGCCGGCCAGGTGCAGGCTGTCGTCGCCGCTGGGCTGTGGCCGCAGGTGGCGATCTTCATCACGTGGGACGACTGGGGCGGCTGGTGGGACCACGTCACGCCGCCCGAGGTGGAGAAATGGAAGGACGGGACTCAGTTCCGTTTTGGCGGTCGGGTCGGTTGCCTGGTCCTGAGCCCGTACGCCCGGAAGCGGCACATCTCGAAGATCCAGCACTCCCACGTGAGCCTGGTGCGTTTCTGCGAGGTCAACTTCGGTCTCCCGTCGCTGAACGCTCGCACCGCCGCGTCGGACGGCATGGAAGACTGCTTCGATTTCACGCAGGCGCCGCTCCCTCCGCCTCAGTAGCGAATCAGGTCCGCGTCGCGCCATCCGTAGGACACCTCCTCGAGCGTTGCGCTTCCGATCGTGATCGGCTGCGACCGCACGTAGATGCCGCCCAGCCGTTCATAGAAGCGGCGAGCCGCGGCGTTTTCGCGCAGGACCCAGACGATCATGTCGATCAGCTTCAAGTCCTTTAACGCGCTCGCCGCCGCGCGCACGAGCTCGCGACCGTGCCCGTGCCGCTGCGCGCTGTCCAGCACGTAGATCGCGTAAAGCTCGCCGGCAAAGGAGTTCTCTCCCGCGCGCTCGCGACCGCATGACGCGAATCCGACGATCTCGCCGTCCTCCTCGGTCACGAACACGCGGCTCGAACCTTCGCCGATCACGCGAGTCCAGCGCTCGGTGTAGTGCTCCTCGCTCAGCGACATAAGGAAGTCATCGGGCAGCAGGCCGCGATAGGTCGTGCGCCAGCTCGCGACGTGGACGCGAGCGATTGCAGCCGCGTCATCCAGTACCGCCGGTCGGACCATCTGTGTCCACAATCTATCCATGTCCGACGACCTGGACGCGGCCGCTGGTCTGAGTCGACGCGCCAGGCGCGCGCTGCCGCTCATGGCGGGGGCGCTGGCCGCGATCGTGGTCGTCACTCTCGTCTATCTGCATCCGGTATTTCCAGCAGGGCGTCCGGTGCTGAGAGCCGCGCCGTCGCCGCCGCCCCCGCCACTTCTCCCGGAGCAGTACCTGGTCGCCTATGACTTCCTGACACCGACAGCGGGTTGGGCGCTGGTGGAGGACGGGTCCACCGCCCCGCCGCGGTTCTGGATCTTCAAAACCACGGACGTGGCCAAGCACTGGCAACTACAGTTCACCGGTTCAGCGGGCCAACTTACGGCCGGTGCCTTGAAAATTCAGTTCTTTGATCGAAACAACGGACTCGCGGCGCTGAGCGGAACCGGAGCGGTCTACCGCACCAGCGATGGTGGGGTCCACTGGACGGCCCTGACTCTACCGTCGTTCGGATATTCCTCTCTGTACTTCTCCGACCGGCTTCACGGCTGGATCCTCGGCACCGTTCCATCACCCGATCAGAGAATCGCAACTCCCCAATTTTTCTCGACTTCCGACGCGGGCGACCACTGGTCGGCCTTGCCCCCACCTCCCGCATTCCTATTAGGGGGCAAGGGTGGGTTCAGCGAGGCGGGCTTTCGCGGGCCCAACGAAGGATGGATGGGAGGGTTTGCCCAGCAAGCCACGGTCCACTCGACCATCGACGGAGGCGTAACCTGGCAATCGCATCCGCTGCCTGTGACCGTCGTTGGCAAGGGCGGATTTGCAGATGGAAGCGCTCCCCTGGTGGAGACCACGGTGTCCCTCTTACCCGGCGCAGGGGTGTTGGGGGTCGTGCTCGACCAGAACGTCCTCCCAGTGGGATTTACTTCGTTTGACGGCGGAAGTACCTGGACCCGCCTTTCCCAGCCCCCGGGGGAGACTCAATACAGTGACTTCACCTTTCAGGACACTTTTCATTGGTGGGCGATGCGCAATGGAACTCTGTTCAAGTCATCCGACGCGGGGCAGTCGTGGAAGCAGGTTGCGCAGCAGCTGGACGAATGGAATTACATGCCCGAGATAATCGACTCGAGGCATGCCTGGGGCGTGATGACCGCAGCCGTTCCCACCGCGAACCTTTCGCGGGGAACGGGCCTGGCCACCACCGCCGACGGCGGCGTGCACTGGAATCCGGTCAACGTGCCTAGGCCGTCCTAAGCTGACTGCTGGCGAATGAGCCAAGAAGAACCCGAAGCCGATTACGACCCGCCGGTTGAGCCGGCCCGGGCGAGACGAGCGCTCAGCCTGATTGTCATCTCCCTGCTCGCGATCGGCCTGACCGGGGTTGTGTATCTCCGACCCTCGCTGGGCCACGCATCTTCGCCTGCTCCGCCTCGGGTCCCAGCCCCCTACCAGCTGGCGGCGGTGGACTTCGTCAGCCCGACGACGGGATGGTTCGCCGCGACCTTCGACTCGGGTCGCTTCGCGGTCATGCACACGACCGATGCAGGAACTCACTGGACTCGCCAGATGGCCGGAGATGTCGGCAGCGCCGGCGTGTACGTCAATTTCTTCGATTCGACCCGGGGCGTTGTCACAGTGCTCGGATCACAGGCCAAGATCTATCGAACCGGCGACGGCGGGCTCAGGTGGTCGTCGAAGCCGATTCTCGGCGGGGTGTCGTACTTGACGTCGGTGACATCGGTGTCGTTTGCCGACGCCGATCATGGCTGGCTGCTCCTCAGCACTCCCACCGTCGCAAGCGGGGCTGAGGTGCTCCGCACGAACGACGGCGGCGCCACGTGGACCAACCTCGGGTCCCCCGCACGCGGGAGCGACCTGGCCTATCGAGTCCATTTCACCAACGCACATGTCGGTTGGTTGGACAGCCTGTCGGCACGACCGTACGCATACAAGAGCGTTGACGGCGGTACGACGTGGCAACAGGTTCCGCTACCTTCGCCCCGCGTCGGATGGCCGGCGACCGGACAATTCCTCGTCGCAGCTCAGCCAACCCATGGAATCGGCGTGATAGCGACCGTGGCGAGCTTCGCGCCTCTATCCGGCCGTTCCGGCGTCGGTGCAAGCGTCGTTTCATACCCGCCTCTGACCGTCCGCACGTTCGACGGAGGCGTCCCGGTTTCCTACGTCTATGTGACATTCGCCGACGCGATCTCAAACTCGTCCTGGACGGCCGCCGACACCAAGAACAGGAGCGCATCCTCCTCCCAGGTGCAGGCGCCCAACCAGGTCCAGCTCGGCTCGCTCGACGGCGGGTCCACGTGGAGCGTCATCGCGCCTCCGAGCGCCCCGGGGGCGATCGGCTATACAGACGCCCGGGACTGGTGGTGGATCGGATCAGGGGAGTGGTCGACGAGCTCAGACGGCGGTACGACCTGGACCCCCTACCGCAACGCCGGAGTGCCGCTGCCCTTGCCCGGGTCGCTTCAAGTCCTCGATCCCAGGCACGCGTGGTTCGGCGCCATGGCCGGCACGAGGGCGCTGCTCGAGAACACGAACGACGGCGGCATCCACTGGCACATGAGCGTCCTGCCGGCGATCAATTTGCCGTAGATGAGGTCGGGTCAGGCCCTCACGTAGACGATGAGCGCTCGGGCCTCGGCGACGATCGGGCCGCCGTCCTGCTCGACGGTCGCCTCGCAGAAAGCTAGGCGGCGCGTGCGGTGGCGGATTGTGGCGCGCGCGAGCAGCCGGCCGGGTTTGGCCGGCCTCAAGAAATCCACCTTCAGGTCTGCCGTCACGGTCGTCTCGCCTTCGTCCGCCGCGGTGAAGGCCACGGATGCGAGTGCCTCGTCGGCGAGGGTGGCGACCGCCCCGCCATGGATGATCGTGCCGCGAGAGGTCGGGAATCCGTGCGACTCGCCGGTCATGTTTCCTTCCAGCACCAGCTTGCCGAGGGCGACCTCGACGATCCGTGTACCGATGTTCGCGACCATGCCGGTTGAGGCCCATTCCCGATAGAGCTCGGGCAGCGCTCGGACTCCATATGGCTCCTCGGTCATGTGAGACTCCGATGAAGCTCGATCGATGGCGCTACCACGCGGTAACCCATCTCCGCATTGATGTGGATCATCGGAGCGTTGGCGTCGTCGTTGGCCGTTCTCACGCGCTCGTAGCCAAGCTCGATCGCCTGCGCCATCGACTGGTATTTCAAAGCGCGCGCGATGCCGCGGCCTCGGACCTTTCTCGAGGTGGCAGTGAACGCAGTCCAGGGGAGACCGCGAACCGGCGGAAACTCGAGAAAGGAGAGTCCGACGATGGCTTCGCCCTCACGCGCGATCCAGAAGCGATCGTGGCGGACGCCCGGGTCATCAAACGTGGCATGCGTCCATTCGTCGAAAGGCTGCCTGGGTATCGGCACGGTGGATGGGATGTCCTGTTCGGCTGCGACCATCATCTCGTGCAGCTTTGTCAAACGCTCCGCATCTCTGTCCTCGCTCAAGGTCATCATCGTGACGCCCTGGGTCTCCATCTCGAGGCTCTGTCTGTTCGCGGCCGCAAGCAGCGCTTCGCGATGCGCACCCAGGTCCAGCTCCGAGAACCTCATCCGGCGCACCTCTCGATACCCGAGCCGGCCCAGCGCCTCGACCTCGTGCTTGAAGTCCTGACGAACTCTTGCCACCGCGGTGACCACTCCCTCCGACCGCAGCCAGTCCTCACCCGTGCCGACCAGGCGCGTGAACTCGGGTTCCGACCAGGCGTCCGAACGGATTACCACTCGAATCGTGCCAAATCTTTGCGGGTCTTCCACCCACCGCTCGTGGCCGGCCCCGACGAAGGCCACTGCCGCTCCGTCGCGCACGGCGACAAGACGCGAGTGCACCTGGCTCAGCGATCCGCTGGTCCACCAGTAACGCATCATTTCCGGGTCGCGCGGGTCGTCGGGATCTCGTGTTGCCTCGAGGTCGGCGACGATCATGACGTCGTCGAGCGTCGCCGGCCGCAGATCGAGGGCGAGCCGATTCGGTGCGGGCATGGACTGGGGAGAAGGTTAATCTCTGGGCGTTGATTGCTCGACGAGTCCGAACCTTCCCAGGGATGAGATCAGCCAAGGTCACCCATCGCCTGGCGATCTCGCCGGTGTGCTGGGGGATCAGCGACGTTCCCGGCTGGGGACACCAGCTCGACCCTGAGCGGGTTCTCTCCGAAGCGGCGGCGATGGGAGAGGGCGCGATCACGGCGGGCCCGCCGGGATTTCTTCCCGACCGCAGCGACCAGGCCAAGCCGCTCCTCAAGCGTCATCGCCTCGACTTGGTCGCCGGACAGGTCGGTGCGATCCTTCACCACCACGACGTCCGTGGCTCAGAGCTCGCTCATATCGACGGTCACGCCCAGTGGCTGTCCGCCCTCGGCGCGAAGACCCTCGTCCTCTCCGCGATCGCCCATCGCTCCGGTGGTGCGGATCACGGGATCGTCCTCTCCAACGCGGAGTGGGCGCACCTTCTGCACTCGATCGGATCGGTCGAGCACGTGTGCTCGCGCCACAAGCTGCGCCTCGCCGTGCAGCCCAGGTTCGGGAGCACCATCCAGGGACCCGAAGACATCGAACGCCTGCTGGTCGGCTCCGACGCCGGGATCTGCCTGGACCTGGGACACCTCATGCTCGCCGGCGCCGACCCGCTGGAGGTCCTCGAGCTGGCCGTCGGGCGGATCCAGCACGTGCAGCTGAACGACCTCGACGGCCATCTCGCAGAGGAGGTGCGCGATCGCGGGCACGATTATGCGGACGCGGTCAGCCTCGGCCTGTTCAAGCCGCTTGGCGAGGGGAGCGCGCGCGTGGACCGGGTCGTCGAAGCGCTGCGGAGCTCGAGCTATCGAGGTTGGTACGCGCTCCGGCAGGAGACACGGCTCACCTCTGCGGACGACCGGCCCCTGGGCCGTGTGAGCCGCTCCCTGGAGTACCTGCTGCCGCTGCTGTCCTGAAAGCCGCAGCCGGTCAGATCCGCCGTCCTGCCGAGGCCCAGTAAGGCTCTCGGATGGTTCGCTTGAGCAGCTTGCCGGCCGCGTCGCGCGGAAGCTCAACCACGAAGTCGACGGACCGGGGCTTCTTGTAGCCCGCCAGGCGTTCGGCGCAGAACGTGATCAGCTGGTCCTCGGTCGCCGTCATCCCGGCTCTCAGCTGCACCACCGCCTTGACGGATTCGCCCCACTGCTGATCCGGAACACCGATCACGGCCGCGTCCATCACGGCCGGGTGCGCGTGGAGCACGGCCTCGACCTCTGCCGGATAGATGTTCATGCCGCCCGAGATGATCATGTCGATGCGGCGGTCGCAGATGTAATAGAAGCCTTCCGCGTCCCTGTAGGCGACGTCGCCGACAGAGAAGAAGCCGTCATGCAGGCTCTTGCCGGTCGCGTCAGGGCGGTTGTAGTACTCGGCCAGCCAGCTGTTGCGGACCATGAACTCGCCCGGCTCGCCGTCGGGTACCTCCTCTCCGTCCGGCCCGAGCAGCCGGATCTCCTGGCCTGGCACGGCGGTGCCGCACGAGCCGGGCTTGCCCAGCTGGTCCTCAGGCCTCAGCACCGTGTTGATGCCTGTCTCGGTTGCGCCGTAGAACTCCCACAGCACCTTCCCGAACGCAGCCTCCGCTCGCACCTTCAGCTCGAACGGGCAGGGGGCTGCGCCGAGGATCAAAGCTCGCAGCGAAGAAACGTCCCTTGGCCTGTCGCGCTGCGCATCGACGAGGCGCTGCAAAAGAGTCGGCGCCATGAACGTGGTCGACACGCGATGACGTTGGATGAGGTCGAGCGCTTGATCAGCATCAAACTTCGACTGGACGACCACCGTCGCGCCCAGCAGCTGGTGAAGGGTGGAGAAGAACGCCACTGCGCTGTGGTACCCAGGTCCGCAGAGCAGGTGCACATCGGACTGGCTCAGCTCGAAGATCGAGATCACCTGCAGGACATTGGCGATGTTCACGCCGTTCGGACGCCACGCTCCCTTGGGGTGGCCGGTCGTTCCAGAGGTGTAGATCATCGAAGCGAGGAGCCCGTCCGCGACCGCATCCACAGGAGGCGTGTCGGCCGCGCCGTCCATCAAATCGCGATAGGAGAGCCAGCCGTCGGGGGTGCGGTCGCCGACCGCGATGAAGCGGCGATCACCCGTCACCGAGGGCTGGGCCGCGGCCACCGCGTCGGCATGGTCCGGGCCCGCGACGACCACCCTGGCCCCCGAGTCGTTGAGCAGGTAAGCGATCTCGGGCCCGCGTAAGCGGTAGTTCACCGGCACGACCACCGTGCCCGACCGCCGCACTCCGTTCGCGATCTCGAATCCGGCGATCGAGTTGAACGACATGATCGCGATCCGATCACCCGGCTCGCAGCCAAGGCCCTTGAAAACGTCGGCGGCCCGGTTGGCCCTGCGATTCAGCGATGCAAAGTCGAGAGTTGTGTCCCCAAGGATCACCGCCGGTTTGGAGGGCTGGGATTCGGCATGGGTCGCGAGGAAATCGAAGTCCGCCATCGAAACAATCCTAGGACTGTGAATCGGCGCTAATGCGTAGGCGTCGCCTTTGGACTACCTGTCGGAGCCGGCGTGCTGCACAGCGCGCTGCTCGCGAGACCGATCGTCGAAGCCGTCGGTGGGATGCTCCCGGTGACCACGACTCGATAGCGGAAGCATCCGCCGACCAGCTCCCAACCCAACGAAGGCGCCCAGTGGTGGATGACAACGCCCGCGGCCAGAGGTGGGTACTGCGCCAGCACGGCTGGGGTCGCGTCCGCGATGGATGCGATCGCCGAAGGCTTGGTCGAGTCGAACTGCCACAGGTAGACCTTGGTCTCAGGTCGCGCTGCCGGAGTGTCTGCGGCAGCCGGCAGCATCGTGGCGGTCAGCAGGGCGTCGACGATGGCCTGCGGCCCGGGACTGGGCTTGAGCATCGCGGCGGTCCTGGTCGGGATGGACGAAGACCAGTCGACGCCGATGACGTTGCCGCCGGTGAGGTACTTCTTCGCCGGGGGCGTCCCATCGGCGCCCGTCGCCGAGTAGAGCTCGACCTCACCGTTCACCGCCAGCGCGACCGTCTTGGCGTCCGGGCTCCACGCGAGGTCGTCGACGTGAGGCAAGCTCGAGTTGATGCGGCGCGCCGCGCCGCCAGTGCTCGGGGGCGTCGGCGAGGGATGTGGCGTCACGGTGGCGGCGGCGCTCGCGCTTGGAGTGACCAGCGGAATGCCCGAGTTGATGGCCTCGATCACGGCGCCGTGGTCGGGGAGCGAGACCGCCGCCTGCGTGCCGTCCGGCGAGATGGCGATGGGTCCGTCATCTGGACCGAGCTTCAACGGGAACGGGTTGAGAACGCCCGCGTCTGCGTTGAGCCAGTACCACGCGCCGGTGCCGAACTCGCGAACGGCCACCAACCCCGACTGGCCGGGCGCCGCGCCTTCGGTGAAGAAGGCCGCCTGGGTGGGTGGCTTCGACAGCACCTTGAGCGGCGCGAGCGGTTGTGTCAGATCGAGCGCGTCGACCTCGTAGCTCGCACAGCAGCCGACCGTGAGGGCGACGTAATGCGAGTTCGCGACGAGCCCGATGGGACCTTCGCTCTGTGAGTCCTGTGAGGCTGCGAGTGGATCGATGGCGCCCGTGAACGGGTCGACGCGAAACAACCAGTCGTACGGCACCACGCCTGGCGTGGTGCGCCGCTCGGCAGGCCGATCGTCGTGGATCGTGAAGTACAGCACCGGGTACGCAACGTCGGGCGCAGGTCCCCAGACCGGTCCGGCGACCCGGAAGGCCGCGCCGGCCGGCATCGAGGCGACGATGGTGGACTTACCGGTCGCCGGGTCGAGGACCCCCACGCCCTGGTCCGCCACGTAGGCAATCAGCCCCTGTGCGAGGGCGCCGGTGAGCGGGGACGGCGAGCTCACGGCAACGGTGCCGCCGCCTCCACACCCTGCAGTCGCGATCGCGAGCACGCATCCGATGAGCAGGTTTCGAAGGTGACGCTTGCGCACGTAAGGTGCCGATGTTATCGGTGCGCGCAAGGCCCGCGCAGGCTGCCGGCTGAAACCTGTCCTATGGTGCACCTATGTCGTTACGCGCCCGGGGGCAGGTTCGTTACGTCCGTGAGATGAGAATCCTGCTGCTGGTGATCGCGGTGGCCGTGCTCATTTCCGGCTGCGGCAGCGCCGGCACCGCCCCAGGCCCGAGCCCCAGTCCGGGCACCGGTTCCAGTCCGAATTTCGACGTGACAGTGACCGAAACCACGAAGGCGGCCTCGATGCGCGTGGGCCAGAAGCTCGAGGTCGTACTCCAGGCCGGGAGCGGGATGAACAACTGGACGCAGCCGCGATCGAGTGACGAGTCCATCCTGGCGCCGATCGTCAACCCGGCCGCGACCGCGGTGCGTGGCGCCACGCTGGCGGCGTTCCACGCCAGGGCTCCAGGCCAGGTCGACGTGACCGCGTACGCAGGCCCGGTCTGTCCGTCGGGTCAGGCGTGCCCGATGTACGTGATGGTCTACTCGGTGAAGGTGACTGTTACGCCGTAGACCGTCAGCCCGCCGCGGCGCGGATTGCCGAAGCGATCGTTTCCAGCTCCGCACGGCCGGGTGGCTTGCTGTAGGAATCCGGGAAGGTCAATCCGAAACCGTCGTTCGCGTAGCGAGGGATGACATGGACGTGAAAGTGCGGCACGTCCTGGAAAGCGGTTTCGCCATCGGCCACGAAGAGGTTCACGCCGGTTGCGCCAAGCGTCGCGCGCACGATCGACGACAGCCGGCGCGCCACCCGGAAGCTCCGCATCGCGACTGTCTCATTGAGGTCGGACATGAGCACCGCGTGCTCGCGGGGGACGACGAGCATGTGGCCGTGGGTGATGGGCTGCACGTCCATGAACGCGACGACCGTGTCGTCCTGGTAGGTGAAGCTCGCAGGCTCGTTTCCACGCAGGATCTCGCAGAAGACGCAGTGCTCGCTCACTTCGGCAGGGCGAAGCTTAATTGAGACTGAACGTTATTCGGCCTCGCTTGACGATGATTCGACAGGCGCGGGAGCGGGTGTGGCCGAGCCGTTCGTCGCCATCGTCGCATCGACCTGCGCGGGTTCGGCAAGGGGTTCGGAGCCGTTGGTCGCGGCAGCGGCGTCACCGTTGACAGGTGCGTCGCCCGGGCGCTGGCCGCGCCGCCGCCTCCGGGTCCGCCGGTCGCCCCGGTGAGGCCGAGACAGCCGCTGGACCTGGGAGCGGATGCCGACACGCTGGCAGGCCGTGACCACCGCTCCGACGCCCGCCACCAGGCCTTCCTCCTTGCAGTGCTCGAACAGCGGCCCGAACAGCTCGGGTGCGCCTCCGATCACGGTCTTAGAGTCGCCGACGATAACCAGCAATTTCTTTGCTCGCGAGATGGCGACGTTGACCCGGTTGGGGTCGTTCAGGAAGCCGATCGCGGCGCGGTCGTTCGACCGGACGAGCGAGAGGATGACGGCGTCCGACTCGCGGCCTTCGAATGCGTCGACCGACTCGATGTCTTCCGGCGGCACGATGCCTTTCAGCGCCGACGACAGCCGGTTGACCTGGGACGCGTACATCGCGATCACTGCGAGCTTCGCCTTGCGGACGCGTCGCCGGATGATCGACGTGATGTCCTTGCACAGCGCCACCTCGAACTCGTTCGCGACCGATCGTTGCGCGTCGCGGTACTCGTCCTGCGCTCCAGTGTCCACCCAGACCAGCTCGCGGTCGAAGGGCCACGGCAGCGGCATGCGGGGATGCGGCGCCTCGTGGACGAGCTTGCCTTCGTAAAAGAGGTCCGAGACCACGCGGCCAATCGGCTCGCGCATACGGTACTGGCGGGGCAGCATGATCTTTGAGCTGGTCGGGACCTTGTCCCAGATCCAGCCGTAGAAGCTGTCGTCCCGGACGAGCTCGTCGAGCGGCTGCTCAATCTTGAAGGTGGAGGCGGCCTCCTCCATCACCGGCGGCAGCTGCTTGAGGTCGCCGATCATGACCCAGCGCTTCGCGAGCGGCATGAGAGCCAGCGCCTCGTTGGCGCGCACCTTGTTCGCCTCGTCGAGGATCAGCCAGTCGAAGACCTTGAAGCGGAGCCGCGAGTCGATCGCCAGCCTGTTGCACGTGCCCGCGACAAGGTTGTACGGCTCGAGGTCGTCGCTCTCGACGAGCGTCGGCCGAAGCCGCCGCGGCACCTTGCCCGGCTCAGCGATGCGCGCCTGCCGCACGTGTGAGAAGCCCAGCAGCCGCTCCTGTCCGGTGTCGACCGCGTCGTTGGAATGCGACGACATGAGGATCGACGCGTTCGGGTTGCGGCCGAGGATGCGCCGGATGGACTCCACGATGGCCGTCGTCTTTCCGGTTCCGGGCGGGCCCTGGATGAGGTACATCTGGCCCGGCCGCATGCCCATGACGCGGGCGACCGCCTCGGCCTGCTCTTCGTTCGGGTCGGGAAGGTGGTGGGCCTTCTTGCCATCCAGCGGGACCCGCGGCGGGCTGCCGAGCCAGCCTGTGTCGGAAAGCTCGGCCGCCATGGCGCCGGTGCGCGGGCTGCCGATCTGGAGCTGGCGGATGACCGAGCGCTGCGCCTCGAACATCTCGACGCTGGCGGTCGGCAGCACGATGCCCTCGTCCGGCAGCGGGTCGTAGCGGCGGAAGCTCACCCACAGGTTCGAGCCCTGGATCCGGTCGAGCGACATGCCGCGGTACTCGGGGAAGCCGGCCGAGCGGACGGTCAGGGAGTCGATTCCGCGGTAGATGCGTCCTTCGGCGTCATCGACCAGGTGCAGGACAGCCCGCACGTACTCGCCGCCGCGCATGTCCTCCCCGCACTCGGGGCAGTGGATGCCGTTGGAGGTCGGGACCTCGGCCTCGCACTTGGGGCACTCCATCCACTGCTCGGTCGCCTCGTACCGGCGTACAGCCGCCTCGGCGAGCTTCTCGCGGTAATTGCGAAGGTGCTCGATGAAGCGCATCGTGGAGTCGAGAATGGGCAGCTTCTTGGCCTGCTCCCGCAGCTGGATGGCCGTGAAGCCCTCGAGGTCCCCGTCCCACTCCTTGACCACGTGCAGCTCCTGGTAGCGAAGCCGCAGGCGGTTCTTCTCCATCTCGTAGTCGCCATCCAGGTCCTGCCAGTCCGTGATCTCGAGGGCCAGGCCCATCGGGGTCCGGCCGAGCTTGCCTGTCAGGAGGGTCGTGCTCACCTGCCCGGTGAACTCGAGCGGCTTCTCGGGCTTCACGACGGTGTAGATGCCGTCGATGATCCGCTGGTCTTCGAGCACCTGGCGCAACAGCTCGGCGCCTCCGGCGGCTTCGAGGGCAAGCACCTTGGCGGCGGCCGGGGTGCCCGGGCGCACGCGGATACCGAGCCTGCCTGCCTGGATTTCCTCGCCCGGAATGTCCGGATTCCAGAGCGGAAGGACGTCCCCGGGATTGGGCGTGCTCACATCAGGAAGACCTGAGGTTCGATACGTGGGAAGCGTGAATTGGGATCAAGTGAGTTCAAAAAGGGGTCCCCAGGCGGGACCTAGCACCCCAATGGGCAAGGACTACGTTATCACATGCCCGCTCAAGCGCTGAGGTTGGGCCATCGACCCCCCACCGGACCTGCGCGCAAGCGGCGATAAGGATGGGACCTATTGATCGCCCCCCCGACGGGGGAGGGCATTTGTGCAAGATTGCTAGGCCGATGTGGAAGAACCGCCTGAAACCCTATGACCTCCTGAGCAAGGAGGAGGAGCAGGCGATCCACGAGCAGGCGATGACCATCCTCGAAGAGATCGGCGTCGACTTCCTCCACGAGCGAGCTCGTGACATCTTCGGCAAGGCCGGGATGAAAGTGGATGACAATCGTGTCCGCTTCGACCGGGCGTTCATCCTGGAGCAGGTCGCCAAAGCGCCGGAGACATTTCCGCTCCAGGCCCGCAACCCTGTCCGCTCCGTCGTGCTGGGTGGGGACAACGTCGTCACCGCCCCGGTCTATGGCCCGCCGTTCATCACGGACCTGGAGCGTGGGCGCCGCGGCGCCACGATCGAGGACTTCAACAACTTCGACAAGATGGCCCAAGCCATCGATCAGATCCACTGCGCGGGCGGCACCACGGTCGAGCCAGAGGACCTCCCGCTCGGGACGCGCCACCTGGACATGGTCTATTCGCACATGCGCTGGACCGACAAGCCCTTCATGGGCAGCGTGATCTCGTCCGAGAACGCGCGCGACACCATCGAGATGGCGTCGATCGTGTTCGGCGGGCGCGACAAGATCGAGAAGACCCCCGCCATCATCAGCCTCATCAACGTCAACAGCCCGCTGCGCTACGACGACCGCATGCTGGGCGCCCTCCTCGAGTATTCGGACGCCGGTCAGCCTGTGATCGTCACGCCGTTCCTGATGGCGGGCGCGATGTCGCCGATGGCCCTCGCGGCCTCGGTCGCCCAGCAGACCGCCGAAGCGCTGGCCGGCATCGCGCTCGTTCAACTCATCCGCCCCGGCACGCCGAGCGTCTATGGCTCGTTTCTCACCAACACGGACATGCAGTCCGGCAGCCCTGCGTTCGGCACCCCGGAATCGGCGATGGGAATTCTCGCCAGCGCGCAGATGGCGCGCCACTACAAGCTGCCCTTCCGCGGTGGCGGCGCGATGACCTCGTCCAAGGCGCCGGACGCCCAGGCCGCCTACGAATCGATGATGTGCATGTGGCCGACCATCCTTGGCCGTGTCAACTTCGTGCTGCACGCGGCCGGCTGGCTGGAGAGCGCGCTGCTCGCGTCGTACGAGAAATTCATCATCGACGTCGAAGCGCTGCGGATGTTCGAGTGGATCCTCACGCGTGGAATGCCCGTCGACGAGGAGAACATGGCGATGGATGCGTTGCGCGAGGTCGGGCCGGGAGGGCATTTCCTCGGCGCCGAGCACACGCTGCGCAACTACCGCACCGGCTTCTACCGGCCATGGATCTCTTCGACGGAGAACTTCGACCGCTGGAACCGTTTCGGCGCGCGCACCGCGGACGTCGTGGCAGCGGAAAAGTGGAAGCAGGTGCTAGCGGAGTATCCCGACCCGGGCATCGACCCGGGCGTCGATGAAGAGCTGAAGGAGTTCATCGAGAAGCGCAGGCGGGAGATCGGCGCTGACTGAGGACAATAACCTCGCACGGCTGAACTACCTGCTGGAGAAGATCGCTTCCAAGGAACCCGCGCCGGCCAGCGGCTCGGCGTGCGCCGCGGTCGTCGCAGCAGCGGCGGCGTTGGTCGAGAAGTCGGCGCGACTATCGAAGAAGCAATGGGTAGGCGCAGCCGGTGCGCTCGAGCGTGCTCATGCGCTGCGCGTAGAGAGCTTCGGCCTCATCGAAGAGGACGCGCAGGCCTACCTGGCGTTTGTCGATGCGGTGCGTTCACAACAGGACATCACCGCGGCTCACGCACGCACGGTCGATGTGCCGCTGCGGATGATTCAGGCCGCGGCCGAGGTTGCGGAGCTGGCCGTCCAGCTT
>JBGPEO010000014.1:0-31061 GCA_041482895.1 Candidatus Dormibacteraceae bacterium | reverse complement strand
CGCTCCAGGTGGAGATCCGTGCTCGAGCACGAGTGGCAGCGCTCAGGTCTCTCGAGGCTTCGCTCCCACCACCCGCACACGTCGCAGGTCCACCGCGTCTTCGCGAAGAACTCGAGCACGTCCGAGCGGCTGAGCAGGCCGACCATCTTGCCGCCTTTGATCACCGGCACGCGTCGAATCCGTTCTCCGATCAGCAAGCGCGCGGCTTCGTCGATGCCTGTGTCTTCGCTGACGGAGACCACGCGCTGGCTCATGATGTCGCGCGCCACCTTGCCCTTCTTCGAGAACACGTCGGTCTCGGAGATGATGCCGACCACGTGCCCCTCTGCGCTCACAACCGGCGCGCCTGTGATCCGCTTCGATGCAAGCGTCAGCGCGATCTCATCGAGCGGCGTGTCCTCGCGGAACGTGATCACGTTCCGCGTCATCACCTCTTTGACGGGGATCATCAGTGCCGGAGCAGTGTAGCCACCGTTTCGAGGTTGGCGTTGCCACCCGTGAGGATCAGCCCGGCCGCGCCCTTCGGCAGCTTTCCCACAAGGTAGGCCGCCAGGGGAAGCGCGCCGGTGGGCTCGAGCGCGAGGTGCAGCCGCGACCACGCGACCCTGACCGCTGAAGCGATCTCATCTTCGGTCACGGTCACGATCTCGTCCACCAGCCGGTTGGCGAACATGGTTTCAAACGTTCGCGCTCCGATCGAGGTGGTCCGGACTCCGTCCGCAATGGTCGCCGGCGCCGCCGCGAGCGCCTGGATGCTTCCGGACTTCCAGCTTCGGTAGGCGTCGTCGGCCACCACCGGCTCGACCCCAATGACGCGAATCGCGGGATTGTGCTTCTTGGCCGAGATCGCCGTGCCGGACAGCAACCCGCCGCCTCCCACCGGGGTGGCGATCACCTCGAGGTCTGGCGCGTCCTCGAGCAGCTCCAGCGCCGCGGTGCCCTGTCCATGAATCACGTTCCAGTCGTCGTAAGGATGGACGAGGGTCAAGCCGCGGGCGGCCATCTCCTCGTGCAGGCGCTGCTCGCGATTGGCGAACGTTATGCCCTCCTGGATCACCTCGGCGCCGAGGGCGCGCGTCGCCGCCACCTTCGCCGGGTTGGCATCCTCCGGGATGAGCACGACAGCCGGAAGGCCAACCGTCGCCGCCGCCAGCGCCACAGCCTGCGCGTGGTTGCCGGAGCTCACCGCAATCACGCCCTCGGGGCGCGGCTGCTGGGCGGCCAGGATCAGGATCGCGTTGAAGGCTCCGCGCACCTTGAACGAGCCGGTGACCTGGAAGCACTCCGGCTTCAGCCGGAGGTGGGGGTCGAGGTCCGTCGTCAGGCAGGGAGTTCGGCGGACGTGGCCCCGGATCCGATCGGCCGCCAGGCGAACCTCTGCTGCGTGCTCCTCGAGAAAGGCGGTCAAGCTGCCGCGGTGTCGCGCGTGACCGAAGGCGCGCGGCTGAGCCGCCGCCCGAGGTTGGTCAGCACGGTGCCGGCGAGGATGACACCCATGCCGGCGACGATCGGCCAGCTGAAGCCCTCGTGCAACAGGACCACTCCCCAGAACACGGCAGTCACCGGGACCAGCAACGTGACACCCGCCGCGCGCACCGCGCCGAGGGAGTTCATCACGTAGTAGTAGAGCAGGTACGCGATGCCTGTGGCGCCGGCTCCCAACGCGATGACCGCGGCCATGGAGGTCACCGCTACATGAACTTGTGGCAGCGATGGGGCTGCGAGCGGTATCGCGAAGATGACCGTCGCCGCGAGCTGTCCGATGCTGATGTCGAATATGCTGACGCTGCGCATCTTCCGGCGCTGGTAAATCGCGTTTGCCGCATACGAAAGGGCCGCCACCAGTACGGCGATCGCCCCGAGGAAATTGCCGGACACGC
The DNA here is from genome assembly GCA_041482895.1 of Candidatus Dormibacteraceae bacterium. GTDB lineage: Bacteria > Chloroflexota > Dormibacteria > Dormibacterales > Dormibacteraceae > Palsa-870. The sequence continues at coordinate 29,181 of JBGPEO010000014.1, read as the reverse complement.
CATGGGCCAGGATGTCGGGCAGCACAAGAATGACGACCCCGGCGAACCCCAGGACGACGCCCAGATAACCGACCCTGGTCGGGCGCTCAGCCGGCATCGCCCAGAAGATGAGGACCGCCGTCCAGAGCGTGGTCGTCGAGTTCAGGATGCTGGCGAGACCGCTCGAGATCCGTTCCTCTCCCCAAGCGATCGCTACCCAGGGCACGATCGCGTTCGTGATCGCCATGATCGCGAAGGAGCCCAATCGCGTCCTCCAGCCTTCGCCAAGAAGTGGCCGGCCCATCGCCTTGACGACCACGGCCAGGGCGACCAATCCTGACAGCGAACGAATGAGCAGCAACACCGTCGGGCTCATGTCATGGACCGCGACTTTGATCAGGAGAAATGAGGCGCCCCAGATCAGCGCGAGCCCGGCCAGCGCCAGGTAAGGCTTGAAGCTAGACACGCGTCGGCCACTCGTCTGTCGACAGCACCAGCGTGACCGGGCCGTCGTTCTCGATGCTCACGCGCATGTCAGATCCAAAGCTGCCGGTCTCGGTCGGTATTCCGCGCTCGCGAAGCTGCTGCACAAACACTTCATAAAGCTGCTCGGCACGCTGCGGATCGCCGGCCTTGAGCAGGCTGGGCCGCCGGCCGCGGCTCATGTCGGCGAACAGGGTGAACTGCGACACGATCAAGGCCGAGCCGTGCACGTCGACGAGGCTCAGGTTCATCCGGCCCGCCTCGTCCTTGAAGACGCGGAGGTCGATGACCTTGTCGGCGAGCTTTCGCACCGTGTTGTCTTCGTCATCAGCTCCCGCACCCACCAACAACACGTACCCGTGCCCGATGGTTGCACGGCGTTCGGAACCGGCCTCGTTCCAACTCACCGAGCCAGCGCTCACGCGCTGGGCGACGACCCTCAAATTCGCGTGGTTAGAAGGCCGGATTTACTCCGGCCGTCCCCATCGCCCATTTGGGCGCCAAGCAATGCGAGGAGAAATATTCTGTAAATCCAAACCGCGGGAGGATGAGCAGGCCCGTCGGCGATGCCGACCGGCCGATGCAATCGGTAGGTCACATCCTGCTCGCGCTAGCGCGCAGAAGGAACCGGAGGTTCCTTCTCATATTTCATACTTTCGGACCGAATTGGGGTTCGGCGTGAACGAGCGAGTCGATGTAGCGGAACCGCTCGTAGCGGCGCTGTAGGAGCTCATCGGTGGGCAGTTGCAAAAGCGCCTGCATGTGACGGTCCAGGGCTTCGTCGAGGGAGGCCGCGGCGGCGTCGTAACCGGAATGCGCGCTTCCCTTCGGCTCGGGTACGACCTCTTCGACCACTCCCATTGCGAGCAGGTCGCGCGAAGTCAGCTGGAGCTGCTCGGCGGCCTCCACCTTGCGGGTGTTGTCGCGCCAGACGATCGAGGCGGCGGCCTCGGGAGAGGCAACCGAGTAGATCGAGTTCTCCAGCATGATCACGCGATCGGCGACCCCCATGCCGAGGGCCCCGCCGCTCCCGCCCTCGCCGATGACCGCCGCAACGATCGGGACCCGGATGCGGAACCACTCCATGATCGCCTCGGCGATGGCGGAGGCAATGCCTCGCTCTTCGGCGCCTGCGCCTGGATAAGCGCCGGGCGTGTCGATCAACGACACGATTGGAAAGCGGAACTTGGCCGCGTGGTGCGCGAGGCGAATCGCCTTGCGGTAGCCCTCGGGGTGCATCATGCCCCAGTTCCGCCCGACCCTCTCCTTGAGGCTCCGGCCCTTCTGATGTCCCAGGAAGACGGTCGTGCGACCGTGCCAGGTCCCGATGCCGCCGACCAGCGCCGGGTCGTCCCCCGACAGGCGATCGCCGTGCAGCTCGATGAAGTCGGGCGCCAGGCGCCGGATGTAGTCGAGCGAGTAGGGCCGTTCTGGATGACGGGCAAGCTCGATGACCTGCCACACGCTAAGCGTCGTGTCGTCGGGCTTGCGCCCATGACGGGTCATGGGTAGATCTCGAGCAGGTGCGCGAGCAGGCGGCGTAGCTCTGTGCGCGGGAGCACCAGGTCCACCTGCCCATGCGCAAGCTGGAACTCCGCGCTCTGGAAGCCGGGCGGCAGGTCTGCGTAAGTCGCCTGCTTGATCACGCGCGGCCCGGTGAATCCAATCGCCGCGCCGGGCTCGGCGATGTTGATGTCGCCCAGCAAAGCCAGCGAGGCAGCGGTTCCACCAAATGTGGGATCTGTCAGCACCGAGAAGTACGGCACCCCGGCGGCGTGCATGCGGCCGACCGCGGCGTTCACTTTCGCCAGCTGCATCAGGGCAAGCACCCCCTCCTGCATGCGCGCGCCGCCCGAGGCCGAGATCAGCACATACGGGATGCCGGAGCTCGCCGCCTGCTCCATCCCTCGCGCCAGCCGTTCCCCTGCGACGATCGAAAGCGTTCCACCGACGAAGCGGAAGTCGAACGCTGCGAGCCAGATCGGCCGTCCTGCCAACGTGCAGGTGCCCGTGCGAACGGCCTCGTTCAGCCCTTCGTCCATCAGCTGCTCGATGACGGCCTGGTACGGCTTGGGCACCTTCCAGTTCAGTAGGTCGTGGGATCGAACATCGCCCCATCGTTCCTGCCAGGAGCCGCGGTCCGCGATCAACGCGATCCAGGCGTCCGCGCCGATCCGGAAATGGTGCCCGCACTCGCAGACGTAGTTGTGCTTTCTCAGCTCCTCGGAGTCGAGGGCAACGCCGCAGCCGGGGCAGTTGGTCGGGAGGGGAATCGCGGGCAGCTTGCTTCCCGCGATGCGCAGCTCGCCCGTGGGCTTGGCCAGCGCGCTCACAGCGAGAGACCTCCGTCGACCGCGAGCACCTGGCCGGTGATGAAGCCGGCTCGCTCCGAGCACAGGAACGCCACCGCCGCGGCGATATCTTCGGCGGTGCCCTCGCGCTTGATCGGCGTCAGCTTGACCAGCTCGCCCACCATCTCGTCCGTCAGGGACCCGGAGGTCAGCTCGGTGCGAACGTAGCCGGGGGCCACCGCGTTGCAGGTGATGTTGCGCGACCCGTATTCACGCGCCACGGACTTGGTGAACCCGATCAGGCCTGCCTTGGCTGCCGCGTAGTTCGACTGGCCGGCGTTGCCGGTCAACCCGACGATCGAAGAGATGTTGACGATCCGTCCCCAGCGGGCCCGCATCATCCCGGACATGATGGCGGCTCGCGTAGTTGCGAAAGCCGACATGAGGTCGGTTCGGATCAGCTCTTCCCAGTCGGCGGGAGCCATCTGGATCAGCAGCTTGTCGCGCACCGCGCCCGCGTTGTTGACGAGAACATCGACCCGGCCGATCGCCTTGACCATCGCCTCGACCTGCGCGGGATCACCGACGTCTGCCTTGTGCGCGCTCGCGTTCGGCAGCGACGCGGCAGTCTCTTCGGCCGCGGTCTTGTCGGAGCGGTAGTTCACGACCACGCGTGCGCCCATCCCCGCCAGGGCAACGCTGATCGCCCGACCGATGCCTTTCCCTCCGCCCGTGACGAGGGCGGTTTTGCCGTCTAGATCGCCCATGTGGCTAGGCCGTGGTCGGACCGGCGAAATCGATGAAGAGCTCTTCCGCGTTCCAGGTGTCGACGCCAGGGATGTGCTTCGCCGCGAGGCTGGCCAGCACGCGGCCGGGGCCAAGCTCGACCACGGTCTTCACTTTCATGGCTCGCATGGACACCATCGTGCGCGCCCAGTCGACCTGGCGCAGCATCTGGAGCCGAAGCTCATCCTGCAGGGCCGCCACGGTGCGGAGGGCTTCCCCGGACGCATTGGCCAGGATTGGAATCGACGGCGCTTTGATTGGCAGCTTGTCGACCACCTTGCGGAAGGCTGCGGCCGCGGCGGCCATCAGCGGCGTATGGGCCGCGAGCGGGATGGTCAGGATGAGGGCCCGCCGCGCGCCCGCGGCAAGCGCAAGTCTTTCCGCGTCCTGCACCGCTGCCACCTCGCCCGACAGTACGAACTGAACGTCCGCGTTGCGATTGGCCACCCACAGCTTGCCGTGTGCGGATGCCTCCTCACGAATGCGTTCGACCGCCGCCTCCTCGAGCCCGACGATGGCGATCATGCCGCCAGCCTGCTCGCCCGCCGCCTGGCCCATGATCCGGCCCCGCTCCTTGACGAGGAGCAGCGCCGTCTCCCAGGGGATGGAGCCCGCAGCGGCGAGCGATGCGATCTCGCCCAGGCTGTGGCCGGCCGTGACGCTCACGTTCTCGAAGCCGTAGCTCTCGCGCCACACCTCGTAAGCCGCCCAGCACACCGTCATGACGCAGGGCTGGATGACGTCCGTGCGGTTCAGCTCCTCGGCCGGGCCGTCAAAGCACAGCCGGCGGATCGGCATCTCGAGAATCTCTTCGGCACGTTCGAACACCGCGCGAGCCGCTGGATAGCGGTCGTACAGGTTCTTTCCCATGCCCGGCTTTTGCGTGCCCTGGCCCGGGAAAAGAAGCGCGATCGGGCCGATTAGCTTTACGCCCATGTCATTTCAGTTAAGCCCACTTCAAGAGGCACGCGCCCCACGTCAGGCCGGAACCGAACCCCGCGAGAAGCACGTGGTCGCCGCTCTTGACCCGACCCTTGCGAATCGCCTCGTCCAGCGCGATCGGGATGGACGCGCTCGAGGTGTTGCCGTACTCGTCGATGTTGATCGCCACGCGGTCGAGCGGCAGCCCGATCCGGCGCGCGGCCGCGTCGATGATCCGGAAGTTGGCCTGGTGAGGGACCCAGAGGTCGATGTCCTCCAGCGCCACGCCCGCCGTGTTGCAGACCTCGTTGGCCTGGCGGATGAAGATGTCGACCGCGAACTTGAAGACGTCAGGGCCGACCATCTCGATGTAGGGGTGTGGGTCCTTCGCCGCGTAGGCGCCCTTCTCGATGTTGCCGCACGTCACCTGCGCGTAGCCTCGGCCGTCCGAGCCGAGACACCAGCTGAGAAAACCCGCGCCCTTGGGGGCGGGGCGCACGACCGCTGCGCCTGCGCCGTCGCCGAAGATGACCGCCGTCCCTCGATTGTTGTAGTCGAGCATCCGCGAGAGCACCTCTGCGCCGATGACGAGCACGTTGTCCGCGCGCTCGGTCGCGATGAACGCGTCCGCGATCGACAGCCCGTAGATGAAGCTCGTGCAGGCGGCGAGCGTGTCCCACGCGACCGCGCCCGGCGCGTCGAGCTCGTTCTGGATGCGGGCGGCGATCGACGGGAAAGGACCGTCCGGCGAAGAAGTTCCAACCAGGATCATGTCGAGGTCCTTGGCCGTGATGCCGGCAGCCTCAAGCGCCCCTCGGGCGGCTTTGGTGGCGAGCTCGAGCGTCGTCGTCCCGGGCTCGGCGATGTGCCGCCGGTGGATCCCCGTACGCTCGATGATCCACTTGTCCGAGGTGTCCATGAGCTTTTCGAGGTCGAAGTTCGTGATGATCTTCTCGGGCGCGTAGGCACCCACGCCGGCGATTGCGCTCGGCCGGCCCTTGGTCTTGAAACTTCGCAGGGGAACCGCGTCGGAGCGGGTGCGGTATGCGCTGGTGATCGCCATGGCTGCTATGCCTCCAGCCGCTCGGCGGTCTTCTGCTCCAAGAACTTCCAGAGATCGCCGATGAGCTTCATCTTCTCGAGCTCCTCCTCGGGCAGCTCCACGTCGTACTTGTCCTCGACGGCAGCGATGAGCTCGACGAGGTCGAGCGAATCGGCTGCGAGGTCCTTGGCGAAGCTCTTGTCGAGCTGCACCTGGTCGACATCGACGCCCAGGATCTCGGCCGCGAGATCCTGCAGTTCCTTGAAATCGAGTTGCGTTGCCATTGGCAATTTCTCCTAGTTGGCCTGCGGGCCTTTGATCACGAGCGCGGCATTGTGGCCGCCGAAGCCGAACGAGTTCGAGAGAGCAACCTTGATGTCCGACTTGCGAGCCTTGTTGGGGACGTAGTCCAGGTCGCATTCAGGGTCGGGGTCGTCCAGGTTGATGGTCGGCGGCAGCAAACCACGGTCGAGCGCGAGCACGCACGCGGCCGCCTCGATGGCGCCGGCGGCGCCCAGCAGGTGGCCGTGCACCGACTTGGTCGAGCTGACCGCGAGCTTGTATGCGTGGTCGCCGAAGACGGCCTTGATGGCCTTCGTCTCGGCCAGGTCGCCGAGCTTGGTCGAGGTCCCGTGCGCGTTGATGTAGCCGACGTCAGTCAGCTCGACACCGCTCTTCTCGAGCGCGCGCTTCATGGCTCGTATTGCGCCCTTGCCCTCGGGCTGCGGCGCGGTGAAGTGATACATGTCGGCGCTCGCGCCGTAACCGGCGATCTCAGCGAAGATCTTCGCGCCGCGCTTCTTCGCGTGCTCCATCTCTTCGAGCACGAACATCACGGAGCCCTCGCTCATGACGAACCCGTCGCGGTTGACGTCAAACGGCCGGCATGCCTTCTCCGGCTCGTCGTTCCGCTCGCTGACGGCCTTGATCTGGCTGAAGGCGCCCATCGTCAAAGGAGTGATGGTTGCTTCCGAGCCCCCCGCGAGCATTGCCACCGCGTCGCCTCGCTTGATGATCTCCGAGGCCTCGCCGATGCCATGCGAGCCTGAGGCGCAAGCGCTGACGATGGCGTAGTTCGGACCTCCCGCATGCGTGTGGATGGCCACAATGCCGGCCGCCATGTCCGCGATCATCATCGGGACGGTGAACGGGCTGATCCGCTTTGGCCCGCGCTCCATCAGCTGCGTGTGGCTCTTTTCGATCTCTTCCATCCCACCGATGCCGGAGCTGACGATCACGCCGACGTCGTCGGGGTCCATCTCGCCGGGGACGAGCCCCGACTGCGCCAGGGCCTGCTTGGAGGCCGCCAGCGCGAACTGGCAGTAACGCCCGATGTGTCGGGCGGTCTTGCGGTCCATGTATTCCTCGGGGTTGAAGCCCTTGACCTCGCCCGCGATCTTGCAATCGAAGATCGTCGTGTCGAAATGCGTGATCCGCCCGATTCCCGAGACGCCCTCGATCATGTTCGACCAGACCGTTTCGAGGTCGTTCCCGATCGGGGTGATGAAGCCCATGCCGGTCACGGCCACACGGCGACCGTTGGAGTTAGATGTCATGCGGCCAGCATACGGACGCCGGGGCCTATCCACACTGGCCTATTGTGGGAAAACGAGCCCCCAGACTTGGACACCATGTCCCAATCCGTATCCAAATCCGCATCTCAGAGCAGCTTGCGGATCTCCAGCGCCAGCTGCAGGCGCAGGCGCGTGGCCGGTATTTCGAGGTCCCCGCCGAGGAGCTCGCGCAGCTTGTCCAGCCGGTAGAGGACTGTATGGCGGTGCAGACCAAGGGCGGCCGCGGCGTCCTTGACCGATCCTCGGACGAGGTAGGCCTCCAGGGTCTCGAGCAGCTGGCCCCGATTTCGCACCTTGGGATCCATCAGGCGCCCGAGGCTGTGGGCCACAAAACGCTCGGCCAGGCGCGGGTTCTGCGTCAGCACGAGGTGGGGGATCAGCTCGTCGTGTCGGTGGACGACGCCGTCCGGCCGGAGCTTCCGGCCGGCCTCGATCGCCTGCTGGGCCTCGAGGTACGACCGCGAGATGCCTCGGAGCCCGGGATGGTAACCGCCGATCCCGGCTCGCACCCGAGCTCGCGCGGTGCCCGAGCGCTTCACCGCCTCGTCCTGGAGCTGCGTCACGAACTGGCCGGCGGCCTCGACGTTCGCCACCGACTCCGCCGGCCAGAGCACGACAAGCGTGCTCGGATCGGTTGCGTGGTTGATCGCGCCGCGAGGCACTTCCAGTGAGGCCGCGACCTCGGCCAGGGCCTGGCCGCCCCGCTCGCCGTCGCGGTTGCCGATGATCAGCTTGCACACTGCGACCACGTAACCGGTCGGGACGATCGGCATGTTGAGCGCCAGCGCTTGCTTCTGGAGTTCCAGCTCTGAATCGAAGTTGTCGCTGATCAGCGCGTGGAAGAGCCTGGCGTGTGCACGAGTCCCGCGCTGCATGTGCTGCTCCCGCGCGTGAAGGTAGGTTTTCGTGACCTCAGCCGCCACCTGATCGAGCGCCGCGAACACGTAGTTCGCGGTGACCATGATCGCCTCGGGGGTCGCCTCGGGGTGACCCCGCCACGCGCGCAGGATCTCGTCCCACGCGACGCGGGCCGCGATGCGGTACGCGGCGAGGATGGGCTCCACCGACTGGCTGCTGCGCGCCTGGAGGATGCCGAGCTGCGCGACCCTGCGCAGCTCTTCGTTGGTCGCCGGGCGGGCTTCACGGGCGGTCGCCAGGAACAGGTCGAGGCCGGCTTCGCAGGCACGGGCGATCGCCGAACGCTGGGGAGGCACGCCCGTCGAGTCGTCCCAGCGAACGAGGCTGACCACGGCCCGAGCCATGTGCCGGGCCATGCCCGATCGGCGGTGCTCCAGCTCCGCGATGAGCGCTGAAGGGAGGGTGGGTGCCTGCTTCGGCGCACGGGCGGATTTGGACTTGATGGCCATTTTCGCCATGTCCGTGACTATACGTTGCCCGCCGGCTTAGGACCTCGAGTCGAGAACTACGGTCAGCTGTGCTTCTTGACGAAGGCCAGCATGCGGCGCCAGGCGTCGTCGCAGGCATCCTTCCACTGCTCGTACGTCCGGTCGAAGAAGCTGTGCGGGGCGCCCTCGTAGATCTGCATCTCGTGTGGCACCAGCGCCTCGGTGAGCTCCTTGTCGAAGGCGTGGAACGCCTCCTGCGGCGTGAAGTCGGCGCCCGCGATCAACATCAGCAGAGGCGCCTTCATCTTGGCGATGAAGGGCTCGCTCCTTTCCGGTCGCCCATAGAAGCCGATCGCCCCGTTGAGACGAGGCTGCAGCGCGGACTGGTTCCACGAGCTGGATCCGCCGAAGCAGAAACCGACGGTGAACACGGACTTGACCGCGCCGCCTTCCTTCGACTCGAGGTATGCGATCGCCGCGGACACGTCGGCTGCAATACCTTCCGGCGTCGTCTGCTCGACGTGAGGCTTGTAGTCGAAACTCTCGTCACGGTCGCCCATCTCTGCCGTGCGGCCGAAGTAATCGATCGCTACCGCATCGATGCCGGCCTCGGCAAAACGCTGGGCCAGCTCCTTGTAGAACTGATGCAGGCCTCGCACGTCGGGCATCACGACCATGCCGGCTCCCGTCGGCTTCTCGGCTCGGGCAAAATAGGCCCCGAACTTCGTCCCGTCGGGTGAGGTCAGGACCAAGTCCCCCTGGTCCGCGGCGGCGCCGCTCACCGGCGGCAAAGGAACACGGGCATCGTCTGAGTAGCACATGACTCGATTGTCCACCATCATTGGTCCGCCATGAAGATCGAAAGCACCACTTTCACCCGCTCTGACCTCGAGCAGTTCCTCGCCGAGATGCTCGATCACGACCGCCTAGCGCTCGCCGGCCGCCTCGAAAAGGCGTCGGCGCGGCTGGCCGAGATTGGTCCGCGTGTCAAAGCCGGCCGGGGCGACGGCGAGTGGTCAGAGCACGAATTGCTGGCTCACATCGCCGTCCTCTCCAAGTTCTATGGCGTCCTGGTGCACAAGATCTCGAGCGGCCAGATGACAGAGCTCGACCTGCTGGAAAACGTCCACCTCCGCGATGTGGTGGGCGAGCAGATGGCTCAGATCGAGCCGGCCGAGCTGCTGCACATGGCGCTCTCGGACCAGGCTCGAACGCTCAAGCTGCTGCGTTCGACAGGCGCGTCCTCATTGCGCCGGACGGCCAAGCAGGAGAACGGAGAGCCCATAACCGCCGAGGAGGTCGCCCGGCTTCCGCTGATCAACCACCTCGAGATGCACGTCGATCAGCTGGAGCGCGCTGTCACTCGCTGACCTCTAAGTAGCCGAGCTTGCGCAGTTCGCGCCGGATCGTTTGCGCCGCGTCATCCATCACACCGGGATCCGGGTCTGGATCCTGGTTGCCGAAATCGAGGTCGTGTACACCGCGGATTGGCACGACGTGGAAGTGGCAGTGAGGGACCTCGAGGCCGGCGAGCATGAGCCCAATCCGGACTGGCTTGAATCCCGCCATCTGGGCCTTGCCGATCGCCTGGGCCGTCCCGGCCAGGTGCGCCAGCAACCCGGCATCGAGGTCGAGCCAGTGGTCGATCTCCGCCCGGGGCACGACCAGCGTGTGGCCTGGGCGGAGCGGACGGATCGACAGAAAAGCGACGCACGACTCGTCCTTCCAGACGAACCGCGCCGGCAGCTCGCCTTCGATGATTCGCGTGAAGATCGTGGCCAGCGGCCTATTTCCTCGGTTCCCAGGTAAAGAATCGAATCGCCACCGCCAGGCCCACCACGCCCCAGGCGCCGAGAACCAGAAGGTCATTGGTATAGAAGCCTGAGCCGCTCAATTGAAAGAACGAACCGACCAATGAATCGGAGAAATGGCGAAGTGGGAAGACCTTCGAGACGAAGTCCAGCCACGCCGGCGGGTGCTGTAACGGAATGAAGATGTTCGAGATGAACAGCAGAGGCAGCACTGACGCGTTCACTATCGCCGGCGCAGCATCCGCATTGGGAATCAGTGTCGTGACCGCCACACCCAACGCGGAGAAGGCGGCCGCCCCGACTACCAGAGTCAGCAGAAATGAAGGCAGCGTTCGTGTCGGCAGCGTTGCGTGGTAGAAGACGGCACCGAATGCCGCGCAGATGGCGACCAGCAAGAGCGCGATCAGCACCGCGTGCGCGATGCGCGCGAACATGTAGGCCCACACAGGCAGCGGCGAACCGCGTATCCGCTTCAGGCCGCCTGAATCGCGCGCAATGCTGAGCGAGATAGCGATGTTGGTGTAGCAGGCGGTGATGACCGAGAACGAGGCGATCGCCGGCACGTAGAACGTCGCCACGCTGATGGTCACACCTTTGGCAACCTCCATCTGTCCATTGCCGAAGATCACCGAGAAGATGACCAGGAACATGAGCGGAAAGACGAGAGTGAAGAAGGCAGCGATGGGGCTGCGGATGAACGCCTTGTTCGTGTAGTCGATCTGCCTGAGCGCGCGCTGGAAGTCGTTCATGGGTTCGCCTCCGCCGCCGCGACGTCCCTCGTGATCTCCAGGTAGACGTCCTCGAGCGATGGCCGCATGACCTCCAATCCATCGAGTGCAATACCCGCCTGGACGGCCCACGAAGTCAGCTCGTACAGCGTGCGAGTCGGATCCTTGGTGTCCAGCTCGACGCTGCGGCCGTCGATACGAGCTCGGGCGCGGAGGCGTTCTGGCAGGTCAACCGCCCCGGAAGGCAGCTGGAACCGGACGATCGCGGCTGCTTTTTCGCGGCCGGCCAGCGTGTCGGGAGTGCCCTCGGCAACCACCCTGCCGGCAGCGATGATGGCGACGCGATCGGCGAGATACTGCACCTCGTCCATTGAATGCGAGGTCAAGAAGATGGTCTTGCCGAGTCCGGCGAGGCCCTTGATGACCTCCCAGGCGTTGCGGCGCGCGCCTGGATCAAACCCGCTTGTCGGCTCGTCCAGGAACAAGAGCCGAGGGTCGCCCGCCAGAGCCACCGCGAAGTCGAGACGGCGCTGCTGGCCACCCGACAGCTTCAAGACGCGAGAGTCCTTCTTCTCCGTCAAGCCGACCAGCTCGAGGACCTCGTCGCGCGGGCGTGGTTTTGGGTAGTAGCCGCGAAACATGTCGACTGTCTCCGCGACGGTCAGATAAGGATCGGTGCCAGGAGTCTGGAGCACGATGCCAAGCTGCTCCTTGAGCGGCCGCTCGCCCTTCTGCGGATCGAATCCGAGGACCGAGACCTGGCCTGCGTCACGGTGCCGAAACCCTTCGAGGATCTCGACCGTCGTCGTCTTGCCCGCTCCGTTTGGTCCCAGCAGGGCGAACACCTCGCCGTCCCCCACCGTAAGGCTGATGCCGCGAACCGCCTCGACGGCACCGTACGACTTACGAAGATCCTTGATCTCCACCGCCAAAGCCCCCACGGTGGCGCATCGTACTAGCTCATATAGCGGTACGCCAGAAGCGATCCGGCAGAGGTGTGCCGAAAGCCTCGTTGTACCGTTTCGAGAATTCGCTCTGCGTATAGCTGTGCTCGACGGTGCCCACCTGCTCGATCGCATACGTCGCAGCGAGCGAGGCCACTCGTCCGGCGGCCTCGATGTCCAGCCCGCGCAGGAGACCCGCGACCAGGCCCGCTCGGTAAGCATCTCCCGCACCTGTCGGGTCTGACTCGCGAAGTGGGGGCGCCGCCGGAATCTCGACCTTCCGGTCGCGCGTACAGATACGAGAACCTTGGCGTCCAAGGGTCGTGACCACGATCTCCGCCAGCTCGAGCAGCCCGTCGACGTCGTGGTTCGTGCGCTGCTCGATGAGCTCCAGCTCGTAATCGTTGCCGATCACGATCCATGCTCCGCGCGTGCTGTCTGTCACATCTTCGCCGGACATCATCGGCAGCTGGTGGGCGGGGTCGAAAACGAACGGCACGCTTCTCTCGCGACACTCGTGCACAAGGCGCTTCATGGCGCCGGGGTCGTTGGGCCCGATGATCACGGCGTCGACAGCGGGCGGCGCGTCGTCGAGGCCGAGCATCGCGGCGCGCCACATAGCCCCTCCGTAATAGCCGGTGAGCTGGTTGGCATCCAGGTCAGTTGTGGTGAATCCGGTCGCGCTGAGCTCTCCCTCCAGCAGGCGCAGTCCCCGGCAGTCGATGCCACGCGAGACAAGCCAGTCGCGGTACTCGGTGGCATCGGTGCCGGCCGTCGCGAGCACCGCCGCCGGGTAGCCGAGCAGCACGAGGTTGTGCGCGTAGTTGCCCGCCACCCCGCCACGACGCTTCTGGAGGTCGTCGACGAGGAAGCTCAGGTTGAGGATGTGAGTCTTGTCGAGCAGGATGTGCTCTTTGAAATGACCCTTGAAGGTGAGGATGTAGTCGTAGGCGATCGATCCCGTGCAGACGACTGTCATCGGCGGCTCCGGCACGGCGAGTTGGACACGAACGAAGGCTAAAGAAAAAGGGCGCCCCCGTGGGCGCCCTTTCCCCTCTCCCCATCGGGGTGAGGGGCTTAAGCCCCTATTACGGCGTCGAGTTAAGCAGCGCGGCGACGAGCGGTCCGGCGGCCCGTGGCGCGGCGCGTCTTGACAACGGCCGGCTTGGCAGCGGTCTCGTGGCGCGGCGTGATCGCGGTTGCCTGCTCCAGCCGGGTCGCGGTGCGGGCGATGGTTTTGAACGATCCGTTGAAGATGCGCAGGGTCCGCTTCGCGACGTCGCCGACGACGTCCTGGCGGCGCGCCTGCAGCTTGACCAGGTGCAGACCCTTGATCGCGACCTTCTCGGGCAGCTTCCCGTTCACTTCGACGCCCCAGAGGGTCACCTTCTCGGGAAGGATCGCGTTCAGTCGTGCGTTGAAGCGGCGGTTGACCTTGCGCGCGGTCGGGGCGCCACTCTTGGCGAATCCCTTGACCTGCTTGCGAGCCGATCCGATGGGGTCCGAAGCGACCTCTGCGGCAGCCTTCGCGGCTCCGATGGCGACTTCCTCCATCGTGGTTGCGGCGTCTGTGAATGTGGTCTCAGTGCTCATGTAACTCAGCCTCCTATTTTTGTTCTAGATCGTGTCTTGACTACCGCAGTATAACGCATCGCGTCAAATGCGTCAAGTGCACCTCAAAGCTCACTTCTCAAAGCGGGCGATCACGGCCTCGGCGGGGGGACCGAACACGTCGTAATGAGCAACCTTGCGGCGCTTCTCGGGCTGGATCCACTCCGGCCGAAGGCCGTGCCGCCGGCCCCATTCCTCGAGGACAGGCCGCAGTCCGATGATGTGCAAGAAGGGCTTTTCCCTCACCATCCCTCGGATCGTCGAGCCGTGGTAGTAGTCGAAGTTGCGGTGGATGGCAATCCCGCCCGCCTCTGCAAAAGCGATCGCCTCCTTGATCTGTCGCCGCTCGAAATAGCGCTCGCGGAGCGGCTCGCTCACGCCCCTGAGGTTACGGCCTTCGATCAGGGCAGATCGGCCGAAAGGCGCAAATATTGCATGGCCGCTGCGCGTGCTCGGGTCGCAGGCTGTAGTCGCCCGCGGCGATGCGCGCAGCAGCCACCTGGATGCGGGCTTCGACGCCCGCATCGTCCGGTGACACCTCAATCAGCTCACCACGACGCAGGTCGAAAAGAACCAGGCGGGCGTCTGGGCCGCCCGCCACGAGACCCCGCCGGGCCGCCAGCCCATAGAGCCTGAGCTGCGTTGAGTAGGCCTCGATCAGCGCCGCGTCGAGCGAGGCGTTGGTCTTGAAGTCGACGAGGACGCTCCGGCCGTCGAGCTCGCAGATCCGGTCCACCAATCCACGTACACGAGTCGAGCCGATCCTCATGTTGAACCCGACCTCGACGGCGAGCGTCTGCGCGGCCGCCAACGGATGGGTCAGATACCGCGCGAGCATCTCCAGCCCTGCCTCTGGGCCCGAATACATGGCGAGGAGATCACCGCCGGACACGTGCCATCGCGCAAGCGCCGCGTGTACAGCAGATCCGAGCTCGGTCGATCCAATGGCCCGCACGTGTCGAGGCTGCAGCTCGTCCGGCGGAGCGGGCACACGCCACACCTGGCTGAATCGATAGCGCACGGGACACACCTCGAAGTCGTGAAGCTGCGAAAAGCTCAGCTCCACGGCAGCGACGGGCCCGGCCTGCGCCTGCGCCTCTTGCGGGCGAAGCTGTTCCAGCCGGTCCAGCACTGCGGCAACGATGGCGGGGCCGCCATCCACGTGGCCGTTGGCGGCTGTCATGGCCGGCAGCTCGAGCTGCTCGGCTTCGACCACCGAGGCGGACAGCTCGTTGGCCAGAGCCCAGCTCAGGATCTCGGCGAAGTGGTCGTGCTCGTCGAGGCCGTTAGCCCCCACGTCCCGGACGGTCGCCTCTTCACGGGTGGCCGTGACATAAAGCGCGTCCTTGGCGCGAGTCATGCCCACGTAGACGATCCTCCGTCGCTCGCCGATCGCCAACTTCACCGCAGGCGCACCCGGTGAGGTCTCGACATACCGCGGATGCTTTTCGCCACGCCAGTTCTTGATCACGAATCCGAGGCTGTCGGGATCGAAGAAGAGCCGTTCCGTGTCCCTCGGTCTGGGCGGCCGCAGGTTCACCAGGAACACGACTGGAAATTCGAGCCCTTTTGCCGAGTGAATCGTCAGAAGCGACACGGCCTCGGCCCGGGCGGACTCCTCGGCAGCCTCACCCACCGGAAGCTCCGCGTCGATCACCTGGTCGAGGTGGTGGACGAAATCGCCGATCCCCGCGAGCGAGAGGTCGCGCTCGAAGCGGCCCGCCAGCTGGAAAACCTTGCGCAGGTTGAGGAGAGCGCGGTGGCTTCCATCGCGCTGGGCCCGGAGCTCTGCCCAGCGCAGGTAGCCGCTTTCCTCGAGCAGCCGGTTGAGGATGTCGGCCACCGTCAGGGCGTCACGGAGCCGGCCCAACCTGTCGGTGAGCTCGACCAGGTGCACGGCTTCGCGCGCCACCTTGGGATCCATCTCGGGGAAACCCTCACGTTCCGATTCGTCGAAGCAATCGCGCAGCCGCATGCCCGAACGGCCCGACCTGCGGGCGGCGAGCCGGTACATTCCGCTGTCCGGAAGCCGGACGATGGGTCCCTGCAGGATGCGCACGAAGGCGCCGTCGTCCATCGGGTTGTCGGTCAGGCGCAGCAGCGCCAGCACGTCCTTGATCTCCTGGCGGTCGAAGAATCCCGAGCCGCCGCTGGTGATGTAAGGAATGCCCTGGCGCCTGAGCTCGTCCTCGAACTCGCGCGGGAGCATGCGGATCGAATGGGCGAGGACCGCGATGTCCGCGAACGCCCGGCCCGAGACATGCAGGCGGCGGATTGTCTGCGCCATCGAGCGGGCCTCGGTTCGCGAGTCGGGCGCCATGATCACCGTCACCGGCTGGGGCACAGATCCGCGGGTCGCGACCAGGTCCGGCTCGCCGCTGAAATCCGGGTCACGGCGGATGAAATCCGTGGCGCAGTCGAGGATCCCCTGGTACGAACGCCGGTTGTGGGTGAGTGGCAGCCGCCGGCCCGGGAACCTGCTGCGAATGTTCTCGATCTCGGCATCGCGCCAGCCGTAGATCGATTGCTTCGCGTCACCGACCACCGCGACGTTGCCGAAGTTGTCGGCCGCCAGCAGGCGGATGAGGTCGAGCTGTATGCGGTTGGTGTCCTGGAACTCGTCGACGAGCAGGTAGCGGAAACGTTCGCGGCATCGCGACCGAAATTCCGGCACGCGTTCGAGCGATCCGATCACGTCGAGGATGAGGTCGTCGAAGTCGCGCAGGCCGGCGGCAGCCAGCGCTTCTTCATAGGTCTTGTAGATGACGAACAGCACTTCGATCGCTTCAAGCTCAGCGCGCGCCGGATCCGGTCCACCCGAACCGTTGCCCTGATGCCCGTTCGCGCGCGTGCTCCAGTGCAGTGAGTGCAGCTCGAGAGCCCGCTGCTGAAAGCCGTCGGGGGTGATGCCCCGGCCCTTGAGCTTGAGAAGAAAGCGCAGGCCCGACCGCAGCAGGTCGTCGAGGTCCTCGACGGCGAGCGCCGCGAAGGAGTCAGGGTCGAACGGTGCCGCGTTTCCGCTGCGAAGGCCGGCAAGGAGCTGCTGCTCGAACAGGCGCTGCCCGGTCTCGTCGAGCACCCGGAGCTCCCGCGGCGCTCCGACCAAGTAGGCGAACTCGTCGAGCAGCCTGGCGCACGTTCCGTGGAACGTGCCGATCCACGCCCCGTCCAGCACCTCGGGTCCGAGCTCAGGCCGGCGCGCGCTCAGCTCCCTGGTGATGCGCTGCCTCAGCTCTTCGGCGGCCCTGTCGTTGAAAGTCACCGTTAGAATCCGGTCCGGCGCGACGCCTTGCTCGACCAGCCAGCAGAAGCGCTCGGTCGCTGTGAAAGTCTTGCCAGTGCCAGGTCCGGCCGCGATGAGAAACGCGCCTTGCGGCCCGGCGTGAGCTGCGGCTGCCTGCTCTGGGCTCAGCGAGATCGTGCTCGGGAGGCGGGTCGCGCTCATTCCGGCGGTGCGCCTCCGTACGGACACACTGCAGCGTGCGGGCAGCTGCCAAAGCGGGTGACGCACGTACCTGCCAGCTCCCTCGGCGCGGGTTCGAAGTGGCCTGCCTTGATGCGCGCGATCGCGTCCACGACGATCGCCCTGCTGCGATCGAGATCCTCGGTCGTCAGCAGCTTCTCGCGATACTCCTTCAAGCCGGCGGCGCGCCCGACGCTGAAGATGACCTGCCGCATATCGCGCCAGACCCATTCCTTCGGGTACCACAGGGACAGGAACCTGGGCTGGAAGCCGAGTGGCTTGCCCTCCTCGTCGAACCCCTCCTTGCAGGCGATGTAATAGAGAGCGAGCTGCACGTCGTACAGCTCCGGCCCGAAATAGGCTTCATAGGCGTACTTCATGGGCTTGCCGGCGCCGGTCTTGTAGTCGACGACCTCCACCTCGCCGTCACCGACATCGTTCACTCGGTCGATCTTGCCGACGATGTCGGATCCGTCCAGCTGCAGGCGAAAGCGGCGCTCCGTTGCAAGCGTCCCGAGCCGGCGGATCTGCTGCATCCCGGTCACGAACTTGATGTAGTTGGCCAGCAGCGATCGCACCTGTCGCTCCTCGCGCTTGCGGTCGAGCACGCCCTCCATGTGCACGAGGTAGCTCTCGAGATGTCCCTGGAGCGCGGCCTCGAGCCATTCCTTCTGGTGCTCGGAATCGAGCGGCCGCCATTCGCCTTCCTTGGCGTGAAAGTCCTCGAGGACCTTGTGCAGGAAACCGCCACGCTCCATCGCCACCGAGCGCGGTTCGTCGACCAGGCCTGGGTGGTGGTTGTACCAGTAGAGGCGCGGACACTTCAGGTAGTCGTTGAGGGTGGTCGGGCTGAAGTGGTCGATCTGGACCGTGGTCGGGTTGCGATCGCCGCCGTAGCTTTCGAATGGTTCGCCTGACTCGGAGTCCGTCAGGAACGCGACGTCGAGACCCAGCGCCGCGGCTCGCGCCGGGACTCCATTCGTCAGCGCGGGACGATGGGCGGCGAGCAGGACCTCCGCCTCACGCGCCAGCAGCACGTCGCCCGGCTGCAGCCGGGAGGACACGCGCGTGAGGGAGCGCGACACGGCATCCGGCGCTGCCATGTCGAGGAACACCGAAGGGCCCGCCTGACGCAGGTACATATCGGCATACGTCACGTAGAGTCGCCGGCGGGCGCGAGTCATCGCGACGTAGGCGAGCCGCGCCTCCTCTGCGAGGTGGCCATCCGGATCCGAAGGCCATGACGGCATGAAACCAACCTTGAATCCCTCGAGCCACGCGCGGTCCTGGTCGTCCAGGAGGGGGTGCGGGCGCGCCGGCAGCGGGAACAGGCCGTGCGCGAAGCCGGAGCAGAACACGACCTCGAACTCGAGCCCCTTCGCCTGGTGCACGGTCATCACCTGGACCGCGTCGCGGCGCCCGGCGGCAGCCTCGCTGTCGTCGGCCGCGGCAGCGAGCAGCGTCTCCAACGATCCCGAGATGTCTGAGAGCATCGGCTTCGCCCCGGTCAATCGCTCATGAACGGCCTCGATGGCTTCCAATCCTTCGATAGCGGCGCGCAGGTCGGAGATCGCTTCCGCCCGCTGCTCGTCCGGCAGCTCGAGGTCGAGAAGGCGGCGCATGGCGCCGTCCTCGATCAGGACGGAATATGCGAGGGCTGCGAGCGAGAGCTTCGAGACGCGGCCGACCAAGAGCTGGCGCGCGACCATCGCGGCGTGCAGGCTCGCGAGCTCTTCGTCGGAGAGAAAAACCATGTAGTCGGGCTCGGCGCGCTCTTCTGTTCGAACCTCGCCGGCCGCCGGGAGCGGCTGGAGCTGAGGCACGTCGCCGCCCCAGGGGAGCGGGTATCGCTGCGGGTCACGCGCGGCCAGCGCGTACATCAGGCGCCGCATTACGCGCAGCAGCGGCCTGCTTCTTTCACGAGAATGCGCGCGAAGCCGTCCGACGGTCCTCGCCCCCACCCCGCCGAGGCTCGATGCCAGAGCGCCCTCGAATGCTTCCGGGTCATCGGGCTTGCGTAGTGACTCGAGATAGCCGACCAGGAAGCGCACGACCTCGTTGCGCGAAGTCGCTCCGGAACCTCGCACCTCGTACGGCAGGGCAAGGGCACGGAGCGCCTCCTCGAATGGAGCGCCAAGCGAGGTCGTGCTGCGCAGCAGGATCGCGAAGTCGCTGTAGCGCAAGCCCGGCGATTCCACGTGCAGCCGCTTGATCTCGCGGGCGACGAAGAAGGCTTCGTCGACAGGGTCGCTTTCGCGCGCGACGACGACGGCGGGCGGCGCCGACTCGGCCACGGTGTGCAAACGCCGCGGCTCGCGTCCGGGATGCGTCGCAACGAGCATGCGCTCGGCCGCGTCGAGCGCCTCCTGCGCGCAGCGCCGGCAATCCTCCAGGTAAAGGGTGGCGCTGCCGTAGACGGCCGCGAAGTCGCGGCTCAGCAGGCGCGGAACGGTCCCGCGGAACCCATAGATCGACTGGTCCGGGTCGCCGACCACGACCAGCCTGGGCCGCATCTCGGGAGGAGCGACCAGCTGGAGCAGCTCGAACTGCGCCGGGTCGACGTCCTGGAACTCGTCGACGAGGATCAGCCGGAACTGTGCCTGAAGCTTCTTGCGCAGCGATGCGTTCGACTGCAGGAGCTCGATCGCGCCAGAGATGAGGTCGCGGAAGTCGAGCATCCTCGCCTTCTCCAGGCGCACCTGGTACGCCTGATAGATCGAGGCCAGCACGCGCAGCCGCTCGCCCGCGCTCGCTTCCGACCCGAGCAAGAGCGCGGACGGATGCACGAGGTTCTGCTTCATGAGCGCGACGAAGGTCAGGACGTCGTGAGCGAACGCATCCGAACGCCGGACTCCGTCGAGCGAGCCGAGCACTTCCGCGTCGAGCTCCGAAAGGACGCTTCGCATGACCAGCCATTCCTGGAAGCCGTTGAGCAGCATCCGGTCACGATCCGGTGACATCCCCACAAACTCAGAGGCTTCGCCGTGAGTTTGCGGGGACCCCTTGTAATGGTCCCGGAGCAGTCGCAAGCAGAAGCTGTGAAAGGTCGAGATCCATGCCTCGCCGTACTCGTCCTGGAGGCGTGCGTCGATCCGGCGCGAGATCTCGGCCGCGGCGCTGGTCGAGAAGGTGAGAACGAGGATGTCCCCCCGACCCGCCTGACCTCCGCGCACGGCCTGCTCGTAAAGATCCACCAAGGCATGCGTCTTGCCGGTGCCCGGTCCGGCGAGCACGCGCAGTGGTCCGTCGATTTCGTGGATGTCGAGTGGCAAATGGTTCCCTTGAATGGCGCGGGCGTCCTGATTATGCGGGGGCTCGAGTCCTCAAGTCAGCCGTGCTTGTGAACGGTCGCCAGGCGGCCACCACGAGAGCAAGCAACAAGATGCATTCGATCAATGGCCAGCGATTCAAAGCTGGGCTTCTGAAGGTGAGGAGGAGGAACGGGCTCGCCATCACCCATCCGGCGGTGAGAGCCGCACGCCACGGCACGGTGGGGCGCTCCTCCCAGACCATCCAGGCCGCAGAAGCAAGGAGGCACAGGTCCGATCCATGCAGGTAGGGCGCGACGATCAGCGAACCCACGATGCCGATCGGCATGACGAGGTCCGGCGAGCCTCGCAGCCTGAAGGCCGTCGCCAGGACCATCCCGACGATGAGCAGTCGCAGGACGGCGGCCTCGACCCCGGTGGCGCCGATCGCACCCTTCAGCGTCAACGTGTCGGCCCCGCTGGGAAGCGGCGCACGCAGCTGGTCGAGGTAGGCGGAAACGCCGTGCGGGCCGAGCACGAGGAAAGTGATGATCGCAAGCACGCCTCCCGCACCGAGCCATGAGGCGAATACGCGATACCGACCGGCGGCGAGAAGCGCCACCGGCACGAGAATCGCCGTGTTGGGTTTGAGGAAGATCACCGAGAGCACGATGCCCGCGGCCAGCTCTTTGTCCTTGCGCAACAGTCGCCAGGCCACGACCATCCCGGCGGCGACCAGGGGGACGACCTGTCCAAGGAACATCGCGTAGGGCACCCACCACAGCGAGAGGGCTCCTACCACTGCGATCCAGCGAAAGACCCCTGCGCTCACCCCAGACCATGCGAGCGCGGCCGCAAACATGAGGAAGGTCGAGATCGCCCAGATGCTGTACGCGGTCCAGTACGGAAATGCGGTCAAAGGCGCGGCCAGCCACGCGACTGTCGGCGGGCTGAGAAACGGCTGCGACCACTGGCTCGGCACAAGGTGCTTCTGGTCGACCGTGACCAGCGCCTGGTCATAGATGTGCGACCACCCCTGCTGCAGGCCGACCGCCGCCGCCGCGAGGTAGGTGTGAAAGTCGATCCCGACGCGCGGAGGACGGTGGGTCAGATCGAGGGCCAGGGCGATCACAACCACGGCCAGGCCCGACCAGAGCCACGCCCGGCGATAGTTCGTCACCCGTTGAAGGTACCGCAGCCGTGTTAAGGCGAGGCCGAAACCCTCGGCGAGAGATTATCCGTCGAGGGCTTTTCGGGCCTCGCCTTCCGGCGAACTTATAGTCACTGCTCGATGACCCGTCCCAAGCAGCTAGGACTCTGGGCCGGGTTGATCGCGGTCACCGTTTTCATCGCGCACCTACCCTCCTTCTTCCACCGCCTTCTCGACGGAGACGAGGCCATTTACGGCTCGATCGCCGCTCTCATGAACTCGGGTGGCCAGCTCTACGGCCCAGGTGGTGTGGACAACAAGCCGCCCGGGATCTTCTGGGTGTACGCGGCGATCTTCCGGGTCGCCGGCAACTACCAGATGACCGCCGTCCACGCCGTCGGCTTCGTCGTGATCGCAGCGACTTGCTACCTCCTGTTCGTGATCGGCCGAGACCTCGGCGGGTTCCGGACCGGCCTGCTCGCGGCCCTCTTCTATGGCGTCCTCACCGCGGCCGGCAACCCGCGGCTGCTCGCTACGAACACCGAGATGTTCATGGCGCTCGCGCTCACCGCGTCCGTGCTGTTGATGTTCCGGCGCCGCTGGTTCTGGTCTGGATGCCTGCTCGTCGCGGCGGGCGCGTTCCGGCAGGTCGCGGCCGTGAACGTGCTGCTGACCGTGGTGGGAATTCTGTGGCTGGTGAACGATGAAGGCGCCCTGCGCGCGCCCGGCGCGAGTCGATGGCGCGCGGCCGGGTGGTTCGGGGCAGGCGTTGCGGCCGCGCTGGTCGCCGGCGCGGCAGTCTTGCTGCTGACCGGCTCGCTCGCCGGTTTCTGGCGCTGGACGGTGGGCAGCCTCTACGGTTACGCGTCCACGACCTGGATTCCCACCTACGTGTGGCAGAGAGCCCGGGACAGCCTCGTGCCCTTCGTGTTGGACATGGCTGTGCTCTGGATCGCCGCCCTCACGCTTGCGGCGCGCTGGCGCCGCCTCGAGCGGCTCGACAGGCTCGTCATCGTGTGGCTGGCCGTCGCCATGGTTGGATCGATCGCGGCCGGCCACCTGTCGTGGCACTACTTCATCCAGGCCATGGGGCCGCTCGCGCTGGCGGCGGCGCGTTGCTTCGACGTCTACTCGCTGCGCCGATGGGTCGCCGCGGCCGTTGCGGTGGGAATTGCGATCCCGGCCGCGGGGTGGTGGTTCTACGACCTTGGAGCGGACCCATTGACGTATGACTCCAGCCCGACCATCCCGCAGCACCAGCTCGTAGCCGCGTACATCCGCGACCACACGGCACCGGGCCAGCGCGTCTTCGTCTGGGGCGACTGGCCTGCGCTCTACATCGAATCCGACAGGCTCATGGCGAGTCGATTTCCGGGTTTTCTTCGAGGCTTCGACCGAGGCTCAGGCGTTCAGCCGAACAACTGGGACACGACCTCCGATGTGTGGCCCGAGCTCCAGGCCGACCTGGAGGCGCATCCACCGGCCCTAATCGTCGACACGGCATCGGCCGGCTGGAGCGACTTCTCCATGTACCCGATGAGCAACTACCCGGTGCTCGCAAACCTGGTCCCCGGCCGCTACCACGCGGTGGCCACCGTCGACGGCGTCGTGATCTGCGCGCCCAACAGCCCGTGAGCCAGCGGCACAGCCGGGAGCCCACGCGTGTGGTCCTCACGGACATTTCCGACAGCTGGGCGTGGATCCGTCCTGACCTGCTCGTCCGCATCGCCCCATTCGTGCTGGCGTTCGCCGTCGCCTACCAGCTCGAGACGCACCGCGCCGCGCTTGGTTGGAGCGTGGGACGGCTGGGCGTGCAGCTCGTGTTTGCCGCCATCGCCGCGCCCCTGATCTTCGCCGCCGCCGCCTGGGTTCAGCTCTGGCTGACGCGGCGGCGTGGCGCACTCAGCGTCCCGGCCGGCTCGCGAGACGCGTGGTTCCAGGCGGGCTTTTACGTGGTGAACGGGCCGGTTGAGGAAGCCTTCTTTCGCGGCCTGTTGCAAGGCGGGCTGGGGCTGCTTTGGGGAGCGCCGGTCGGATTTGCCATCGCGACCGCGGTCTACGTCCTCTACCACCGGCTCGGGCGCTGGCCGTGGCCCGACACATTCGCCACCGCGCTGGTCGGCGTGCCGCTCGGGCTCGCCTTCTGGCTGCTTCCCGGCCCGCCGTCTTTGCTAGGAGTGTCGATCGCGCACATCGCGGCAACGTGTGGCTTCCTGGGCCCAGGTCCTTATCTATTGAAGAAGCTGAACCTGCTGTAGGTCCCGTGTTCTTGCAGGCATCGCAAGGGCGGCCGGGTTTTACCCCGCTGCGACTTTGTACTAATCCCACCCCGCGTCATCAGGAGAGCCATTCAGAAAATCCGATCCCCGGGAAGATGAGCAGGCCCGTCGGCGGGAACACGACCGGCCGATGCAATCAGTAAGTCCCATCCTGGTCGCGCCTGCGCGCAGAAGGAACCGTCAGGTTCCTTCTCATATTTACACCTGCCGGCGCCGCACTGCGAAATACACCAGTGACACGAACACCAGGACCACAAACACCCACCAGACGATGTCGCCGGCGCCCGAAGCCCCAGGGATGGCCGCAAGCGCCTGGTCCACCGCCGGCCCCCGGTTGCCCTGGCTTGCCGTGTTGAACAGTGCGAACTCGGCCTTTGCGATCTCGCGAGGGGCATCGCTGATCAGCTCGTGCGGAACGAGCCAGTAAAGGATGGTGAGCCCGACCTTGAGTATCCCGTTGTCGCCGAGTAATCCAGCGAGGTCCTGTGTATGAAGCGCGACCACGATTCCCGCCACGGCGTTGTAGATGAACGCCACGACCGCCGCGATGATGTTGTTCATCCAGGTGCTCAGCGCCATGACCAGCAGCATCAGGGTCAACGCGTTCGCGACCTGCGCCACGATCTGGGCCGAGAGCGCCTGATCGAGGCCGCCGGCGCTGCCAAACAGGAACATCAACAGCCGGGCCTCGACGCCGAGCAGGCCGACGATCGCCAGCATGGCCACGACCGCTGCGCCCACCTTGCCCGCGGTGAATGCGGCCCTCGAGACAGGTTTGGAGAAGATGGAGATCGCTGCTCCGGATTCCAGGTCGTGATAGATGGCCGTCATCCCGATCGCGAAAGCGATCAGCAGCGCAAAGATCCCGAGAGCTCCGATGAGGTCGCTGACAAAGCTCAGCTGTAGAGCACGATTCAGAGTCGCGGCATCGGGAGCGGAGCCGGCAGATCCGCTGAACTGGACGTTGACTGTCACCCCGCTGAAAAGTCTCAAGACGGTCGCGATCAAGGCGATTCCCAGCGCACCGACGATGACAAACACGAGCAGGATGCGGCGCCTGGTCAGCTCGAGCAGCGTGTAGCGCGCCACGGCCACCGTCCCGTTCACGACGGCTTGTCCTTTTCAGTGATGAAAGACGGCAGCTGGTCTCGGAGCGGAGCGTTCGCCTGCACGAGCTCCACGAAAACGTCTTCGAGGTTCTTGCCCTCGGGCACCACCTCCGCCATCGTGCCTTCCTTGAGGACGCGACCCTTGGCGAGGATCGCGACGGTGTCGCAAACAAGCTCGACCTCGCTGAGCAGGTGGCTGTTGAGCAGCACGGCCACGCCGCTGTCCTTGAGCTGGTCGATCAGCGCGCGCACGTCGCGCCGGCCGAGCGGGTCGAGGTCCGCGGTCGGCTCGTCCAGGATCAGAAGCTTCGGGCGGCCGAGGATGGCCTGGGCAATCCCAAGGCGCTGCTTCATGCCCTTCGAGTACTGCCTGACCTGGCGCCGTTCTTTGTCCAGCCCCGCGAACTCGAGCGTTTCGGGGATCCGTCGCCTGCGTTCTGCCTCGTCGAGGCCCAGCAGGCTGGCGAAGTAGTCGAGCACCTCGGCCGCCCGCAAGAACTTCGGAAAGTCGGGCTCCTCGGGAGCGAAGCCGAGGTCCTTGCGAGAGGCGGGATCGCCAGGGTCCGAACCGAACAGCTCAACCTTGCCTTCGTCCGGCCGGAGCAGGCCCGCGATGATCTTGACCACGGTCGACTTTCCCGCGCCGTTCGGACCGAGCAGGCCGAACGCCTGGCCGGGTTCGAGGGCGAACGTGACACCGTCCACCGCCCACGGGTCATGGTGGCGGTACCGCTTGCGCAACCCATCGACGCTCACCACCCCAGCCATCGGCGAGCCGAATATACGCTGCGTGGTCATCCTCGACCTCCAGCAACGGCGCACCTTGACCTGGGCAGGGTTGGCCGTCGTGCTTACGGCGTTCGACGGCTCGGTGCTCGTCCTGGCGCTCCCGGCGATCGCCTCCGACTTCCACGCCCGAACTCCCGCGCTGTCCAACCTGGGATCGGTTCTCGCGCTCGGTGCGCTGGGCGCGCTGCCGCTGGCGGCGCTGGCGGACCGCTTCGGCCGCCGGCGGCTGATCGCCATCGGCGTGGCGGGCGCCTCCATCGCGAATTTCGCCAGCGGCCTCGCGCCCTCGCTCGAGGCGCTGGCATTGCTGAGGCTGGTGGCGGTCTGCTTCGAGGTGCTGGTCGGTGGCGTCGCGACGGCGCTCATCGTGGAAGAGGCTCCCCGGGCTCGGCGGGGCCAGGCCGTGAGCGTGCTGGCGCTGCTCGGCGCCGTCGGCACGGGCATCACCGTGATCAGCTACCCCCTGCTCGCGCCCCACTGGCGCTGGCTGTTCCTGGCCGGGGGAGTCGGGGCCGTGCTGGCACCGGCGATCTGGCTCAAGCTTCCCGAAGGCAGGACGTGGCTCAGCGCCAGGGTGGGCGGTTCCGCCCTCCGCCTCTTGCTGCAGCCGGCATGGCGGCGCAGGGTCATTGTCATCGCAGCGATGACCGCGTTGCTCGCCGTCCTGTTCGAGCCCGCGGGTCTGTTGTTCACCGTCTACGCCACCGACTCTTTGCACCTGGCTCCCGCGGCGATCAGCGTGCTGATCGTGGTCTCCGCGATCGCCGGCGGGGCGTCGTACCTTGCGGGCGGCTATCTCACCGACCGGTACGGCCGGCGCGGGCCCGCCATCGTGCTCACGATCGCAGCCGTGATCTCGACCAGTCTCAGCTTTGCTACGGCGACGGTCGGCTTTTACGTCGGCAACGTCCTGTGGAGCGCATTCGCCAGCGCGTCAACTCCAGCCTTCGGCGCCTGGACCGCCGAGCTGTTTCCAACGCGAGCCCGAGCGACCGCCGAGCTGACGGCCTCGGTGGCCGGGGCGATCGGCAGCGTCGTGGGACTCCAGGCGGTCGGCTACCTGGCGCTGTCCGCCGGTTTGGGTCGCGCGATCGAGCTCGGCGGAGTGGCCGCGATCGCGGGCGCGCTTCTGCTCTTCCTGCTGCCCGAAACCAAGCAAGCGCCGCTGCCGGACTAGGCGAATGTCAGACGGATTCGCTACCCAGCGTCGACAATGCCAGTGAATTCGGCGGCGACGTTTACGTCCTGGCCAGGGGCCAGCGTGATGGGCCCGAAAGCCGGATTCAAGGATTCGAGCTGAATGCGTTCGGCCACGTCGCCATCGGATGATCTCGGGCTGAGACGCCGGTAGACCTTGACGGTGTAGGCACCACCGTCCTCGGGATCCGCCGCGTCGTTCAGTGCGGCCAGCACGATCTTGCCCTGGCGTGATCCCGCCAATGGTCCGCCTCCCGCCTCTCCACGGAAGATGCAGTAGCTGCCGGCCGGAATCCGGGGCTCCATGGAGCGGCCTTCGATCCTGGCCACGAACATACCGGGCCGAAGCTTGCCGGGAACCTTCACCCATCCATCCACCGCGATGGGCCGGTTTTCGAGGAAATGCCCGGCGGCCGCCGCCAGTGTCATGACGGGCAGGTGGTGCACGTAGGGTTCCGCTTCCGCCTCGGATACCAGCTGGAACGCCGGGCGCGCCGGGCCCGTGATCATCCATTCATCGCCCAATGCCTCGGCCTGCTTCAGCACGAGATCCGTCGCGCTGTCCTGCTGGTCGGGCGGGTATTTGTATTTGCGAAGGAGCTGCTTCACCTCGATACGCAGCCGCGCGCGCACCGATTCGCGAAGTGACCAATCGACGCTCACGCTCCGTCGCAGGGTCGACGTGAGCTCTCTCGCCAATCTGCCCAGCACCTCGTCGCCCATCACCTGGACTGCGCTCTCGTTGTTGCTGAGCGCGTCGTAGAACGCAAGCTCGTCCGCGTTCAGACCGAGGTCATCTCCGCGCTTGACGCGCGCCTCGAGCTCCCTGGCCATCTCGATCAGCTCGAGCACGACCTGCGCCGCCTCGATGGTGCGGTTGTGGTACTTGCGCATGGTGGCGTCGAGTCGCTCGGAGAACCGAGCGCTGTCGACGACGCTGCGCCGGAGCCGGATCTTGATCTCGTCGCGGAGGAGCCGTTCCAGGGCGGCGGCGGCGAGGTTCTTTTCCGGAAGCTCGCGCACCTCGGCGAGGAACTGCGCATCGACGATGCTGAGGTTCGGATGCGCGATCCCGGCCTCGGCGAAGATGTCCTTCACGCCGCCCGAGACGACGGCCCGAGAGACGATCTGGCCGATCTTGAAATCGAGCTCGTCAGCCGCCAGCCGCTGCCTGCTGCTCAGCTTGAGGAGCCGGCCCCGGATGGCGAGGAAGTAGGCCACCTCGTCGCGCCGCGCTAGGACCTCGGCGTCGGTGCCGGCCAGCCGAAACGACTGAAGAAGAGCTCCCGCGGCGGCCAGCACGCGGTCACGAAGCTGGTTCGCCTCTACGAAGTCAAGGGCGCCGATCAACGCGCGCAGCTGCGCGGTTTCTGAGCCGCCGATGAACTTCGAGTAATCGAAGCCGTGGTAGATGTCCCGGCATATCCCGAGCTTCTCCTTGAAGGCGGTCACCGCGACCGCGAGGTCCACCACGGGCTCGCCGCTGCCGTGGCTGTCGGTGTAGTCGCGGACGGCCTGTTTGAGCCACTCGCCCAGGCCGATGTAATCGACGACCAGTCCGCCGGGCTTGGTCTTGAACACGCGATTCACCCGCGCGATGGCCTGCATCAGCGTGTGGCCCTTCATCGGCTTGTCGACGTAGAGCGTGTGGAGCGGCGGGCAGTCGAAACCGGTCAACCACATGTCGCGCACGATGACCATGCGCAGCGGGTCGACGGGGTCCCTGAGTCGAGCCTGGATGGCTGCGTTGCGCCGCTTGTTGCGGACGTGGAGTTGGAGCTCGGCCGGGTCCGAAGCGCTTCCGGTGACGATGACCTTAAGGGTGCCCTTCGTGTCGTCCTCGTCATGCCAGCCAGGCCGCAGCTTGATGATCTCTGTGTAGAGCGCTGCTGCGATGCGCCGGCTCATGCAGACGACCATCGCCTTGCCTTCCATCGCGTCAAGGCGCTTCTCGAAGTGCGCGACGATGTCCGCGGCGATCGCGCGCAGCCGCTCTTCCGTGCCGACCACGGCCTCGATCCGCGACCAGCGCGACTCCATCTTCCGCTTGACGCCCGTCTCCTCCGCCTCGGTGATCTCCTCGAAGTCGGGATCGATGTGAGGACGGTATTTCGGGTCGAGGTCGATCTCCGCGATCCGTGCCTCGTAGGAGATCGGGACGGTCGCGTGGTCGCGCACCGACTGCTCGATGTCATAGATGTCGATGTAGTCGCCGAAGACCGCGCGGGTGATCCGGTCCCCGGTCTCGATTGGCGTGCCGGTGAAGCCGATGAAGGACGCGTTGGGCAGCGCGAGGCGCACGTTCCGGGCGAAGCCGCCCTGCTTCAGGAGCTCGTACTGGCTGCGGTGCGCCTCGTCGGCGATCACGATGATGTTCTCGCGCTCGCTCAACATCGGATAGTTGGCCTCGCCTTCTTCGGCAGAGAACTT
>JBGPEO010000013.1:0-32275 GCA_041482895.1 Candidatus Dormibacteraceae bacterium | reverse complement strand
GTCCTTCAGCACGTCCAGCGCCCGCTGCTGGTCGCCCGTCACCGCGAGTGTCACCACGTCGCCGGCGACCGCGCGCTTCAGCTCTTCGGGGGTGCCCTCCGCGACGATCTTCCCGTAGTCGATGATGGCGATCCGGTCGCAAAGGGCGTCCGCCTCATCGAGGTAATGCGTGGTCAGGAAGACCGTGGTGCCCCGGTCGTGCATACGTCTCACCTCGTCCCACACGCGGGCCCGGCTCTGCGGGTCGAGGCCGGTGGTCGGCTCGTCGAGGAAAAGGAGCTGCGGGTCGTGGACGAGACCAAGGCCGATGTCCAGCCGGCGTTTCTGCCCGCCGGAGTAGGTGCCTGCTTTGCGGTCGGCGCAGGTCTCGAGCTCGAGCATCGTGATCAGCTCGGCCGCACGTTTCCTGGCGGCGGCCACCGACTTGCCGTACAGCCGGCCCTGGAACACGAGCTCGCTGCGCCCGGTGATCTCGCGGTCGGAGCCTCCTGCCTGCCCGACGTAGCCGATGCGCTCTCGGATCCGGTCAGGTTGCGTGAGCAGATTGCAGCCGGCGACCGTTGCGCTGCCGCCGCTGGGCGGAAGCAGCGTCGCCAGCATGCGAAGCGTCGTCGTCTTGCCGGCGCCGTTTGGTCCAAGGAACCCGAAGATCTCGCCGGAATGCACCGTCAGGTCCACGCCGGCGACCGCTTCGACCGATCGCTTGCGCGACTTGAAGACGCGCCTGAGCCCCCGCGTGTTGATCACATCGTCCACCGCACAGATTGTGGCGGGATGAAATGTTGGACGTCCGTCTATGAGCTAGAGACTCGCCGTCAAAAGGCTCCAGAACTGCTCCATGGCCGGATCGCCCTGCGCGCGGCGGCGAATGGCGCTGATGGCGCGAACGCTGGACGGGCCCGGCAGGCGTTTCAGGAGACCGGACTCGAGGTCGGCCGCCACCGCAAGGCGCGGCAGGGCCGCGTATCCCAACCCGGCGAGAACCGCAGCCCGCACGTACTCGGGATGCCCCAGGTTCAGCGCCTCGGAGCGGTCGTACGCGTCTCCGATCATGTCCCGCACGTTCTTCTCCGCCGACCAGATCGGACCGCGTCCCACGTAGCGGTGCTTTGCGAGCTGGGTCGCATTGACTCGACGCATAGCAGCGAGCGGATGATCACGATGCGCGACCAGGATCAGCTCGTCGTGATCCAGGACCACCGCGACGAGCTCGGGGTGCGGCGTTCCCTCGATCAACCCGCAGTCCAGGGCTCCGGCGATGACCTGGCGGTTGATGTCGGCCGACGGTTCGACGGTCATCCCGAGCTTGATACCGGGATGCAGCCGGGTAAACCCGGCGAGTCGCGACGGCAGGTAGTAGGTCGCGCAGGTGGGGCTCGCTCCGAGGTGCAGCGATCCCGTTTGCAGTGTCTTCATCGATTCGGCGGTGTCCTCCAGGACCTGCACCGCTCGAAGCGCTGCCTGGCACGCGACGGCCAGGTTCCGCCCGGCGTCGGTCAGGCGCACGCCTCGGCCATCGCGCTTCAGCAGCTGCAATCCGATCGCTCGCTCGAAGTGGCGCACCTGCTGCGTGACGGCGCCCTGGGTCAGGAACAGGGAGGCGGCGGCTCTGGAGATGTGCTCGTACTCCGCCACGGCAACGAACGACCGCACCTGCTCCAGGCTGAACGACGGTCTGGCCATGCCGACATATTAGTCAGGCTTATGAGAGCCGTTACAGATAATTGAAAGGAAAGGCTTAATGAAAGCTGAAGTCGCGCGTTAGACAAGTTACGGTTTCGAAACGCTCGCTGGGGCGAGAAAGGAGGTGGATTAGCCATGAGTCGTCGCGGTGCCGTTCGCCAGCGCGGCCAGGGAATGGTCGAGTATGCCTTGATCCTGGTTCTCGTTTCGATCGTCGTCATCGTCATTCTTTTAACCATGGGGAACCAGATCGCCAACGTCTTTTCCAACGTCGTGGCCGCGCTCGGCTAGGACGGCCTCCTGAGGCGGGCCGGGCATTCCCGGCCCGCTTTTCGAGATAGTTAGCGGCCATGGCCCAGGCCTGGTGGCATGGCGCGGTCTTCTACGAGATCTACGTGCGAAGCTTCGCCGACTCCAACGACGACGGGATCGGCGACCTGCCTGGGATCACGTCCCGGCTCGACTACGTGAAGGAGCTCGGCGTGGACGCGATCTGGTTGACGCCCTTCTACCCGTCACCCCAAAAAGACCACGGCTACGACGTCGCGGATTACCTGGACGTCAACCCCGAGTACGGGACGCTCGACGACTTCGACAAGCTCGTGGAGCGCGCTCACGAGCTGCGCTTGAAAGTGCTGGTGGACATCGTGCCAAATCACACCTCCGACCAGCACCCGTGGTTCAAGAGGGCGCTCTCCTCCCAGGACGATCCGCATCGCACCTGGTACCACTTCGCCGACCCAAAGCCGGACGGCTCGCCTCCCAGCAACTGGACGTCGGCTTTTGGAGGACCCGCGTGGAAGCGAGACGAAGCGAGCAGCCAGTGGTACATGCACCTCTTCGCGCCCGAGCAGCCGGACCTCAACTGGTGGAATCCAGCCGTCCCGGCCGAGTTCGAACGCATCATCGAGTTCTGGCTGAACCGGGGAGCGGACGGCTTTCGGATCGACGTCGCGCCGGCCCTGTTCAAGCGCACAGACCTCGCCGACCGGCCCACCGTTCGCAACCGTTTGACCGGCGCCCTGGAACCTGACCCGGCGTTCTCGATCCTCGACCAGCCGCAGCTCCACGAGGTCTACAGGAGGTGGCGTGAGATCGCCGACCGCCACGAGCCCGAACGCGTTCTCGTCGGCGAGATCTTCGAGACCAGGCGGCACTCGAGCTTCATCGCCCGCGACCAGCTGAACATGGCGTTCGCCCTCGTCATGGCGCCATGGGACGCATCTCGCTGGCGCCGGTCGATCGACGTCGCTCGCCGGGCGCTCAAGGGCCCGGGGCTCGAGGCGAGCTGGACGATTTCCAACCACGACGTGGTCCGCGAGGTGACTCGGTTCGGGGGCGGCACGCTCGGGCGCAAACGGGCCGTGGCGGCCATGCTGCTGCTGCTCGGCCTTCCCGGCCAGGTGTTCCTCTACCAGGGCGAGGAGCTCGGGCTCGAGGAGGCCGACCTGCCTGACGAACAGCGCCAGGACCCGGTCTTTTTTCACAGCGGCGGCCGCCAGGCAGGTCGCGACGGGTGCCGCGTGCCTTTGCCATGGCTTCGTGGACAGCCGAACGCCGGCTTCTCGACAGCTCCGCCCTGGCTGTCCCAACCCGCCGGCTGGGACCGGTTCGCCGTCGATGCACAGCTGGGGTTATCCGGTTCCGTGCTCCGCCAGTACATGCGCGTGCTGGGACTGCGCCGTCGGCTCGCCGGACGGATGCCCGCCCGGCTGGAATGGTGCCCCTCCCCCAAGGACGTCCTGCTGTACCGGCGCGGACCGCTGGCCGTGGCGTGCAACTTCGGCCGCCGGCGGGTCGATCTCGACGTCGCAGGCCGGCTGCTGGCGGCCAGCGATCCCCTCGTCCGGCTGGTCAGCGCGCGGCTGGCGCTCCCGCCGAGCTCCGCCGCCTGGCTGGACGCTTCAGTTCGGTAGCCTGGCTACCCTGCGGGGGGAGAGGCGCCCTGGCGAAATTATCGCTACCAAATGGGGCCCCAGGCGCAGCCCGAGCCATCCCTTAACCAGTACCTAACCTGGGCCCGAGCGGCAGGCGGTAATCTTCCATTCGTGGTGGTGGGAGTGCAGGCGGAATCGGATCAAACAGGCCCTGTCGCCTTGCCGGAGGTCCCGCGCTACCTCAACCGGGAGCTGTCCAGGCTCGATTTCGACGAGAGGGTCCTGGCCATGGCGGAGGACCCCAAGCTGCCCGTCCTGGAGCGGGTACGGTTCCTGGCTATCTTCAGCCAGAACCTGGACGACTTCTTCCAGGTCCGCGTCGCCGGGCTCAAGGAGCAGGTCCTGGCCGCGGTGGCGGTCGCCTCGCCCGACGGCATGTCCCCGCTCGAGCAGCTGAAGGCGATCCGCGTCCGCGTCGAAGGCCTGGTCGACCGCCAGGTCGGCCTCTTCAACCGGGAGATCGTCCCGGCCCTCGCCGAGGCGGGCATCACGCTGGTCCGCGCCAACGAGGTGACCAAGCGCGAGCTGAGCCAGCTGCACACGGTGTTCAGGCAGCAGATCTTCCCCGTCTTGACGCCGCTTGCGGTCGACCCGGGACACCCTTTCCCCTACATCTCGCACCTGTCGCTGAACCTCGCCGTCATGGTCCGCGACCCGCAGCGCCACCAGCAGCGCTTCGCGCGCGTCAAGGTGCCGCCCGTGCTGCCGCGGTTCATCCCGCTCGTGGAAGGCGAGCGATACGTGCCGCTGGAAGACGTGATCGCGATCCACCTGCAAGCGCTTTTCCCGGGCATGGAGGTGGTCGCGCATCATCCGTTCCGGGTCACCAGGGACGGCGACCTCGACGACGTCGACAGCGATGCCGAGGACCTTCTGGCGGCCATCCAGACGGAGCTTCGCCGCCGCCGCCGCCACGCGCGAGTCGTACGCCTCGAGGTCGACCCGGGAATGTCGCCTGAGGTCCTCGAGCTGCTCACCAGGGAGCTGGAGCTGCAGCCCTCGGATGTGTACCAGGCGGACGGCCTGCTCGACCTCGGCAGCCTCCACGCGCTATCCAGGCTGGACCGTCCCGACCTGAAAGAGGAGCCGTGGACTCCGACCACGCAGCCGCGGCTGCGCGGGCTGGCGGCGGAGGTGCCCGACCTGTTCGCGGTGCTGCGCTCTGGCGACCTTCTCGCGCACCATCCATACGACTCGTTCGCGACCTCCGTGGAGGCATTCATCGACCAGGCGGCCAGCGATCCTGACGTGCTCGCGATCAAGCAGACGCTTTACCGGACCTCGGGTCCGGGGAGCCCGATCGTGAGAGCCCTGATCCGCGCGGCCGAGCGAGGCAAGCAGGTCGCGGCGCTGGTCGAGCTGAAGGCGCGCGGCGACGAGCAGGCCAACATCGGTTGGGCGAGAGCTCTCGAAGAGGCGAACGTGCATGTGGTCTACGGGCTGCTCGGGCTCAAGACCCACGCCAAGGTGACGCTCGTCGTGCGGCGCGAAGGCAAGCACATCCAGCACTACCTGCACGTCGGGACGGGAAACTACAACCCGAGCACCGCCCACGCCTACGAGGACGTGAGCCTGCTGTCCGCCGACGCGGACCTGGGCGCCGACGTCACCGAGCTGTTCAACCTGCTGACCGGCTACAGCCGCCAGCATCGGTATCGAAAGCTCCTGGTCGCGCCGACCAGCCTGCGCGCCGGCATCACGCAGCTGATCGAACGCGAGGGCAAGCCGGGCGGCCGGATCATCATCAAGGTCAACAACCTGATCGATCCACAGATCATCGACGCGCTCTATTCGGCCTCGCAGGCGGGCGCGCAGGTGGACCTGATCGTCCGCAGCATGTGCTCGCTGCGGCCTGGCGTGCCCGGGCTCTCAGAGCGGATCAGGGTGCGGTCGATCGTCGGCAGATTCCTCGAGCACTCGCGGATCTTTGCATTCGGCGACGGGGCCGACGCGGAGTACTACCTCGGTTCCTCCGACCTGATGCAGCGCAACCTGGACCGCCGGGTGGAGGCGGTCGTGCCGGTCGGCGATCGCAAGCTGCGCGAGCGCCTGTCACAGATCCTGGAGATTGCCCTGGCCGACGACGTCCTCGCGTGGGAGCTCTGCCCGGACGGCGCCTGGCAGCGTGTCCCGACCGTGCGCGGGCTCAACTCACACAAGCGGTTCCAGGAGCTGGCCCTCGAGAACGCACGCGGAAATGGGGTGGTGAACGGCGTCCCGCATGCTTAGACCCCGCGAATTCCGCGCATGCGGCGTGAATTCGCGGGGACCCCGATGTTAGAACGAGAGGTGAAGCTCGGGGCGGGACCCGCGTTCCACCTCCCTGACCTGAGCGGAGTCCTGGACGGCGTGACGGTGACGCCACCGGAGGCGGTCCGGCTGGAAACCGTCTACTACGACACTCCGGACCTGCGTCTCGCGCGGTGGGGCGTATCGCTGCGTCATCGCGCAGGTGAGGGCTGGACGTTGAAGCTGCCGCCGGCGCAGGCCACCGGTCAACCGCAGGGCCAGCTCCTCGAGCGGGACGAGATCACCTTCCAGGGAGGTTCCAAGAAGCCTCCCGAAGGGGCGGTGGCGATCGTGCGCGCGTACGTCCGCAAGGCGGAGCTGGTGCCGGTCGCGCGCCTGTCGACCATCCGGCGGCGAGTGAGGCTGGTGGATGCGGCCGGGACCCGCGTGGCCGAGGTCGTCGACGACGAGGTGTCGGTGCGGGACGGCCGGCGAGTCGCGGCGCGGTTCCGCGAGATCGAGGTCGAGGTGGCGCAGCAGCAAAACGGCGCCAATGGGATCGTGGACCCGCTGGTGATGCGCCTTCGCGGAGCCGGGGCCGGGGCGGTGGATCCAACTCCCAAGCACATCCGCGCGCTCGGTCCGCGCGCCATGGAACCCCCAGAGGTGTCGGCGCTGCCGGTGAAGCCCGACTCGCCCGCCAAGGACGTGATCAAGCACGTGCTCGCGGAAAGCATCGCCTCCCTGATGAAGCACGACCCGCTGGTGCGAACCAGCGGCGATCCTGAAGCCGTCCACCAGGCTCGAGTCGCGACGCGCAAGCTGCGATCTCACCTGCGCACGTTCGGTCCTCTGCTCGACCCGGAGTGGACAGAGCCCCTGCGCTCGGAGCTCGGCTGGCTCGCACTGGGCCTCGGTGCAGTGCGAGATCGCGAGGTCTTGTTCGAACGCCTCAGCGAGCGCGCGAAGTCGCTCCCCGCGAGCGACCTGAGGTCGGCCAGCTCACTCCTTCACATACTCCAGCTCGAGATCGCGACGCTGCGCACCAAGCTGATGGCCGAGCTGGACTCGGTCCGCTACGTCGACCTGCTCGAGAGGCTCGTGCTCGCTTCCCAGGCGCCGGCCACCCTGCCCGATGCAGATGGGCCGGCGTCGACGGTGCTGCCTCCGCTGGCGGCAGGCCCGTGGCGGCGGCTGCGCTCGGCCGTGAAGCAGCTGCCCGAGACACCCGTCGACCCGGAGCTGCACCGCATCCGCATCCTGGCCAAGCGCGCGCGCTATGCCGCTGAGGCGGTGGCGCCGGTCGTCGGCAAGGCCGCGGATGCGTTCGCGCGCGCGGCAGCCAAGCTGCAGACGATTCTTGGCGAGCACCAGGACAGTGTCACCGCGCAGGCCTGGCTCCGCAGCGCCCGGATCAGCGGACGGCGCGCCTTCGTCGCGGGTGAGCTGATCGCCATGGAGCACGTCGCGGCGGAAGATGCGCGAGCGAAGTGGGCGCAGGTCTGGAAGGCGCTCGACCGGAAGAGCCTGCGCGACTGGATGCCCTGAAATATGAGCGGAAACCTGGGCGGTTTCCGCTCATCGCAGCGCTTCGCGCTGCTGCTCACCTTCCCTAAAGGTTGGGATTACCGAAATGGCTGCTCCCAGCGACAATTGGTGGGATTCATGGATTGCGAAGTCGCGGCCGGAGTGAATCCAGCCGCCCTGGCCGCGCGAGATACACGAACGCCACTCTAGGCGGCCTCTAAGGAAAATAGTGGGGACCTTCTATGTGATCCGGCACGCGAAGGCAGGCAGTAGAAGTCAGTGGCCGGAGGACGACCGGCTCCGGCCGCTCAACAAGAAGGGCGTCAAGCAGGCGGATGAGCTGGTCTCGATCCTGGAGCCGTTCCCCATCGCGGCCGTCTACTCGAGCCCGTTCCTGCGCTGCGTGCAGACGGTCGACCCTCTGGCTCGCGCTCGCAAGCTGCCGATCAAGCAAACGTCGACGCTCGCCGAAGGCCATGGACTGGCGGGGGCCATGCAGGTCATGGCTCACCCCAAGCTCGACCACGCGGTGCTCAGCACTCACGGAGACATCATGTGGGAGCTGGTGGAGGAGCTGGTCAGGCAGCGCGTGATCAAGCCGGGGACCGGCGGTTTCGACAAAGGGTCGGCGTGGGTCGTGGACCTCGAAGACGGGTCGTTCACGCGCGCGCGTTTCATTCAAGCCCCGTGAGTTGACGAAGCTCTCGGGTCGCATGCGGGCCGAGATGGCGGCGGCCGCCGACCCCGCACGCGCTCCTGGCATGCAGGCGTACATGAAATCCACCATGCCGTATCACGGCCTCAAATCCGCGCAGGTCGACGACATCTGCAAACGCCTTTTCGCGGAGCACCCACTGCCGTCGTGTCGCGAATGGCGCGCGGCGATCTTCGAGCTGTGGCGAGGCGCTCGATTCCGCGAGGAGCGCTACGCATCGATCCGGCTCATCTCCGTCAAATCTCATCGCGAATGCTGGACGCCGGCGCTGATGCCGGCGCTCGAGGAGATGATCGTCACCGGCGCGTGGTGGGACTATGTCGACTCTCTCGCGCAGGTTGTGGGTGAGCTCCTCCGAACCTATCCGGGAAACGTTCAACCGGTGATGCGAGCGTGGAGCAAAGACACCAACCTCTGGAAGCGCCGCGTTTCGATCATCTGCCAGATTTCCTTCAAGCGCGACACCGACCTCGAGCTGCTCTACGCGAACATCGAGCCGAACCTCGCGGACCGCGACTTCTTCATCCGCAAGGCGATCGGTTGGGCGCTGCGCGCCTATGCGTGGACGGACCCGACGGAGGTCGCCCGCTACGTGCGCGCCCACGAGGCTGAGTTGAGCGGGCTGAGCCGGCGCGAGGCGCTCAAGAACATCCGATCGATTAAGTCACCTCCCCTAATCCCTCCCCCCGTTCAGGGGGCAATCAGTAGGTCCCACCCTCATCGCCGCCTTGCGCGCAGGGCCTGGGTGAGGGGCGGACAAAGAAGAACAAAGGCTTGAGCTAGGGTTGTCTCGATGACGGTCACGCTCCGCGGCGCCGGGCTCTCCGAGGGCCAGGTCGTGGATGTGCCCCGATCAATTACGTCACCTCCTCTAATCCCTCCCCCCTGTAGGGGGAGGGCCTGGGTGAGGGGCGGGGAAGAACATCCGATGGCATCCGAACAATGACAGTCACGCTCCGCGGCGCCGGGCTGTCGGAGGGCCAGGTCGTGGACGTTGCGCGTCATCGAGAAAAAGTGGCGCTGGCGGCCGCGGCGCGAACCCGGATGGAGCGGAGTCGCACCCTCGTCGAGCGGGCCGCCGCGTCCAGGGAACCGGTCTATGGCGTCTCCACCGGGTTCGGCGCGCTGGCCGGCACCCGGGTCGCTCCGCTCAAACAGCCGGAGCTGCAGCTGGCGTTGATCCGCTCCCACGCCGCCGGGATGGGCCCGCCGGTCGACGGCGAGGTGGTGCGCGCGACGATGCTCCTGCGCGCCAGGACGCTCGCGATGGGGCTGTCCGGCGTCCGGCCGGTCGTGGCCGAAACGCTGATCGCGATGCTGAACGCGGAGATCACGCCCGTTGTTCCGCGCTACGGGTCGGTCGGGTGCAGCGGCGACCTCGCACCGCTGGCCCACATCGGCCTGGCCCTCGTGGGTGAAGGCGACGTGGTGGATGCCGAAGGCAGCCGGGTGCCCGCGGCGCAGGCGCTCAAGGCGGCGCGGATCAAACCGCTGAAGCTCGAGACCAAAGAGGGCCTCGCCCTGATCAACGGAACCGACGGAATGCTCGGGATGCTGGCCCTGGCCTGCGCCGACGCCGAGCTCTGCTTCAAGGTTGCGGACATCACCGCCGCCATGTCGGCGGAGGCGCTGCTCGGAACGGACCGGCCATTCGATGCCCGGCTTCACGAGATCCGGCCCCATCCCGGCCAGGTCGCGAGCGCCGCGAACCTGACGCGGTTGCTCCACGGCTCAGGGATCGTCGCCTCGCATCGTCACTCGCACCACGCCGTGCAGGACTCCTACTCCGTGCGGTGCAGCCCCCAGGTCGCCGGCGCGGCGCGCGACACGCTGGACTTCGCCAGGCGCATCCAGACGGTGGAGCTGTCCTCCGCCGTCGACAACCCGGTCGTCCTCGAGACCGGCGAGGTCGAGTCGACCGGCAACTTCCACGGCGAGCCGCTGGCGTTCGCAGCGGATTTCCTCGCCATCGCGGCCGCCGAGGTAGGCGCTATCGCCGAGCGCAGGGTGGATCGGCTGCTCGATCCCCATCGCTCCGAGGGCCTGCCGCCCTTCCTCGCCGAGCAGCCGGGGGTCAACTCCGGCCTGATGGTCGCGCAGTACACGGCCGCGGCGCTAGTGGCCGAGAACCGGCGCCTCGCGGCGCCCGCAAGCGTGGACTCGATACCGACCTCGGGCATGCAGGAGGACCACGTTTCAATGGGTTGGGGCGCGGCGCTGAAGCTGCGCAGCGTCCTCGACAACCTGAGGCGCATCCTCGCGGTCGAGCTGGTATCCGCGGCGCGCGCGCAAGACCTGCGGCGACCGCTCAAGGCGGCGCCCGCGACGGGCGCGGTTCGAGACCTTCTCCGCAAGCACGTACAGGGGGTGGGGCCTGACAGGTACCTCGCGCCAGAGCTCGCGGCGGCCGAGGAGCTGATCCGAAGCGGCGCGGTGCTCAAGGCCGCGGAATCCGTCACCGGGGGTCTCGCATGAATCGCCCCCCACCCCGACCCTGCGCGCAGAGCGGCGATAAGGATGGGACTCATTGAATGCGCCCTTGCGGGGGAGGGGGCTCATTCGCGCGCCTCGCGGCTCAGAGATCACCTGCCTTGGGTGGCCGCAGGAGGCCGCGATGCGGATGCTCATGAACAACCTCGACCCCGAGGTCGCCGAGCGTCCGGAGGATCTCGTCGTCTACGGCGGGACAGGCCGCGCCGCCCGCTCCTGGGAGGCGTTCGATGCGATCGTCCGCGAGCTGCGCCGGCTCAAGGCCGACCAGACGTTGCTCGTTCAGTCGGGTAAACCTGTCGGCGTCTTCGACACTCACGAATGGGCTCCGCGGGTGCTCATCTCCAATTCGATGCTGGTGCCCGAGTGGGCCACGTGGGACGAGTTCCGGAGGCTCGAAGCGCTCGGCCTGACCATGTACGGACAGATGACGGCCGGCTCGTGGATCTACATCGGGACCCAGGGAATCCTCCAGGGCACGTACGAGACGTTCGCCGCAATCGCGCGCAAGCGCTTCGGCGGCACGCTCGCGGGAACGATCACCCTGACCGCGGGCCTGGGCGGGATGGGCGGCGCGCAGCCGCTGGCCGTCACGCTGAACGGCGGCGTCGCGATCTGCGTGGAGGCCGACTCCGAGCGCATCGAGCGCCGGCTGCAGCATCGATACCTCGACGTCCGCGCGGACGACCTCGAGCATGCCTTGAAGCTCGCGCTGGACGCGAAGCGCTCGAAGCGAGCGCTGTCGATCGGGCTGCACGGCAATGCCGCCGAAGTCGTTCCTGTACTTGCAGCGCGCAACTTCGAGGTCGGCATCGTCACCGATCAGACCTCCGCCCACGACCCGCTCAGCTACATACCGATCGGCCTTTCACCCGAGGATGCGCAGGAGCTGCGGCTCGACGATCCGCAGGGCTACATCCGGCGCGCCCGGGAGAGCATGGCTCGTCATGTCGACGCGATGGTCGCGTTCCTTGACCGCGGAGTTGAGGTCTTCGACTACGGCAACAGCCTTCGCGCTGAGGCAAAGCTGGGCGGAAGCTCGCGAGCGTTCGATTTTCCAGGCTTCGTTCCGGCCTACATCCGCCCCTTGTTCTGCGAGGGCAAGGGTCCGTTCCGCTGGGTTGCGCTGTCGGGCGATCCGGCGGACATCGCGGTGACCGATCGGGCGATCGTCGAGGAGTTTTCCGACGACCCGGCGCTGGTCCGCTGGATCGAGGCGGCGCAGGAGCACGTGAAGTACCAGGGGCTCCCGGCCCGCATCTGCTGGCTGGGCTACGGCGAGCGCGCTCGCGCGGGGCGGAGGTTCAACGAGCTCGTGCGCTCGGGCGCGGTCAAGGCGCCCATCGTGATCGGCCGCGACCACCTCGATTCCGGTTCTGTGGCCTCGCCCTATCGCGAGACCGAGGCGATGCTCGACGGCTCGGACGCAATCGCCGACTGGCCGATCCTCAACGCCCTGCTCAACACCTCGAGCGGCGCTACGTGGGTGAGCGTGCATCACGGCGGCGGGGTCGGCATCGGCCGCTCCATCCACGCGGGGATGGTCGTCGTCGCCGACGGGTCCGAAGAGGCGGACCGCAAGCTGGAACGGGTGCTCACGAACGACCCGGGCACCGGCGTCATGCGTCACGCCGACGCGGGGTACGAACGCGCCATCGAGGTGGCACAGGAGCGTGGCGTCCGCATCCCGATGCAGCGGCGAGATTGAACGGATCGGGACTCTGGCACGCGGAGCAGGCGTGGCTGGGCCACCCGGCCCAGAACGTCCTGATCGAGGTGAACTCAGGGCGCATCAAGTCCGTGACCGAGGACGCACCGTCACCGCCCGG
The DNA here is from genome assembly GCA_041482895.1 of Candidatus Dormibacteraceae bacterium. Classification (GTDB taxonomy): domain Bacteria; phylum Chloroflexota; class Dormibacteria; order Dormibacterales; family Dormibacteraceae; genus Palsa-870. The sequence goes on along the minus strand of JBGPEO010000013.1, from coordinate 19,865 downwards.
AGCGACGACCTTGATGGGATGGACGATCCCGGGCCTTGCCAACGTCCACAGCCATGCGTTCCAGCACATGCTGCGGGGAGCGGTGGAATCCGGCGCGGGGGACTTCTGGGAGTGGCGGCAGGAGATGTACCGGCGGACCGATTGGGATGCGGCCGACTATTACAACTACGCGCGGACCGTCTTTCAAGAGATGGCCGAGGCGGGCATCACCGCGGTGGGCGAGTTCCACTATCTGCACCGCCATGGCAATGAGCTGGGAGAGGCTTTGATCAGCGCGGCGGGCGAGGTCGGGATCCGAATCACCTTGATCGACGCGTGCTACCTGCGAGGTGGGCTCGACGGGAGAACTCTCGACGCGGCGCAGCAGTCGTTCTCCGACGGCGACGTCGAGCACTGGGCGAAGCGTGTCGATAAGCTGCAGGACGCAGAGGGTGTTCGCATCGCGGCCGCAATCCATAGCGTCCGGGCGGTCGACCCGAAATCGATGCGCGCGGTCGCGGCTTGGGCTCGCAAACGGGAGGCCCCGCTGCACGCTCACCTCGCCGAGCAGCCGGCTGAGGTGGAGGAATGCAAAAGGGTGGAAGGGTGCACGCCCGCCGAGCTGCTCGAGCGCGAGGGTATCCTCGGGCCGGACCTGACAGTCGTGCACGCGATCCACGTCGACGAGCACGACATCTCATTGCTCGGAGCGAACAAGGTCAACGTATGCGCGTGTCCGACCACGGAGCGTGATCTCGGCGACCGGGTCGGGCCTTTGCGCGCTCTCGCCGACGCCGGCTGTTCGCTCGCCGTCGGAAGCGACTCCAATGCGGTGATCGACATGCTCGAAGAGACGCGAGGGCTCGAGCTGGATCAGCGTCGCGCCACCGGGCGCCGCGTGCTTCACCAACCCGAGGAGCTCCTGGATTCGGCCACGAAAAACGGGATGCGCGCGTTGGGCTGGGACGCGGGAGAGCTGAAGGCCGGGATGCTGGCCGATTTCATCACCCTCGACCAACCACGTCATACGTCCCGGCGCGAGTTCGATCCCGCATACCTTATTTATGGCCAGTCGGCCTGCGATGTGAGCAACGTGGTCGTCGGTGGCAAGACAGTGATTTCTGAATGACGCCGGACGCGCGCGGGGCGCATTCGTGAGACGCCTGCGCAACATCGGCCGTCTTTTCACCGGCACCTCCGTCGGGGTGATCGAGGACGCGGCAGTGATCTGCGATGGCGACAAGATCGCCTGGTGCGGGAAGCATGGCGAGGAACCGCACGAGATGCTGGAGGCCGTCGTCGAGGACGACGATTGCGCCGGCGGGCTCGTCACCGCGGGCCTGATCGATGCTCACACCCACCCGGTCTATGCGGGAGACCGCATGGCGGAGGTCGCCATGCGCACCGCCGGAGCCACCTACGCGGAGGTGGCAAAAGCCGGCGGCGGCATCCGCGCTACGGTCCGGGCCACGCGGGCCGAATCAATCGGCACCCTCGAGCAGTCCACGGCCCGGCGGCTCTGGGCATGGCTCGAAGGCGGCGCGACGACTGTCGAGGCGAAAACCGGCTATCACCTCAGCCGCGAAGGAGAGCTGGAGGCGACCCGGATGCTCGCCCGGCTGGGTGAGCGGAAGGATCTGCCGCGGATCGAGGTGACGTTCCTGGCGGCCCACGCCCTGCCTCCGGACCGGTGGGCCCGGCTCGGGACCTACGCCACGGAGGTGGCGGGCTGGTGCGAGGACGCCCACCTGGCCGGGGCCCGTTTCTGCGACGTGTTCTGCGACCGGGGCTACTTCAGCGTCCCCCAGTCGCGGCGGATCCTGAAGGCGGCCATCGAGGCCAAGCTCATTCCCCGCATCCATGCCGACGAGCTTGCCCGGACCGGTGGCGCGCGCCTGGCGGCCGAGCTCCACGCCGTTTCAGCGGATCACCTGCTGCGCGCAAATCGAGGAGACGCGATTGCGCTCGCACGCGCCGGAGTCGTCGCGACGCTCGCTCCGGGGACCGCAATTTCAATCGGCAAGCTCCCGCCCGTTAAGGAATTGTCCGATGCGGGCGTTGTGATCGCGTTGGGAAGCGATCACAACCCGGGCACAAGCGGCATCACGAGCATGAGCCTGGTGGTCGCAATGGCCGTCGGAGTGTTCAAGCTTTCGGCCGAGCGCGCGCTCATTGCGGCCACGGTTGGAGGCGCGTTATCGATTTCGCGGAGCGATCGCGGAGTGATCGCGCCGAACAAACTGGCGGACCTCGTGCTGTGGGAAGCCGAGCATGAAGGAGCCTTCGCATGGGCTTTCGGGCTCAAGCCGCGCAGGGTCTGGCGGGGTGGTTCGCAAGTTTTTGCTTGAAAATACGTTGCTAAACGCGTGCATTTCAAGTACAAGTTGCACTGAATAGACCGCCGCTCTGTGCAACGAATCATCAACTAGCGGTCATATGGAGGAAGTCATCTAGTGGCAAAGTGGAATCCCTTGGCGTTGAAGCTTCTGATGTGGGTCATGGGCATCCTGATCGTGATGGGCTCAGGTCTGGGCTTCATTGGCTCCAGTTTCTTTCAGTTCGACACGTGGGCCGGCGTCAGCGCGTCGGTGGCCGGGGTAGCTTTTGGAGCAGGCATCATGATTGCCGGTTTCGACCCGATCGCCAACGTAAGCTGGGTCCGCGCTCTCGTGCTTTACGCGATTCTTGAAATCGTCTGGCAGGTCTTCAGCGCGATCAGCATCGGCAAGTTCGACATCATCCCGTTCATCATCGCCATCCTCGTCGCGGTCATCGTGCTGGTTCTCTACCCGAACAAGCCTGCTCTCTGGATGCAGGGCAGCAAGATGGGCGGCGCCCGCGCCTAGATCGTTCGCTCAATTACAAGGGGCAGCAACACGCTGCCCCTTCTTTTTTTCCTTGTTGCCTCGCATGTAGGCCCGGCTTAGCCGGGCCGTCCGCCGAACGTGCCTGATGCCTCCGAGCATGGCGAGGAGAGACTGTTTCGAAAATCCAAACCTTTTCGGAGGATGAGCCATGAGAAGGAACCATCTGGGTTCCTTCTCATATCGTTCCCGGTTCGTCGCCGCTGACGATCCAGCGTCCCCGCCCCCGGCAGCGACCAGGTCGTCCGCGGCGCGCGGCCCCCAGGAACCGACCACATACGTTTCCGGGTGGCCCTCAGCCTCCCACGCTCGGATGAGCGGGTCGACGATCTCCCACGACAGCTCGATCTCCTCCGCGCCGGGGAATGCCGAATGCCCGCCGGCGAGAACCTCAGAGAGCACGTTTTCGTACGCGTCGGGCAGGGCCGCTTTGGAGAGACGCGCGTAGTCGAGCCGCATCCCCGCCGGCACCATCTCGAATTTCGTCCCGGGCCGCTTGGCGCCGATCCGGATCGAGATGCCCTCGTCGGGCTGGATCCGGATCACGATCAGCGTCGGGATGCCGCGCTGGCGCCGGCCCGCGATGCGCAGCATCGGCGCGTCGCGCAGCTTGATCACCACCTCGGTCACGCGCCGCGTGAGCGCCTTGCCCGTCCGGACGAAAATCGGCACGCCGTCCCAGCGCCAGTTCTCGATCGATACGCGCATCGCGGCGTAGGTCTCGCGCCGGGAGTCGGGCGCGACGCCCTCTTCGTCCAGGTAGCCCTCGTACTGCCCTCTCACCGCCATGCCGGGATCGATCGGCGACATGGCGCGCAGCGCGGCGCGCTTCGCCCGCCGCACGTACTCGGGGTCGAAGGTGGTGGGCGGCTCCATCGTGACCAGGGCGAGAAGCTGCAGGACGTGGTTCTGGATGATGTCGCGCACCGCGCCTGCCTGGTCGTAGTAGCCGGCGCGCTTGCCGATGCCTTCCTCCTCTGCGACAGTGATGTTGATCGTCTCGATCAGCGTGCGGTTCCACACCGGCTCGAAGAGCGAGTTCGAGAATCGCAGCGCCATCACGTTCTGGACCGTGTCCTTCGCGAGGTAGTGGTCGATGCGGAAGATCTGCTCTTCCTGGAAGGCCGCCGCGAGCTGCGCGTTGAGCTTCCGCGCCGAGGTGAGGTTTTGACCCAGAGGCTTCTCGACCACGATCCGTCGCGTGACGTCGGCCCTGTCGGCGAGCCCTGAAGCTGTGAGCCCGGCCAGGATCTCGCTGAACGTTTCGGCCGGGGTTGCGAGATAGAAGATGGTTGTCGGCGGGCCCTCAACTATCTGCTTCAACGGCGCGAAAGTCGCCGGCTCCGCGTAGTCGAGGTGAATCCATTCGGCGGTGCTGGCGAGACGCTCGTTCCCGCTCGCGTCCTTGACGAACGCTCGGAAATCATCGGTCGGTTTCGGACTGCGGCCCGCGCCGATCACCCGCACGTTCTGGCTGTCGCGCGCCACGAGGTGGCCCAGCGACGGAAGGATCTTTCGATGAGTGAGGTCGCCGGAAGCTCCGAAGATGACGAGGTCGACCGGCTTGGCCATGCCCGAAATGCTACGGGGCTTGAGGGCTGCCGGCGGGAACGTCGGCCCCGCCAGCAGCCGTTTAGTCGGTGATCACGTCGGTGCCCGCCAGCTCGTCGTGGATGGGACGCCTCGTGACCCACGCCAAAGGAAGCGCGAGGAAACGGACCATGGACTGCATCACGGTCGGCCGCGAACCGTCGACAGCGACCACTCGCTGACGCACAACAAGGCCGCCCAGCGTGCGTCCTGAGGTGCTCCAGGACGCGACATGGTATGCGGCGGCGATGCCCAGCAGTACGGGCAATCTGCGTCGCTTACCCGCGAGGCCGGCGAGCGTGAGGCAGAAAGCCACGTCGATCGCGCCCGCCCTGATGCGATCCTGAGGCGCGGCCGCCGCACCTGGAGCGGGTTCGCGGCCGCGCACTCGAAGCAGGTACAGGCGCGTGAGCAGGTGATGAACGGGCAGCTGGCTCACCGCGTAGAGAGGCATGGGAAGTCGCGGGCGAAAGCCGTCCACCGACGCGACCAGGCGGCCGCCTGAGGCTTCGATTCGAAAGGTTCCGCCGGCAGCTCGGGCCGTGATGCCGCCTTCGATCGGCCACTCGACCGCCGAGTCAGTCACCGTGGCGGCGCCGAAGCGCAGCAGCTCCAGCGGACCGAGGTACAGAGCGTTTGAGTGCCCGCGAATGAGCCCGAGCGTGAGGTCCTGGATGTCGTGCAGGTAGCCATCGCGAAGCTCGCGGCCGTTAGGCGCTCGCCCGATGGCGACCGAGTCCTGCGTCGTAACCTCGCCGTCCTTCACCCCCACCACAGTCATATCTTGCTGGGATGGCCAGGCTCGAGTTCAAGGGAGAGGTGACGGCGAAGTCTTCGCCGGAGCGCGCGTTCGACTACTTTGCCGACCACCGCCATGTCGCCGAAGTTCTCGACGGCGTGAGCAGATGGGAGCCGGTGGGGGAGAAGACGCGCGGTGTGGGCGCTCGCTACAACGTCGAGATCGTCACTCTCGGCCTCCCGCTCAAGAGCGTGCTGCGGCTGAATCAGTGGAGGCGTCCGGAGGTGATCGGCTGGGTGTCCGAGTCAGGGCTCATCAAGCAGGACGGCGGGTTCAGGTTCACGAAAGTGCAACATGGTGTTCGCATCGAGCTGCGCATCGCCTACGAGCCTCCGGCCTCTTTCTTGGGCGCGGCGATCGCCCGGCCGCTGGATCGGATGGTGCGGGGGCGGCTGGAAAAGGCCCTCGAGCGTATTCGCGCCAGACTCGAGGCTCAAGAGTGAGGGCTTCCCCCCTCCCGGCCGGGTTCGCTTTGCGAGCCGGGCCGACCTCCCCACATGGTGGGGAGGCCAGGGGAGGCTAGAGTTGGGCGCATGCGGCTGACCAGCGACGCTCGCTCGATCCTGGGGCAGTCTCCGATCGGGATGCTGGCGCTGCGAGCGGGCAGGCTCCCGCTGGTCAACCCGGCCGTGTTCAGCTTCGCGGCCGGCTCGCTGTGGATGACCACGTCACGCTTTGCGGCCAAGACCATGCTCGCGCGCCGCGACCCGCGCGCCGCATTTCTCGTCGACAGCGGGTCGCGCGCAGTGTTGGTGCGCGGGGCGATCGAGGTTTTCGATCCGCTGTCTGTCTCGAGCCAGGTGCGCGCGATGCTAGATGGGCCCGGCTACGTCCTCGGCATGGCCGGCTACGCGCTGAAGAACGCGCCCTTCGTGGCGGGGTACATGCTCGACATCACAAGACTGCCGCGCGAGTGGCTGCCTTACAACCGCGTGGTAATGCGGTTGCGCCCGAGCCACGCGGACGTGATCGAGGGCGTCGAGTTCCCGGCGGCCCAGGCGGCGCGTGTTCCGGCTGTCCCGGCCGACGTCAGCCGCCGCCTCGCGGGCGTGGCGCGCGGCTATGCGTGCTGGATCGAGGCGGGCATGCCCGTCATCCGCCCCACGTTCTGGGAGGTGGACCGGGGACAGGTCACGGTCGCACCGATCAGCGGACGGCCTCGGGCCGGATCGCCGGGGGCGCTCGTCGTCGAGTCGCATCATCGTTTCCGTCCTTCCCTCATGGTGGGTGCATGTGTGCGCGGGACGTTTGGCGGAGCGGCCGATGGGTCAGGCATCGCGGACCGATACGGAATCGAAACCGAAGAGGTTCCGGACGCTATGGAGCTGCGCGCGGAGAGGGTGACGTCCTGGCGCGGTTTCGCAATCTCGACCGCGATCCCGCGGTCGGCACGCAACCTCCGCGTCGCGCAGGCTTAAGTGGTCAGCCCGGGAAACCGCTCGCCAATCCATCGGCCCGGGCGGCCGGGCTTCGCCGATGCCGGCGTCGCCTCCTGCGCGCGCTCGGTCAGGCATCTAAGCGATGCGTTCCCTCGCGTGCTCGTCGGCTCCTTGGCACCGGCCGCCGAGGCCGCGCCTTGTCTAGCCAATTCCCGGTCTAACCACTGATGGCAAGGCCCGCCGCTCCAGGGCTGCAGGTTCGCAAATGGTCGGCGGGCCGCTGGACGGACTCGCCCGACGCGGTGGTCACCGAAGAGCCCCTGCAGCTCATGCTCGAAGGCAAGGCCCTCTCGGTCGTGATGCGCACGCCGGGCCATGACCTCGAGCTGTCCCTGGGCCTGATGTTCTCGGAAGGAATCCTCCGCGCGCCGGGCGAGCTGAACCTGGTCCACATCAGCGCCGAGGCAGGTGAAACCGAGAGCCGGGTTCGGGTCGAAGCCGACCTGGTCGAGTCGAACCAGGTCGACGTCCGGTTCGTGGGGGAGCCGCGGCGGAAGCCGGAGCGATCTATGCTCTCGAGCTCCGCGTGCGGGGTGTGCGGGACCGTCATGATCGAAGACCTGAGGCGCGACCTCGCCACGCTGCCGGACGGGCCGCAGGTGGACCCGTCCATCCTGCCCGGGCTCGTCGATATCCTCCGGCAGGGACAGGGAGTGTTCGACCGCACGGGCGGCCTCCATGCGGCAGGACTTTTCACCGCGCATGGAGAGTTGCTCCATCTTCGCGAGGACGTGGGGCGGCACAACGCGGTCGACAAGGTTGTCGGGCGCGCCCTGCTCGACGGCGCCCTGCCCGCGCACAGCTCAGTGCTGGTCGTGAGCGGGCGGGCCGGTTACGAGATCGTGCAGAAGTCCATCAGTGCCGGCATCCCGGTGCTGGCGGCGGTCGGCGCCCCGTCGAGCCTTGCGGTGGCGCTGGCGCGCGAGTTCAACCAGACCCTGGTCGGATTCCTTCGCGGCGATCGCTTCAACGTCTACGCCGCGCCCGAACGCCTCACCTCGTGAGCCTTGTCCGTTATGCGAAAGTGCGCCCTGCGCGCGCCCGGCGCACGCACACGGGAATTCGGGCGCTGCTCGTCGGGGCGTACGTGCTGTGCGTGGAATGGGCGCGCGTATCGATCCAGTCGCAGCCGCACATGGCGATCCCGGCGCTGGTGGTCGGAGGCGCAGCGCTTGGCCTTGTGGCTCTCGGCTCGCCGGCGGATCGTCTCGGCCTTGGAACGTCGAGGCTTGGACTGAGGATCCTCGGGGGCATGGCGATCGGGGCCGTGCTGCTGCTGCCTGGGGCGGTGCGCTCGAGCGCAGTGCCCATCCTGCCTGCCAGCCTGGCGTTCGCGGCCATCGCCGTTTCCATCGGAGAGGAGCTTGCGTTTCGCGGCGCCCTTTATGCGGCCCTGGATGAGCTGGGCGGCGCGCCGTTGGCGATCGCCGGCAGCACGGTGGTCTGGACCGCGGCCCACGTCCTGTCGCACCCGCCCGTCTTCCTCGGCGCCGTGGCCGCCGCCGGCCTCCTGCTCGCCCTCTGGCGCTGGGCATGTCGCGACCTGGTGGCGCCCATCATCGGCCACGTGATCGCAGACCTCGCTCTGTGAAGCGCGCTGTCCTGCTGGCGGCCGCTGTGACCACATACATGGTTGCGGCGTGGATGGTCGCGCCGGGTTTCTATGACGGGTTCGGCCCGACCCAGCCATACAACTGGACGTGTCCGCCGCCACAAGCCGGCGCCAACCTGAAGCCGAGCTCCGGGCACCTCGACATCAAGGTGATCGGGGGCGTGAGCGATGCCAACTCGGCGTTCACGAACGACGGCCAGCTGGTCATCGGTTTCCTGCCCGGCGCCTTTGACTCCACGGGCAAGACCACGATCTCGGTCGGCATCACTCCGCTTTCGACGTGCCCGCAAACGCCGGGGATCCGGTTCGTGACGAACATCTATCAGATCACCGCCTCGGCTCCGCTCGCGAAGGCGGCCAACCTGGTGCTGCGCTTCTCGAACCTCGAACCCGCTCCGACGGATGTTTACTTCGCCAGCGACCCGGCTGGTCCCTGGAAGTCGATCGGCGCGCAGCAGCAGGCGCAGCCGTTCACGATCGTCACGTCGACGAAGTCCTTCGGCTATTTCGCCGCCGGATATCCCTCGGCGTCCCCGCCTCCGGGGGCTGTGAACGTCGGCGGCGGAGGGCAGACGCTGCCGATCATCGTGGCGGTCCTGATCGCTCTGGTGGTGCTGGCCGGAATTCCTCTCGCGATCCTGCGCCGGCGCCAGTCGCATGGCGAGACCGAAGAAGAGGGCGACGTTTAAGCGCCGTACTTGATCGCCTCGAACAGGGTGCCGCACTTTCGGCAGCGGTACTGGAGCGTCATCGCCTGAGTCCCGAAGAGCGAGATGACGTCGGCGTCACGGGCGTGGCAATGAGAGCACCGAGGATCCGAGCGCGGAGGCACCTCCACGCTCGCCGGGGAGGTCGGCCCGGTCCGCGGAGCGGGCCTGGCCGGATGGGGGCGCGCCACTTCCTCAGACCTCTTTCGTCGACGCACTGGTTGGGGCAAATTTCTTCTCTTCGAGACCGCGCAGCATGCCGAAGGTCTGTTCGTCGATTGCGCCTGCCCGGCTGCGCCGGCGGATGGGATCCCATTTGGCCCAGTCGACCCGAACGTCCGGCGACTTGACCTCGAGCTGCTCTTCCAGCTTCGCCAGCAGCTCGTGCGGACCCATGCTGAGGGTGCCATCGCGATGCAGTGCCGCGACCTCGCCGTCTGGCGGTCCGAACCATTCGATGGCCTCGGTCCAGGCGCGGTTCAATGGCTCTGCTCTGATACCGGACCTCAGCCAGCTACGCCCGTGGAGGAAGTGATACCGCTCCTCCATGAGCATCTTTCGCAGCCTTTGCTGAAGTACCTCGGAGGAACCGTTGACGCAGGCCTCGATCATGACGGTGAACGCGGTGTCGAGGATCGCATTCGCGGCGACGAATTGAGCCCACTCTGTCCAGGGCTCGTCGAAGTACGCGAGGGCGTGGAGGCTGGCGGGATCGGACTCGCGTTCAGGCCCGCGCGGGTCGGCGCCCAGCGGTTCGAGGCAGCCGTAGAGCACTCGGCTGTGTCCCAGGTCGTCGAGACCCATGGCGGCCGCGGCGATGTCCGCTTCCAGCGAGGGGGCGCGGGTCGCCCACTCGGCATAGCGCAGCCCGAGCATCTGCTTGTTGTCGGCGAGTGAGAGGACGATGTCGGAGAGACTCACGGTTCGCCGGGCTGCCACAGCTCGATCACGTGCTCTTTGCGCACGATCGCCATCTCGCACCAGCGCTCCTCGTCGTAGGTCGCACGCGCGTACGCCATCGCGAGGTCGTCGTCGGGCGCGACCACGCTGCCCACCTGGTGCAGCGATTCCGCGCGAGTCTTGCGCGCGAAGACCTCGTACTCGACCGCGTCACCGCTGACTCGCTTGTAGCGTGTCACGCTGGTCAAACCGCGAGGCCCCACGACTCGAGCGCGTCGCGGCCGGCTTCCGTCATCCGCGCGACGGTCCAGGGCGGATCCCACACGACCTTGATTCGTACATCTGTCACGCCGGGCTCGCGCAGGAGCCGGTCCCGGACGTCCTCGAGAATGAACTCCGAGGCGGGGCAGCCCATTGCGGTGAAGGTGAGGTCCACTTCGACGACTCCATCGTGCTCCGCGATGCCGTAGATCACGCCGAGGTCGACGAGGTTCACCGGCATCTCGGGATCCCGGACCTCGGAGAGAGCAGCCCAGAGCCGCTCGGTCACGACCCGTTCTTGGGCCGGGTGCCGGCCTGGTGTGTCTTGCGGAACTTGTGGAATTCCTCCTGGAACATCGCGACCATCTCGGCGTTGCGAGGACCGCGCGCGCGCCAGCGGACCAGCACGTCGTCCCAGCTACTCGGGCGCTTGAAGTCCCAGCGCTTTTCTTCCGCATCGAACTCACACGGGAACGGATAATCGAGCTCCCATACGTCCTTGCCGTCGCGCACCTCTTTGTGCGCAGGCACTTTGATGCCGATCTGCTCGCAGTAAGGCACGACCGTCGAGAGCCACCACTGGCGGAGCTGGTCGTTGGTCAGGCCCTTGAGGCGGTACTCGAGCTGTGTGGAGTGCATCTTCAAGGAGTCGGGGAGGCCGAACCACTCGACGCTCAGCGGGAACATCCAGTCGACCGCCCGTTGGAGCTCGTCTTTCGCCGATCCGCCCGCGGCGCTGATCCGCTTCATCCACGTGCGGCCGTTACGCAGGTGGAAGTTCTCTTCCACCATGACCTTGTTGAGTCCGCGCTTCCAGGGCCCATAGGAGCACTTTTCGTGGATGTCGCCGAGGAGGCAGAAGCCCGCCTGGTCGTACATGCCGTTGGCGACCACCAGCTCGGTCCAGCTGTCCAGAGGAACGTCGAACGCGTAGGGGTAGCGGAAGCTCTTGGGGTCGCGGCTGAAGATGAGCTTTTCCTGGTCCTCGCCGAGCTCTTCCAGGATGTGGTACGCGATGTGGGCGTGCGCCAGCTCGTCCTGGATGATCGCGATCCCGGTCATGAAGGCGTTGATCGAGGGGGCGCGCTTGGCGGCGAGATAGTAGGCCGGGGCGGAGATGAGCTCCGTGTCGCCGGAGACGATGAGGGTGTGCTTGAGCTCTTTCAGGTAGTCGGGAGTCATCTCGTTCAGGGACTCGATCAGCTCCCCGGACTTGATCATCTGGTCGAACTCGGCCTGAGTTCCCATCCGCTCTCCATTCTCCGACAACCGGGGCGGGTAGAATCGTGATTCCTACAGGGCCGGGGGCTCCTGGCCCGCACCGTGGTGGCTATAGCTCAGCATGGCAGAGCACCAGATTGTGGATCTGGCTGTCGAGGGTTCAAATCCCTCTAGCCACCCCAATTTCAATTCGGTCCACCTGGTCGCTACCGTGCCTCGGGTACGACCAAATGGGCCAGCAAGGCCGTATCGCCTACCCCGGATGCGACCATCTGTGCCCGAATGGAGTCTTAGCCCGAGCGCGCCGGTTGAGACCACGAAAATTGCGTCGTTGACGACGACCGTATCGAGTTCAAAACTGCGGTTCGAAAATCCACCGCCATCGGCCTATCCCGAAGGGCTGGCGGTATTCGGCCGTAGCTCCCCCGGAACACAAAGGGTCGCGGCAGCGTTGCATAGGTTGTGTACGCAACATTCGTCGGTGCCTTGCTATTCGGGTCCGTATTCGCTTTAAGTTGGCGGGCAGTGAAGAACACCGAGCCGGATCACGAGTTGTGCTGGTCGTGTGGCCAGCGGAATCAACACAAGCTGTGGTGCCCTAACCGCTAGCTAACCCTCCTGGTACTTTTGAACTCGGGGCCCGGGATGCGATCAAATGGCCCTGAAGGCGCTATCAATGTCGCGAGGTGCGACCTTCTGTGCCCGAATGAAGTCTCAGCGTGCCTGAGATCCGCCGGGGAGGCCGGATCCACGCGTCCGGCCTCCCTTTGAGACGTCAGTCCTTATAAGGATCGAATTCACCGGCTCCCGCCATCACGACTCCGATGGGCGAGAGCGTGTGCAGGATGCGGACCGTTCCGCTGTGGTGCCGGAGCACGTCCGGCAGCCGCTTGTAGGCCTGCGGCGCCTCGTCGGTATCCGCACCGCGCAGCACCACGCCACGCTTGGCGATCCAACGCTGCATGTCGTCGCGCGAGATTCGACCCGGGTGCGCCGGGTCATCCTCCCACCTGCCGCCGACCTTCCTGCGCCGGCCGCGAGCAGCGTTGCGGCTCATCACACGACCGGCTCCGTGCACTGTCGAGAAGAGGGCAGCCTCCTGGTTGACCGCCGCCGCCATCGGATTGTCCGTCGGGTCGACGCCCTCGAGGATCACCGCATCATCGCCCATGCTTCCACCGACGAATCCGCGCTGGCCCGGGAACGCCGGTGTGGCTCCCTTTCGAACCACCCAGACGTCCTGGCCGCCGTGCTGCTCCTTCCACGCGAAGTTGTGGTGGTTATGAACCTCCTCGAGCTTGTGCGCTCCGAGGATCCTCACCACCCGATCGCACACCCAGTCTCGGCCTGCGTATGCGTAGCGTCCCGCCAGGTTCATCGCAGCGATGTACTCGGCGCCGAGATCCGAATCGACCGAGAGCACGAGCGGTGCGACGTCCATGCCGTCGCTGGCGCCGCCCGCCTTCAGCGCCCACGTGGCGATGCCGTGGCCGAAGCCTCGGCTGCCGAAGTGGACGCCGACCCACACGCGATCCTGCTCATCCGTGAACACGTCGACGTAGTGGTTGCCCGAACCAACCGTGCCCAGCTGGTTTGCGGCCTTGTCGCGAAGCTGCAGGTGCTTGATCACCGACCACGTCGGGTCGTCGAAAAGGTCGTGGTCCACGTGCTCGGCGTTCGTGCGTCCGACGCCGAAGCTGATCGTGGTCGCGATGTCGTCGATGATCTTGCTGATGCCGGCGCGCGCGTCGGCGCCCGACATGTCGGTGAGCACGGCCTTGTTGCCGCAGGCGATGTCGTAGCCGACGCCTGAGGGCGAGATGGCGTCCTCGTAGGCGACTACGCCTCCGATGGGAACCGCGTAGCCCTTGTGGTGGTCGGCCATGAGGGCGGCGGCGCGAACGGCCGGATGAGACTTCGTGCGCTGGATCTGCTCCAGCGCGTTGATCTCGATCGGGTCGCCGAAAACTGCGATACCGTCGATCAGCTCCATGTCTGACCTCCTTTGATGAATTTACGAACGAATTGGGGTTTTGGTAGGGCCGGCCGGGCTCGGACCGGCGTCCTCTCGCTGAGAGCGAGGCGACCCCTAGTCGCGGAAGTAGTGGTCGCGTCTCCCCCCGTCGAAAGCGGCCACGGCGCATGCAGCACTGCTTGAAAGCGGCGGCCCGAGCCGCACGGGCACGGATCCTTGCGGCCGAGCTTCTCCTCCAACCACTTGTCGCCATGGACGATTCGCAAGCCTCGCTTGACCTGCCTCTCTGACGGAAACCCGCGACGTCGCTTGTTCATGGGCTCGAAAGCGTTAAAAGCCGTCCCGATTGAATTTGGCGCACATTTCAGTACCTCCCTTGAATTGCGGGCCTTTTGGTTTGGCACCAGGGGAACGGCTCGAACGCTCGCCTCATGGTTCAGAGCCACGTGTCCTACCGGCTAGACGACCCTGGTGTGTACTTGATTGGCTTGCCATGCCTATTGGGTTTTTCAATGTGCTGACGAATCGCGGACAAAAGAAAAAGGGCCTGGCGATTGCCAGGCCCTTTCGTGGTTGTCTTGCTGTTAAGGCGTTGGCTTCAAAGCAAACATCCACGTGGCCTGGCTTCGCACGGTCGGGAACCCATAGGCGGGTTGCCCTATGCGTGCTTCACGCTCGCCGCATGGGACGGCCGCCGCTATCGCGGTTCCTCTCCCGTACGAGTTGGCGAGCACAGACCTACTCATGACAAGCGCGAAGCTTAGCGGATGATTGGCGGCTAGCTTCATTCAGCGCCTGGGAAACGCCCAAACGAGCCCTAAAGGCGCGATCGAAGGCCCCGGATGCGACCCTCAGTGCCCGAGTGGAGTCTCAGCCAGACAGGTACAGGGGCCCTAATTGCGCCGGCGATCCGCATGGTTGCTGCAATTGTTATGGCGATGGGCGCAAGCTACACCACCCTGCGCGCTCGCCAGCGTCAGGGTCGACGCACATGCCCGAAAGACGGACGCGCGGTACGACACTCCCAGATCAGGACCCCAGTGGATCTGATGGAGGCCAAGACGCCCTGGCAAAGGGAGGCGAGCGTGACTTAGAAGGTCGCGACCGCGATCTGGCTGCGGACGTGCGTGACCGCGAGGCGGATCAGCGTGACCGAGAGGCCGAAGCTCGTGATGCGGCGGGTGACCTCGACCGAACCGCGGGGGACCGCGCGGCGAGTGATAGTCAACAGGCCGCAAGCGAAAGTACCCGACCTCCCTCGGGGCGCGCTGAGGCTGCGGACAACCGCGCCCAGGCTGTCAACGACCGCAAGGTTGCGGCCGAAGACCGCGCCAAAGCCGCCCAGGACCGCGAGGATTCCGGGACCGACGAGCTGACTGGAGTGCGCCGTCGGGAGGCCGGCCTGGCTGCGCAGGACCGTGATGTCGCCGCCGGGTTGCGTGACCGAGAGGCGGAAGCACGTGACGACGCGGCGGGCGATCTTGACCGAACCGCCGGGGATCGCGCGGCGACTGACCGTCAGCATGCGGCCGACGAGGGTGACCAGGCCGCCTCGCGGCGCGCCGGGGCTGCGGACAACCGCGCCCAGGCAATCAACGACCGCAAAGTGGCGGCCGAGGATCGTGCGCAGGCCGCCAAAGACCGTGACGATTCCGGGACCGACGAGCTGACAGGCGCACGCCGTCGTGTGGCGGGCCTGGCTGCGCAGGACCGTGATGTCGCGGCCGGGCTGCGTGACCGGGAGGCCGAAGGGCGTGACGACGCGGCGGGTGACCTCGACCGAACCGCGGGGGACCGCGCGGCGAGCAATCGCCGGCGGGCGGCAGACGAAGGCGCTCAGGCCGCCTCGGGGCGCGCCCAGGCTGCGGATTACCGCGCCCAGGCCATCAACGACCGCAGGCTGGCGGCCGAAGATCGCGCCCAGGCCGCGAAGGATCGCGAAAGTGCGGGGCTGGCTGCGCGGGCGCGTGACATCGCCGCCGAGCAGCGTGACCGGGACGCCGAAGCGCGTGACGACGCGGCTGGTGAGTTCGACCGAACCGCAGCGGATCGTGCGGCGACCAATCGCCGGTGCGCGGCAGACGAAGGCGCCCGGGCCGATTCGGGCCGCGCTGATGCCGCGAACAGCCGCGAACGAGCCATCAACGACCGCAAGGTTGCCGCAGACGATCGCGCCCAGGCGGCGAAGGACCGCGAGGATTCCGGGACCGACGAGTTGACGGCCGTGCGCCGTCGGGAGGCCGGGCTCGCCGCGCGGGACCGCGACGTCGCGGCGGGGTTGCGTGACCGAGAGGCCGAGGCGCGAGACGACGCTGCCGGCGATCGCGACCGAAGTGCGGGGGATAGCGCGGCGAGCAACCGTCAGCGTGCCGCAGACGAAGGTGCGCGGGCCGACTCGGGGCGCGCTGAGGCGGCCGACAGCCGCGTACGGGCCGTCTATGACCGCAAAGTTGCAGCCGAAGATCGCGCGCATGCGGCGAAGGACCGCGAGGATTCCGGGACCGACGAGTTGACGGCTGTGCGTCGCCGGGAGGCCGGGCTCGCCGCGCGGGACCGAGACGTCGCGGCCGGGTTGCGCGACCGAGAGGCTGAAGCGCGTGACGACGCGGCCGGGGATCGCGACCGCACTGCTGGGGATCGCGCCGCGAGCAATCGTCAGCGCGCGGAGGACGCTGGTGTCCGGGCTGCCTCGGAGCGCGCTGATGCTGCGGACAGCCGCGTACGAGCCGTCTACGACCGCAAGGTTGCGGCCGACGATCGCGCACAGGGCAGCCTCGACCGCCAGATTGCAGCGGAAGATCGCGCGCAGGCCGCCAAGGACCGTGAAGATTCCGGGACCGATGAGTTGACCGGTGTAAGCCGCCGCGGCGCCGGACTGGCTGCCATCGGGCGCGAGATCAATCGCGCCCAACGCGACGGCGGAGAGCTCGTAGCTGCTTACGTCGACGTGGATGGGCTGAAGGTCACAAACGACACCAGAGGCCATGCTGCCGGGGATGCCCTGCTCATCGCGGTGGCCGACTCCCTGCGAGCTTGCTTGCGCTCTTACGACGTGATCACTCGCGTCGGCGGCGACGAGTTCGTATGCGCGCTCCCGGGCATCGCTGTCGAACACGCGCGCAATCGCTTTGAGGCTGTGAGCGCCATGCTGGGCGCGGGTGGTTCCGGCGCGTCCATCACCGTCGGCCTTGCCCGGCTCCAGGCAGGCGACTCGGCGGATGATCTGATCGAGCGCGCCGACGACGAGGTTTCGAACGTTCGCAGACGCCGCTAGGGCGATTCGACCAATTACGCTCGAATGGCGATAGCGCCGGCTCTAATGACGCCGCCGCCGTGATGTCAGAAGCCCTTTGGGACCTG
Source organism: Candidatus Dormibacteraceae bacterium (assembly GCA_041482895.1). Taxonomy (GTDB): domain Bacteria; phylum Chloroflexota; class Dormibacteria; order Dormibacterales; family Dormibacteraceae; genus Palsa-870. The sequence continues at coordinate 3,158 of JBGPEO010000013.1, read as the reverse complement.
CTGACCTCGGTGGAAAAGGCGTCGCAGCCGGCGTAGGCCCTAAGACTTACTCAGATCCAGCCGCGGCGCCGGAAGAAGTAGAGCTGGATGGCGATGGCGATGAGCATGGTGCCGACGCCGACGGCAAAGGCTAGAAATGGCGTCTCCAGGACTGTGGTGAGATACGTGAAGTTCATGCCGTAGAAGCCGGACAGGAAGCTGAGGGGTAAGAACAGGCTCGCGATCACGGTCAGCGCCTTCGTGGTCTGGTTGAGGCGGTTCGAGACAGTCGACAAGTACACGTCCATCGCGCTGCTGAGCAGGTCTCGGAGTGAATCCACTGTTTCGTACTGGCGCACGATGTGGTCGTAGACGTCGCGGTAGTAGAGCGTCATGTCCTGCTGCTGCAGGTGGATGCCGTGGGTGATCAATCGCTGAAACACATCGCGCTGCGCGCCCAGGTACCTCCGCAGCTCGGTGACCGAGTGCTTCAGGTGGTAGATGCGATCGAGCGAACCCGGCGATGCCTTCTCGATGATCTCGTCCTCCATTTTGTCAACCGTCTCGTCGACCCGCTCCAGGACCGGGAACGTGGCGTCGACCAGCGCGTCGATCACGAGGTAGGTCAGGAAGGCAGGCTGGCCCTTTGTGAGGGCCGGGCTCTTGCTGATCCGCTCTTGCAATTCTGTGAGCGCGGGCGCCGGTTCATCGTGGATGGTGATCAGGTAGTAGGGCCCGACGAAAAGATGGTGCTCCAGGAAGCTGACATCATCGCCCTGCCAAACGGCCTGAAAGATCACGACGAAGTTGTACTCGGGATATTCATCGATCTTGGGTCGTTGGTTCTGATTACGAATGTCTTCGATGACGAGCGGGTGGGCCTTGAAGGTCTCCTCCAGGAGCTTGTAGTCGTCGGCGTCAGGCTTCTCGATGTCCAGCCAGAGCCCTTCCTTGTGTGCGTCGGAGAAACACTGTGTGATCGCTGCGAGATCGGTCCCGTCGGTTTTGCCGCTTGTCGTCAGCAGGGTTCTCATCGCCGAAACTATTGTCTATGGCTCGACCATCAATTTACGAGTTCGCCGGTGGGGATCCTGCCTTCCTCGCGCTGGCGGCGGCTCATCACGTGCGCTGTCTCCAGGAACCGGAGATCAGCCATGCCTTCTCACACGGCTTCAATCCAGCGCATATAGAGAATCTCGCTTTCTACTGGGCCGAGGTGTTTGGCGGTCCGGCGCGCTACTCGGAGCTGCTTGGTGGTCACTCTGGCATGCTCGAGATTCACGCTCGCACGGGGGCGGCCGAGGACTGGGGACAGCGCTTTGTCGGGTGCTTCGTGCAGGCGGCGGATGACGCCGGCCTGCCCGATGATCCCGAGCTTCGGGCGGCCCTTCGCTCTTACATGGAGTGGGCGACCGAAGAGGTCATGTCGTACGCGCCCGCTGAGTCACAGGTTCCTGAGGAGATGCCGGTGCCTCGCTGGGGCTGGAACGGCCCGGAATAGCAGAACGGCCCAGGCGCCTTGCCCAGGCCGTTCACGACTATGAGCTGGATCGCTGTGTCAGTCGCCGTTCGGCTCGCCGGTGGAAACTCCGTTCACCGTGACCCGATCAATGTTGGTTGAGCCGACGATGTCGATCAGGACGGACAGGGATGTTACTGTCGCCGACGGACCAATCGAGCACGGCCCGATTACCGGGTTGAAGTCGTAACAAAAGCCACCGCCTGCGAGGATGAACCCGCTGGAGAACGTGGCGGTCTGCCAGCCGGGGGCTCCGGCGGGCGTCAAGGTCACGTTGTTGCATCCCAAGAACGCGATCCCGTCAGCCTGGCCGTCGCCGTTGGAGTCGAAGTACAGGTTGAAGCGAGGCGACCCGCCATTGCAGACGCCGGTGAACGAGAACGCCAGCTCGCCAAGCGATCCGACTGTTTGCCCGTTCACGCCATCGACGACCGCCGCCGCGAAGGCGTCTTGGTCGTTGGTCGTCTTCTCCAGGAACATGGAGAATTTGCCGTCCAAAGCCACCTTGTTCGTCCACGACGCTTGCGCGTCGGTGGAGTTACCAAGAGGCTGGGACGTCGTAGTGTCGAAACGGCCAGCCTGCCCCTTCAGGCTGATCCCGCCGCCGCCGGCAGTTACCGGCGTTGCGAGAAGCGCGACGAGAATCGCCAGCACGGCGATAACTGGAACTTTCGCGAGAATCGTCTTGGACATGACCACCCCTATGCCTGTCTCCCGAACGTCCGAGTCAGACACCAACTCTTGTCCAGGCGGCGGGAGACGGAAGCTCGTCCTGGGAGGTGCTGGTGCGCCCTGAGTATGCACCTGACGGGGGACGTTTTAAGTGGATACTTATACCGAAGAACTCGCAAATCTGAAATTGCTTCACAACTAAAGGCTTAATGGGCGGCGGACGTCCCTTCGGCAAGGTCCCGGGAGCACCAGAGCTTCTGACACCTTTCAGGCGCCTGCTCGTTTGACCTTTCATGGCACGCATCAAGATGGTTGCCGAGTCGGACGCAAAGGGCCATCTGGCCGAGCAATACGCGACGGCCAGGGCGCAGAGCCCGCTCGGCATCGTGGCGCCCATCCTCCAGACCATGAGCCTGCGGCCAGATTTCCTGGCCGCCATCCACGCCGCCTCGCGTATACATTTCACGGACGGTGCGCTGACCCGCGCGCAGCACGAGATGATCGCCTCCTACGTCTCCGCGATCAACCGCTGCAGGTATTGACTCAGCTCCCACACGTGGTTCCTGCAGTTGCAGGGCGAAGAGTTCGAGGCGGTGGCGGAGGCGCTCCGCAACCGTGACCTCGACGCCGCCGGACTGCCTCCTCGCGAGCGTCTCCTGCTGGAATTCGCCGGCACGATCGCGCGCGCGGCCTACCGCGTCACCGACGAGCAGGTCGAGGGCTTGCGCGACGTGGGTTGGTCCGACGAGCAGATCGCCGAGGCGGCGTATGTGGCGGCTTTGTTCAGCCTTTTCGTACGCCTTGCGGACACGTTCGGCATCGAGCCGCCGGCCGCCTACCAGCCGACAGGAATTCCGGCTATTAGACACGTTTAAGCCCCTCACCCTAGCCCTCTCCCCGAGGGGGAGAGGGAAAGGATTCGAGTCTTAAGCCCACCGCCCTGGCACTCTCCCCGAGGGGGGGAGGGGGTTAAGGGGAGAGTAAAAGC
>JBGPEO010000012.1:0-33193 GCA_041482895.1 Candidatus Dormibacteraceae bacterium | reverse complement strand
GTCAAGGTAAGCGCCGCCATGCGGTGTCCCGCGGCCGGCAATGACCTCCGAGTTGATGGCGCGGGCCACGACGTCTCGCGACGACAGCTCCATTCGCTCGTGGTCGTATCTCTCCATGAAGCGCTCGCCGTCTTTGTTCCGCAACACGCCACCTTCGCCGCGCACCCCTTCGGTGACCAGTAGGCCGCGCACGCCCGTGGGCCAGACCATGCCCGTCGGGTGGAACTGGACCATCTCCATGTCCCGCAGGTGCGCGCCGGCGTCGTAGGCGAGCGCGGTCCCGTCGCCCGTGCTCTCCCACGAGTTGGAGGTGACGCGGTACATCTTTCCGGCGCCGCCCGAGGCAAGCACGAGCGCGCCGCAGCGATAAAGGATCAGCGAGCCATCCGAGCGCCGGTAGGCGAGCGCGCCGACCACGCGGCCGTCGGCCGTCAGCAGCTTGAACACCGTCGTCTCCATGTGGACGTCTACGCCGGCGGTATGCACGGCGCGGTCCTGAAGGGTCCTGATGAGCTCGAGCCCGGTGCGGTCCCCGATGTGGGCCAGACGCGGATACGTGTGCGCTCCAAAGGGCCGCTGGTGGATGCGCCCCTGCCACGTACGGTCGAAGACCGCGCCCCAGCGCTCGAGCTCGATGACCCGATCTGGCGACTCTTTGGCGTGGATCTCGGCCATTCTCCAATCGTTGATGAGCTTGCCGCCTTTCATCGTGTCGGCGAAGTGCACCTCCCACGAGTCCTGGTAGGCGACGTTGTGCATGGCGGCGGCCACTCCGCCTTCGGCCATGACCGTGTGGGCTTTCCCGAGCAGCGACTTGCAGACGACCAGCACGCGCGCCCCCGCTTCGGCGGCCGCGATGGCGCCCCGGAGGCCTGCCCCGCCCGCCCCGAGGATGAGGACGTCCGTCTCGACCGTCTCATAGGCTGGAGAGCTCACGAGATCCACCTGAGGTCGGTCACGACGTGGTTGATCAGCAGACGGATGTAGATGTCGGCGGCCGCAACCGAGACAAGGCTCGCCCACGCCCACCGGTCGTGTTTGATGTTGAGCACCGTCACGCCCTTCCACAGCTTGTGCCGCGCGCGGGCCGCAAGCGAGCACGAGAAGCAGTCGACGTCTCCGCCGGCCAGGTGCCTGAAGGCGTGACAGCCGAACGTGTACCCGGACAGCAGGAGCACGTTGGTCAGCATCAGCACGCTGCCCAGGCCGATGCCGAACCGGCCGCCGAAGTCGAACGCGATGATGGCGTCGAACCAGAGGAAGGCGACCTGGACCACCGTGGCGTAGAACGCGAACCGGTGGAAGTTGTTGAACACCCAGGGGAACGCAGTCTCGCCCCGATAGCGGCGCCCTGTTCGCTCGGGCACCGCGCACGAGCGGGGATGACCGAAGAAGCTGCGGAAATATGCCTTGCGGTAGTAGTAGCAGGAGAGGCGAAAGACCAGGGGCGCCCAGGCCACCCACACGCCGGGCGGGATTGGCCCGACCTTGATCAGAGGCGAGTAGAACGGGCTCAGGTAAGGGGCGTAGTAACCCTGGTTCTGGAAAAAGACCACCCAGATGGCAAAGATGCCGAACAGGCTGAGCGCGACGACCACGAAGGCCGGGTAAAGCCAGTTCGGCAGGGCGCTGTACGGGTTCTTGAGGCGCCTGCGCGCTGTGGCCACGGGTTGGGACAGCGCCATGCGAGCCTTATCTAACTAGAAATGGCGAGGCGGCGTTGGCCAGGCACGCCGCGCCATATGCGGAATTTCGGCCAATTAGATGAAAAGCGTGATGGCGCCCTGCGCTTCGGCCAGGGCCGTGGTCGCGCCGGCGGGCTCCTCGAGGCCGTCGATCAGGTCCTCTCGCTTCAACCCCAGGAGGTCCATCGTCATCTGGCACGGGATCAGGTGGACGCCCATCTCCTTGGCCGCCTCCATCAATTCGTGAGGGCTGGCGACGTGGTGCTCCTTGGCCAGGTGGCTCATCATCGCGGGGCCCGCTCCGGCGAAGTTCATCTTCGAGAGCTTCAGGTGCTGGTCGCCGCCGCGGTTCATCGTCGACAGCATCTTCTGCATCCAGTTCTCGCCCGTGATTCGAACCTGGTTCTTGACCAACGGGAAGAGGCCCCAGAACGTGAAGAAGACCGTGGTCTCCTTGCCCATCGCGGCGCCGGTGGTCGCCAGGATCAAAGTCGGCCAGATCTTGTCCAGCTCTCCACTCCACGCGAAGATGACGAGCTTCTCCGCCTGCACTGCCTTCTTCTCGGACAGCTGCTCGGCGAACTGCGCGAGCGGCGGCTTCTCGATTGTGTTGACGCTCATGTCAGATCTCCTTCCTCTTGAGGATGAAATGGAAAACGCCGCCCAGTTGCGTGGACTCCACCAGCGGGTTGCCCGTCGTCTTGGCCCACGCCTGGAAATCGGGCACAGAACCTGGGTCCGTCGCGTAAGCCTCGAGCAGCTCGCCCGGAGCCAGCGTCTTCATGGCTTTCGCCGTCTTGATGATCGGCATGGGGCACGAAAGCCCTTTCAGGTCGAGCGTGACCGCGATTGTGATGCTCATGTCGATTCTCCTTCGCTAAGGCAGGCGTCCCTGCGGGACGGTGTGCCAGTACGTCTTGTTGAACAGCGCCTTCGCCCAGTGCCAGCGCCGCGCGGGCGCGGGCGAGACAGGCGGGTGGTCGTAGTCGAAGCGGATGGTGGTCGCCTTCCCCTGGCCGGTCTCGAGGAAGCACATCACTTTGCCGTCGTAAACGTGTGCGTGAGCTGGCTCACCCTTCACCGCGGCGGCGATCTCGGCCGCAGCGACGGTGGCTTCGTAGTGCGCCACCGAACCGCTCTTGGAGATCGGGATGTTCGTGGTGTCGCCGACCGCCCAGATGTCCGCGAACTCGGTGTGCTTCAGGGTGTTCTTGTCCACCGGCACCCAGCCGCGCTCATCACCGAGGCGTGAGCTCTCGATCACCTCCTGGCCGCGATGAGGCGGTACCAGGATGAGGAGGTCGTACCCCATGGTCTCGCCTTCGAGCGAGGTGACCGTCTTGGCCACCGGATCGACCGATTCGACGTTGAAGAAGCCTGTGAGCTCGATGCCGCGCTCGGCGAGGATCGGCTGGACCAGCTTCGAGGTCGCCTCGATGGTGAAGGCGCGATTGAGCGGAGACAGGAGCTTGATCTCAGTCTGGTTGCGGATGCCGCGCGCTCTCAGGTAGTCGTCGAGCAGGAAAGCAAACTCGACCGGGGCCGGCGGGCACTTGTAGGGAATGCCCGCGACTCCGATGACGATGCTTCCTTGCTGAAAACCCTCCAGTGCCTTGAAGAGGCGCTTCGCGCCGGACATCGTGTAGAAGTCGTGGACGTCCAGGGCGCCAGGGACCTCTCCCATCATCGTGCGACTGCCGGTGGCGAGCACCAGGTGGTCGTACCGCAGCCGGCGACCCGACTCGAGGTACACCGTGTGCTCCGCCGGGTCGACGCGCATTGCGCGTTCAACGACCAGCGAGACGTCACCTCGGAGCAGCTGCGACTCACGTCGATGCAGCGCCGCGGGCTGCTCCAGACCGACGGCGACGTACAGGAAGCCCGGCTGGTAGACGTGGATGCCTGTGGCGTCCACGATCGTGACGTGCGCCTGGCCCTGAGTTTGCTTGGCGACCAGGTTGGCGACGATCGTGCCGCCCACTCCGCCGCCCAGGATCACAACTTCAGCGCTCATGGTCACCTCGCCTTGCGCACGACGAAGTGCGCGTAGTCGCCGTCTGGAACTACCTCGACCAGCTCGTGCTTGGCTTTCGCGACCCAGGCGGGGATGTCCGTCTTGGAGCCCTCGTCGCTCGAAAGCACCTCGAAGACCTGGCCCACCTGGCCCTGCCGGATCGCGCCGATCAGGGTCATGAGCGGGCCCGGGCAGGCCATCCCGCGGGCGTCGATCGTCTTGTCTATCTGAATTGCTGACATGGCTCGCCTCCTTAGATGAACAAGACCTGGCCGTCCGAGGCCGAGGCCATGAATGCCGCGACGCCCTCCACCCCGTCGACCAGGGGGTCGAGGTCCGCCTGCTTCAGATGGAACATGTCCATGGAGAGCGCGCAGGCCCGGATGTCGACCTCTCCGACGTCTTTCGCCTGACGCAACAGCTCGCTCCAGTGAAGGCCGGGGTGGGCCCTGACCACGGGAGCCTGGTCGTCCGTCGCCTCGGGCGACAGCTGGTGGTCGTCGTTCAGCGTGCCTCTACGGAACGCGTCCAGCGCGTAGTACTGCAGGAAGATGTTGACCGGGCGGCCCATCGCCGCCGCACCCACGGCCAGCACCGACGCTGCGGTCAGCTTGTCGTCTGTGCCCGAGAAGAGCACCAGCGAGAGCGGCTTCTCTTGTTCGTCCATTTCTTCCTCGTGCTCAGTGTCTCGGCATACGCAGGCCTCGGTCAGTGCCTCAAGTCCCTAACGCGATGGGCCGTAGGACTCCCCAAACAAAAAGGAACTCCGGCGGACCGAACCCGCCGGAGTTTGCCGTCCGGGAACAGCCGTCAGGCAGTGACTTTCTGCCCGACCGTGACTTTGACTGACTCCGGCTTGCGCGCTGTGACGAAGACCTCGAAGACCAGGGCGCCGAACACGCCGAGGGCCGCGATCAGAAGTCCGATGCCCGCGTAGGTGGTGTAGAGGCCGAGCGTCCACCAGCCCCACGAGTTGAGGAGCGTGGCGCGCAGCATCTCGCCAGTGAAGAGCGTGGTCTTCTGACCGTTGAGTGTCGCGACGTTGGCCTGAAGCGTTGCGTAGTTAGGGTCCGTCTTGGACGCGGCTGCAAGCGCGGCGTTCGCGGCCGTGATCTTGGTGCCGATCGAGGCGTAGGTCGAGCCGCCTGCGACACCCTGCAGGTGCTTGCCGAGGAAGTCGTCGGCGTAGATCTTGGCCTGGTTACCGTCGGTGATCTGGTTGCCGGCCTGGTCCCGAATCTCCTGCGGGAACTCCGCCGGGTCCAGCGCGCCGCCGGCCTTGATCTGGTCGGTGCCCGGGAAGAAGATCTGCTGAGCGGTCAGCTCGTCCTTGACCATGTTCGTCACGAAGCTGCCTTCGTAGAACAGGAATCCTGACGCCGACGCAAGGATGATCACCAGCATCGCCTGAAGAGAAACGATTCGCCACCGAATTGCCTTGTTCACGTCGCTTTCCTCCTGATGGAATTGACCTCTTGCGAGGTTCTGATTGAGCTTTAGGACGGCTCTCTTGATGACAAGTCAACAGGTCGGCGAGGCGGCTGACGCGGGCCATACGGCACAGTCGGATTGGTGCCTGGTCCCTCGGCGGAGGGGTCTATCGGCCATGAGAAAGGGGCCGGAGAGCTTCCGGCCCCTTCCATACGGGGGGAGGAGGGGTCAGGCTTTGAAGGGCTTGGCGGCCTTCGTCACAGGAATCGTCTTCACCTGAGGCGCGCCGTTGATGCCGGCCGGGCGCGGGATGCTGATCTCCAGCACGCCGCTGCCGTACTCGGCCTTGATGGCGCTCTCCTTGACACCCTTCGGCAGGGAGACGTGGCGCTCGAAGAAGCCATAGCTGGTCTCCTTTCGGAAGTAGCCGGCCTCCTTGACTTCCGTGTCCAGCTTCCGCTCGCCGGTCACTGCGAGCTCACTCTCCTGGACCTTCACATGGATGTCCTTGGGGTCCATGCCGGGCAGATCCATCCGAACGACCAGGTCTCCGTTGCGTGCGAAGACGTCCGCGGTCGGGATGAAGTGCTTGCCGGGGGTCAGGGCGAGCAGCGGGCGGAACGGCCACGGCCCACTCAACGTGCGGAAGAATTCCGCGAACGGCGCGTCGAGCTCAACGAGCTCATCTGAAAGGGTTCGAGTTGTCATCTGTGCACCTCCATCTGCAAGTGACTGTCGACTCAGACCAAACTAGGAGCGCACAGGCGCGAAGAAAAGGGCCATCCGTCACGCCCAGATAGGGACGCGCTTCATGAGCCAGGGTGCCTGATCGCACGGGGTCGATCGACCCTGCCTGGCCCGGAACAAATCGCGCCAAGCTTGGCATCACGATGGCGGACTCTTTCCTGAAGCTCCGCGACGGCAGGCGGCTCGCCTACTCGGAGCTGGGCGATCCGAACGGCTTGCCAATCTTTCACCAGCACGGAATGCCGGGCTCGCGTCTCGAGCACGAGGCGGACCCCGACCTCTATTGCTCGCTGGGCGTCCGCGTGATCACTCCGGACCGTCCTGGCTACGGGCTGTCTGATCCCCACCCGCACCGCCGCCTGCTCGACTGGCCTGGGGACATCGCCGAGCTCGCCGACTGCCTCGGCATCTCTCGGTTTGGCATCACCGGCCTGTCGGGTGGTGGCATCTATGCGCTGGCTTGCGCGGCGGCCATCCCCCATCGCCTGACCGAAGTTGTGGTCACCGGGTGCCCGGGCCCTATGCAGCGACCGGGCGCACTGGCCGATATGCGGTTCATAACCCGCGCCGGAGTGTGGCTGGGTTCTCGCGCCCCGTGGCTGCTCGAGACGGGGGCAAAGCTGCTGAGCCCCATGGTTCGCCGTTTCCCAGGCTTCTTCGTCGATCACTTCAATGACGGGATACCGCCGGCGGACCGGCGATGGCTCTCCCTGCCATCCGTCTACGCCGGGGCCGCCGCCACCTTGCGCGAAGCGTTCCGACCGGGTGTCGGCGGCTACGTGCAAGACATCCGCATGCTGGCCCGACCCTGGGGTTTCGACCTCGAAGACATTCAGGTCCCCGTCCAGCTGTGGCACGGCGACGAGGATGCGGTGATCCCCCTGCATCACGGCCGCTACCTGGCTTCGGCCATGCCAGGCGCGACGCTTCGACTCTGCCCCGGAGAGGGTCACATGTTGATGTGGAACCACCTCCCCGAGATCCTCACGGCAGCGGCCGGGATGCCGCCGCAGCCTGAATCGCCGCGGCGGCTCCCAGCCCTCGACTCATAGGAGAAGCGAGACGTGCTCCTTCGACTCCACCCTGGCGGCGAGCGACACCGCCCACGCGGCCGCACGCTCCAACTCGCCTGGCTCGAGCACCGGCAGCTTGCCGCTGACGAAGAAGCTGACCTCCGGCGCGATCAGCTTGGCTCGCGCCTGGTGCAGCCTCTGAGCGATTCCGGCTGCGGCTGAGCCCGAAAGCCATTCGGGCCATCGCAGGCGGGTGTCGAAGGCCGCGGCCGCCTTCCCAACCAACTCTTCCTTGCCTATGCGGTCGAAGAACTGGGCGACCGGCTCCGTGACCCGGTGTGCCTCGGTAGGGCCGCCGACCACGATGAGGTCCAACTGCTCAGGAAGCACCTTGCGAGCGCCTTCCGCAGACACCAGCTGCACGACACCGTGCTTGCCGAGCTCAAACGCAATGGCCTCCGCGACCTTGTGCGTGTTGCCGTGACGCGATCCGTAAACGACCAGACTGTTCATCTCAAATACCTCCGATTCGACTCTCTTACCTCAGCCGTGCCGCGGGTAGGGCCGAGGGTCACTCGCAGCGCGGGCCTTTCGATCCATTGGCTGCGCGAATCGTCCTCGTGCTGTGGCGGGGCGTGGGCATCGGGCGAATGCCGTGGTACGGCGGGAGCCTCACGAAAGCGCCCGCCTACCTTGTCGCGGAGAGTGCTACCTCTGGGCGCGGCCGCCCGACCGCACCCACTGTCTCGGACGCACGCTCCACCGCGAAGCGATTCGTTCGATTCTCTTGACAGCTTCCGGAGGCGTCCAGTGCGCGATCAGGACAGGAGGCCGCAACGGAGTCCGACCGAAGAAGAACGACTTTCCGACCTCGACAAGAGCCAGGTACACGACCACCATCGCCGCCAGGATCGCGAGGAACCCGAGCGGAAGTGGCGTGAAGCCGAACCACCTGCCCAGAGGCGTGAAGGGCAGGATCAAGCCGACCGCCACGCTGCCGATGGTGCCCGCGGTCAGCGCCAGGCCGGGCCTGCTTCGAAAGAATGGCGAGCGGCGTGTACGGATTGCGAATATGACCAGGCTCTGCGTCGCCAGCGACTCCGAGAACCAGGCCGTTTGAAACAGGCTGCCGCGCGCATGAAAGACGAACAGCATCACGCCGAAGGTCAAGAAGTCGAAGATCGAGCTGATCGGGCCGAAGAAAACCATGAAGCGGCGGATCAAATGGATGTCCCACTGCGCGGGACGCTGCAGCAGCTCGGGGTCGACACGATCGGTGGGGATTGTCATCTCGCCGGCGTCGTACAGCAGGTTGTTGAGCAGGATCTGAGTCGGCGTCATCGGCAGAAAGTTCAAGAGCAGCGAACCGCCCGCGGCGCTGAACATGTTTCCAAAGTTCGACGACGTCCCCATCAGGACGTACTTCATGGTGTTCGAAAAGATCCGCCGGCCCTCGAGGACGCCGCCCGCGAGGATCCCCAGGTCCTTTCCCAGGAGCACGATGTCAGCCGCGTCTTTGGCGACCTCGCTGCCCGTGTCCACCGAGATTCCGACGTCGGCATCCCGCAGCGCGACGGCGTCGTTCACTCCGTCTCCAAGGAAGCCGACGTCCTTGTTGAGCCCGCGCTGGGCAACGATGATTCGCGATTTCTGGTCGGGCGAGACGCGCGCGAAGATGCCTGTGCGCGGAATTCGCTCCAGCAGCTCCTGGTCGGTGAGCTTATCCAGCTCCGGGCCGGTGATTGCTTCGCCGAAGTCGAGGCCGATCGATCGGCAGACCGATTCGGCGACGAGCACGTTGTCGCCGGTGACGATCTTGACCTGAATCCCCAGGAGCTTGAGCTGCGCGAGCGACGCGGCGGCGTCGGCCTTGGGCGCGTCCAGAAACGTGATGAATCCCTTGAGCTCGAGGTCCCGCTCGTCGGTGAGGACGCATCGCGCGGCGCCCTGCCACGCGCGGCTTGCCACGGCGACGACGCGCGCCCCCGAGCCGAACAGCCGGTCCAGAGTCCCCTGGGCGTCAGGTGGCACGTCGAGGCACCGCGGCAGAACCGATTCAGGCGCGCCCTTGGTGATCAGCAGCTTTGCGCCATCGGGGGTTGCGACCAGGGCCGACATCAGGCGCCGCTCGTGGTCGAAGGGCAGGTGATCGACCTGTTGATAGCCTGGTGGTGGAGCGGCGGTCGCGAGCAATGCCGCGTCGAGGGCGTTGCCCGACCCGGCGAGGTCGGCGCTGTCACCTGTCGCGCAGAGGAGTCCGAATCGTAGGACCTCGTCGCTTTGCTTTCCCGACGGATCGATCGCCTGCTGAAAAGTAATCCGGCCTTCGGTCAGGGTGCCGGTCTTGTCGGTGAAGAGGATCTCGATGTTGCCGAGGTCTTCGATGCTGATCAGCCGCTTGACCACGACGCTCTTGCGCGCGAGGTTGCGCGCCCCTGAAGCGAGGCTGATGGTGACGATGGCCGGCAGCAGTTGCGGCGTGAGCCCGACCGCGATCGCCAGCGAGAACAGCGCCGACTCCAGCACCGGACGGCCCAAAAGCCAGTTCGCCACGAAAATCCCGCCCGCAAGGATGGCCGTCACGCGAACGAGAAGGATCGAAAAGCTGCGCAGCCCGCGCTGGAACACGGTCTCCGGCTGCCGCTCGCCCAACCGGATCGCGATCTTGCCGAATGCCGTGCGCGGGCCGGTCTGGATGGCGACGCCGCTGCCAGACCCACCCCGCACCGTGGTCCCCATGTACGCGATCGAGCGGAGTCCAAGCTCGACCAGGTCGGTCCCCTGCTCTGGCTCGGCGCGCTTGGTCTTCGGCATCGCCTCGCCCGTGAGCACCGCCTCATCGCACTCGAGCTCTCGAGCCTCCAGCAATCGGAGATCGGCGGGAACGAGGTCGCCGGTTCGGAGCATCACGATGTCACCCGGAACCACCTCGGTGACATCGACCGTCAGCTGATGGCCGTCACGGACGACGACCGTCTGATGGCGGATGCTCGCATGCAGAGCTTCGACGACGCGCTCCGATCGGTATTCGTTGAAGAACCCCAGCCCGACGCTGAGGCCGACGATGGCCAGGATGATGATCGCGTCGGTCCTCTCTCCGACGATGAGGGAAACGATGGTGGCCCCCGCCAGCAGGATGAGCAGAGGATTGCGCAGCTGGCGGACAAGCACCGCGAGCGGCCGCGCGCCGTGGCTGCGGATGGCGTTGGGGCCGAAGCGCGCCAGGCGCAGCCTTGCCTCAACTTCCGTCAGGCCCGCCTCCGAGCTGCCGGATGCAGCAAGCATCTCCGCCTGGTTCAGGCGGGCAGCCCCGATCAGGTCAACGCCTGCGAGGCTCGGTTGTGCATCCGCCACAGGCGTTATCACGCGGCTCATTTAACGCTCGCCGTCCTGGGCGCGGAACCACAGGGCCAGGAGGCACCTCCACAAGAGGTCTGTTGTACCTGTCGCTCGCGAGCGCGATGACTCAGCTTTGTGGTCGTGAAGGTTGACGAGATCATGTCGCGTCCGGTCGTCACGGTTGCGGCTGATGCCGGGATCAAGGCCGCGGCCACCCTGCTTGCGGAGCACAGCGTATCGGCCCTGCCGGTCGTCAACGCCAGAGGCGAGCTCGTGGGCATCGTCTCCGAGGCTGACCTGATGTCAATCGAAACCCGGCCCGATCCGCGGACGCAGGCGACGCCGCTGGCTCCGACGGCCGGCAGCTCTCCCAAAACCGTAGCCGAGGTGATGACCAGAGAAGTCCTTACAGTCTCGACCGGAAGCGAGGTGTCACAAGCAGCGCGGATCATGCTCGAGGCAGGCATCAAACGCGTCCCGGTCGTGCAGGGACGCCACGTCGTCGGCATTCTCAGCCGGCGCGATCTGATCAAGGTGATCGCACGGCGCGACGCGGACATCGAAGGCGAGATCGAGCTTCGCCTGCGTGAGCTGGGTCTGGATGACATCGGCAGCGGCAACGTGAGCGTGGCGGCCGGAGTCGCGACGATCCGGGTCGACGGCTCGGAGGCATCCAGCCGCAGGCTCGCCGAATCTGTGGCTCTGACGGTGCCCGGCGTGCTCGAGGTGCGGTTCGCCACAGGCGAGACCCCTCGGGAACGCTGATGCCACGGCCGGAAGACTCTCGCCGACCTGAAGCCAAGAGCCCACCGCTGGAAGGAAGTCCAGCGGCGCTTCTCCTCATCGTCCTGGCCGCTGTCGTGGCCGGCGGTGTGCTGTGGCTTGTGGGAATCCAGGGGGCGGCTGACGTCGCGTGGGCCACAGCCGTGGTACTGGCGCTGATCCCTCTGAGCATCTCGGTGGCGCGCGACCTGCTTCACCGCGAAACCGGGGTCGATCTCATCGCCCTCCTCGCGATGGGGGGGTCACTGATCCTGGGCCAGTACCTGGCCGGGGCTGTGGTCGGCCTGATGCTGTCCGGCGGTCAGGCCCTCGAGCGGTACGCGGGCTCACGCGCCCGCCGCGAGCTGTCCGCCCTTCTCGCGAGGGCGCCGCAGGTGGTGCACCGTTATGAGCACGGCTTACTGACCGCTCCCGCCATCGGCGAGGTCAGGAAAGGCGACCTGCTGCTGGTGAAGCCCGGCGAGGTGGTGCCGGTCGACGGTGTGATCACGTCGCCGTCCGCCGTGCTGGACGAGTCGGCGCTGACAGGCGAGTCAAGGCCGGCGGAGCGCCTGGTCGGTGACACAGTTCGAAGCGGCGTGATCAATGCGGACGCGCCGTTCGACATGCGCGCATTGACGACCGCCGACCAGAGCACCTACGCGGGCATCGTGCGCCTCGTGCGCGAGGCCCAGGAATCGAAGGCACCTTTCGTGCGGCTGGCCGACCGATACGCGATGTGGTTCTTGCCATTGACCCTCGGGGTCGCGCTGGTTGCGTGGGGAGTCTCCGGCAACCCGGTGCGCGCCCTGGCCGTGCTGGTGGTGGCGACGCCTTGTCCTTTGATCCTGGCGGCGCCGGTGGCGATCGTGGCGGGCATCTCGCGGGCCGCCAGCCGCGGGATCATCGTCAAGGGGGGCGGGGCGCTGGAGACCCTGGGTCGAGCTCGGACGCTGATCTTCGACAAGACCGGCACGCTCACGTCTGGTTCCCCGAGGGTCGCGTCGATTGAAACGTTCGGCGCGCTCGAACCGGACGAGATGCTGCGGCTCGCAGCGTCGCTGGACCAGGTCTCGCTGCACGTCTTCGCTGGAGGCATCGTCTCCGCCGCCACGGCAAGACAGCTGGACCTCGAATTCCCGACCGATGTACGCGAGCACGGCGGCAGGGGAATCGAGGGCGCGGTATCGGGCCATCGGGTCGCGCTTGGCCAGGCACGGTGGCTCGCCGCGGGCAATCCGCTGCCAGATACCGCCATCGAGCTCCGGAACCGGCTCGCCGCTCGCGGCTCGATGTCGGTGTTGGTCGCGGTCGACGGCGAGATCGCGGGCGCCCTGGTCCTCGAAGACCCGGTGCGAGAGGACACGCCCGAGGCGCTGCGGGCTTTGCGGATGGCGGGCATAACGCGGATCGTCCTCCTGAGCGGCGACCGGCCCGAGGTCGCGCAGGCGGTCGGCGCGTCATTGAGCGTGGACACTGTCCTGTCCGAGCACACGCCCGAGCAGAAGGTGCAGGCGGTCTTGCACGAGCGGGCGGCGGGAGTCACGGTCATGGTCGGGGACGGCGTGAATGACGCGCCCGCGCTCGCCGCTGCCGACGTCGGAATCGCTATGGGAGCCCGCGGGGCGACGGCCTCATCCGAAGCCGCGGACGCCGTGATCGTGGTCGACCGGTTGGACCGGGTCGCGGAGGCGGTCGTCATCGCCAGGCGTGCTCAACACATTGCGGTTCAGAGCGTTATCGCCGGCATGGCCCTCTCCGGGTTTGGAATGGTTCTTGCCACTCTCGGGGTGCTGCCGCCGGTGGCGGGCGCCTTCTTCCAGGAGGCAATCGATGTGGCCGTGATCCTCAACGCGCTGAGGGCCTTGACCGGCGGCGAAGTGCAAACGGCGGGCCATGGACCGGCAGCTGAACCAGATCCATCGACGGGCGGCGCCAGACAGGTCCCCGCCGCGGCAGGCCGATAGGCCCTGTTACGTGGTCGCGCCGAGCGAGATGGTGGGCACGGTGAGAAGTCGATGAACTGGACCGTCGCCGATGTCATGACCAAAGACCCCGTCACTGTTGGGCGTACAACGTCTTTCAAAGCTCTCGCAAACCTGATGCGCATTCATCAGCTGAGCGCGGTCCCCGTGGTCGATTGCGATTGCGGGATTGTCGGAATCGTTTCCGAGTCCGATTTGCTTGCCAAGGAAGCCAGACCTGCGCGCGGCAAGGCAAAGGCGATGAGGGCGGCCGAATTGATGACCAGCCACCCCGTCACGACGGCGGCCGGCGCGACGCTTGCTTCCGCGGCCAGCCTCATGTTCCAGCATCACGTGCGGATCCTGCCGGTGGTCGACGCGAGCCGGCGCCTGGTCGGCATCATCACCCGGGCACAGGTTCTCAAGGTGTTTCTCCGGAGCGATGAGTCGATCCGCAAGGACGTCGTAAGGAGTCTCGCTGACCCTCCGTCGACCGACCTCGCAAGCTCAGAGATCGAGGTGATGGACGGCGTCGTCAACATCTACGGCGTCACTGAGGTGGACAGCCTGGCCGAGCAGATCGTTCGTCGCGTGACGGCAGTACCCGGCGTGGTTGGGATCAAATATCACCCCAGGCGCCTGACCGATACGGTCTCCGCGGAGATGGTGCCGGCCCGTGAGCGTCATGCGTGAGAGAAGGGGCACTCACAAGCTCGGCAAGCGCCTGGTCGAGGGTGTCCAGCTGCGGTCTCTTCCGCAGGTCGAGCTGCCCTGGATCACCACCTTCAATCTGCGCTGGTGGCATCACGCCGAGGAAGCAAAGGCTCGGCGGAAGAAAGGTCCACGCGGCCAGGCCGGCATCCCGACCTGACTCTCGCCAGCTACATCAGCGGGACCCGATGGGCGGCCTGGACGCACCGCGCTCGAGCCGGATCCTGGCGTCGACGACCACCGCGCCCGCCGCGTGAACGACGAGAGGGTTGAGGTCCATCTCAGCGACTTCCGGGTGGGCCTCGACCAGGGCGCTGACACGCAGCAGGACGTCTTCCAGGGCGGCGACGTCCGCCCGCGGAGCGCCCCGGTAGCCGTCGAGCTGCTGGAAGGTCTTCAGCGACCTGACCATCCGGTCCGCGTCGCCTCTCGTGATCGGGGTGATGCGGACCGCGACGTCCTTGAGCAGCTCGGTCGCGGTGCCGCCGGCTCCACACGCCAGCACAGGTCCGAAATGCTGGTCCTGGACGACTCCGACCAGCATTTCGACACCGTCCGGCACCATCGGCTGGACCTGGAAGCCGGAGACGTGGTGGCCGGCCGCTTCCAGGGCATCCGACATCTGCCTGGCGGCGCGCTCCACCTGGGACGCACCTTTGAGGCGAAGCCGGACCGCCCCCGCGTCGGACTTGTGCAGCACTCCCGTCGCGATCGCCTTTAGCGCGACCTCCTGCCCCATTCCCCTGGCCTCGCGTCCGGCTTCACCCGGTGAGCCCGCCTGGCGCGTTTCCACGAACGGGATCCCGTAGCACGCCAGGAGCTCCGAGATGGCCGGCCCGTCCATCCAACCGGCTCCGGCCGCAAGGGCTGCGGCGACGGTCGCTACCGCCCGGTCGCCATCGATGCCGCCGATCTCTTCGACCTTCTCCTCAGGCGCCGAGCGCCAGGCGCCGTAGCGCGCGACAAGGCTCAAGGCCCGCGCCGCCTCTTCGGGAAACGGGTAGTGGGGAATCCGGGCGCCGTCTGCTTCGATCACACGCGGCGCGGCTTGCTTCGACATGAACACACTGAGCACCGGTATCGCGCGGGGCAGGGCGTGAGCGGCACGATGGATCGCGCGCACCACCTCTGTCCCTTTCGTGATCAGGGGCGGCGTGAAGATCACGATGATGGCGTCGATCTCTTCGCAAGCGGCCAGGACCAAGATCGCCCGCTCGTAGTCCTGGCCATTTGCGGCGGCCAGCATGTCGATGGGGTTGGCGGTTGACCCCGCGGCAGGCATGGATGCAGCGAGCGTCTTGCGCACCTGCTCCGGAAGTGGGGGCACGATGAGCCCGCCGGCTTCGCATGCGTCGGCGCAGAGAATCGCCGGACCGCCCGCGTTGGTCAGAATGGCGACCCGCTTGCCGGTCGGAAGTGGCTGGCTGCTCAGCAGGAGGGCGGCATCGAACAGCTCCGCCAGCGTGTCGGTGCGGATCACCCCCGCCTGCTGGAACAGCGCGTCGACCGTGATATCGGAAGCGGAAAGGAGCGCACCCGTGTGAGACGACGTCGCCCTGTTTCCAGCCACCGTGCGACCGCCCTTCACGGCCAGGATCGGCTTGGACCGGCTCACGCGCCGCGCTACGCGCGCGAACTTACGCGGGTTTCCGAATGACTCCAGATACAGCATGATCACGTCCGTCTGGGCGTCGCTTTCCCAGTACTGCATGAAGTCGTTGCCGGACAGGTCGGCCTTGTTGCCGACCGACACGAAAGATGAAAGTCCTGACCCGAGGGCCTGGGCGCGAGCCATCACCGCAAGCCCGAGGCCGCCACTCTGGGACAGGAATCCGATTCGGCCCGCGACCGGGCGGTCAGGGGCGAACGTGGCGTCGAGCGCAACGTCGGGCGCGCTGTTGATCACGCCCATGCAGTTCGGGCCCACCAGCCGCATGCCGGCCTGGCGGCAGATCTCGACCAGCTCGCGCTGAAGAGCGACGCCCTCGGGCCCGGCCTCGCCAAACCCCGCCGAGATCACGACCAACCCGCGCACGCCTTTCTGCGCGCACTCGCGCGCGACCTTTGTGACGACCGCGGCGGGAACCGTGACCACGGCCATCTCCACGTCGCCAGGAATCGCCAGCACCGATGGGAAAGCGCGAACGCCCTCGATCTCGGTCGCCGCGGGGTTGACCGGGTAGAGCGGGCCACGGTATCCGTACGCGACGAGGTTGTGCATGACGGCGGCGCCGATGCTGCCCTCCTGCCGGGAGGCGCCGATCACGGCCACCGACCGAGGCGCCAGCAGGTGGGTCACGGCCGCCACCGCGGCCAGCCGTTCGCGATCCTCGAACTGGCGGATTCCATCGGGGCCGATCCTGGTGGGAAGGTCCGCATGCACCTCGCCGGGCTCGGACCGCGCGTGCACCGGAAACCCGCTCTCGCGGAGCATCTGCAGCATCCGGTGATTCTCCGGCCGGACCACCGCCTCGAACATCTCGAACCCTGCGGCGGCTGCCGCCTCCGCCAGCTGTCCCAGCAGGATCGTGCCGAGGCCCCGACCCTGGTAAGCGTCGGCGACCGCGAGGGCCATCTCCGCCCTTCGCGGCGCGATCTCGACATACATGGCGTGTCCGACGATCTGGGCCGGCGCGCCCGCAACGGCGACGAGGCCGTAGCTGGACGTGTAGTTGACGTTGACCATCCTCTGGATGGAGGAGTTCGCGTTGACGACAGCCGCGAAGAAGCGGAAGACACGCGACTCCAGCGACAGGTCGGCGAAGAAGCGTCCAAGCTCGGTGGCATCGTCGGCTCGAACCGGTCTGATGGTCAGCGTCGACCCATCGCGCAGAACGACGGTCGCCTCGCGGTGGGCGGGGTATGCCGCCGTCACGGAGTCAGCATGCATGTTTGGCGGGAACACATTCACGCCAGACGCATCAGGCTCGCCGCCGCGCTCCATGGCCCGGGACACGGTGGGCGATGGAAGCAAGGCCGCCACCCTGGCGCTTTGCCGTGTACAGGGCGAGATCCGCGTGGCGCATCAGCGCGTCCGCGTTCCTGCCGTCGATGGGGAAGAATGCGATGCCCGCCGAAACCCCCACCTCGACTTGCTTGCCGTCCACCGGGTAGGCTCGCACGACGGAGCGCAGCAGCATCCGGACCTTGCGCACAGCAGCCGGCACACCGCCGACGCTGGGCAGGATCCACGCGAACTCGTCGCCGCCAATCCGCGCCACGGTGTCGGTCGATCGAATGCCTGCCTGGAGTTGCGCCGCGACCTCTTTGAGGACGTGATCGCCGGCGACATGGCCAAACGCGTCGTTGACGGTTTTGAAGCCGTCGAGGTCGAGCATTGCGACAG
Source organism: Candidatus Dormibacteraceae bacterium (assembly GCA_041482895.1). Classification (GTDB taxonomy): domain Bacteria; phylum Chloroflexota; class Dormibacteria; order Dormibacterales; family Dormibacteraceae; genus Palsa-870. The sequence goes on along the minus strand of JBGPEO010000012.1, from coordinate 16,181 downwards.
CGGTGGGCCGGCGGTCGCGTTTGAACCCAAGCATTGCCTGATGGAGGCGGTCAAAAAAGAGCGCCCGATTGGCAAGGCCGGTCAGCGGATCGTGAAGTGCCCTGTGTTTCAGGTCGTTCTCCATCCTTATCCGTTCGGTCGCATCCCGGATCGTCGCGACCGTTTGGTGGCTGCCGAGCCGCCCGATCGGACCGAGCGCGATATCGGCGATGAGCTCGGAGCCGTTCTTCCTCCTCAAGCGGAAGTCGCGATCGGCAGGGCCCATTGGCCTTGGTCTTGGTTGCGCTGTGTAACCGATTCGTTCGTCTCGGTGCATCGCCCGGAGGCTCGCCGGCACGAGCAGCTCGACCGGGCGCCGCAACAGCTCGCCGCGCCGGTACCCGGTCAGCCGTTCGGCCTGCCGGTTGGCGTACACGATGCGGCCTGCCTCGTCCACGACCAGAACGCCGTCTGGAAGCGACTCCAGCACCTTCGTCTCCCACTGCGACGGCGCTCCGCCGACCCGGCCCACCGATCGCGACCCGTGTTGAGCCACAGCAACTATTGGACGACTCAGTGCGTGAAGCTCGCCACCGAACCGCCGGGGATCGCCGGCTTCGCCGCTGAAGTCCTGACCACCAGGACTGGGATGACCGCCGTCTGCATGACCTTGTGCGTGACGCTGCCCAGCATCATGCCCTGGACATCGGACAGGCCTCGCGAGCCCATCACGATGAGGTCGACGCCGTTCGCCTCCGCGGTTTCTACGATGGCTTTCGCGACGTGCCCTGCGGCCACGTCAACGAGCTGCCCCTTTGCGGCCACGCCCGCGTCCTGCAGCTTCTTGACGGCATCGGCAACCAGCGCGGTGGCCCCGGCAGGCGTCTCGAGCGAGTAAACGACGGCCCGACCCCGGTCGTGCTCGCTCGCGTGCAGGACGAGGATCTCGCCGTCGAACTTCTTGGCCATTTCGACCGCCGCAGGAAGGGCCTCCTGCGAGTAAGGGGAACCGTCGATCGCGACCAGAATGTGCTTGAACATTTCACTCCTCCTTGCCTGGATGTCCCGAGTGTCACGTCGCACCTGCAGGGGGGCTAGGGCCGGGGTCCCTACTGGGGTAGGGCCTTCAGGCCCTGTTGACACTTAGGGGCCGCAGGTTCAAATTGACGCCCGAGGGTTATTAAAGGAGAAACGTATGGATACACCGGCGACTTACTTTCACTGGGGGTTCATCCTCATTTCCGTGCCGAACCTGATCGTGATCGGCGGCATGATCGTGCTTTTCGCGATCGCGCTCATCGCACCGTTCCCGCACGCTGGGGAGGGTGACGATGTCGGCAACAAGTAGCGTCGGAGGCAGCACGCCGGGGAAGCCCGAGAGCTGGACAGTGCGCCTCCGCCAGGCGATCGACCGCCACCTCCCGATGGACCACCTTCTCCCCGACCGGCAGCCTTACTACGTCGGTTCCTGGGTTTACGTGTTCGGGGTGGTCACGATCGCGGCGCTGTTCTGGGTGATCTTGAGCGGCGTCGTCCTCTCGTTCATGGGACCCCAGTGGTGGCACGACTCACACCTCGGGAAGTTCTTCAACAGCCTCCATTTCTGGTCGGTTCAGCTGTTCTTCATCTTTATGGTTTTGCATCTCTGGGGCCAGTACTTCATGGCCGGCTGGCGCAGCGGTCGCGCGGCGACCTGGATGATCGGCGTCGTGATCTTCGGAATCAGCATTCTCACCGCGTTCACCGGTTACCTCTCGCAGCAGAATTTCGACGGCCAGTTCATCGCGCTCAATGCCAAGGACGCCATGAACGGCGCCGGTGCGGGAGCATTCTTCAACGTCTTGAACTTCGGCCAGATGTATGGCTTGCACATGATGCTGCTGCCGATCGGGGTCACGATCCTGGTGGTCGCCCACATCGTCATGGTGCGCTCCCGCGGCGTTGTGAAACCAATCGACCCCGAAGGAGGCGCGCGATGATCAAACCGATGGGCGCGACTCAAGAGGAGTACTACCGCGGCGTGCGAATGGTGCCCTACGACCTCGTCAAGGAGCTCGTGCTGGCCATCGCGGGTGTGGGCGTGCTCGCCGTGTTGATTGCGGCCATCCTCTCCTCGCCCGATGTGGCGCCGGTGACGATAGCCACGTGGGCCCAGCAGGACCCCGTGGACCTGGTCACCACGGCCACCAACGAGCTCGCAGGTGCGACGGTGAGCTCCGCCTACGGTCCTCCGTACAACTCGGTGGGACCCGGACAGAACTGGGGTCCGATCGCACCCCAGAAGTGGTTCGGAGTCCGAATCCCAATCGATTCGGCCAACGCGTTCGTGATTGAACCCCTACAGCGGGCGAGCTTCAGCAACACGGTCCTCGGAACTGCGCTCGCCGCCTGGCAGAACGCCAGCTCGGACCAGCAGAGCAAGTGGCTGGACGCCTATACCAAAGCGCTTGCCGACGCGACAATCACGGACGGCAATGTGGTCGTGGTCACGGGCGACTACGGCCCGCTGCCAGTCATGATGTCCAACCTGCTGGCAGTCGCACAGTCGGGCGGCCTCGATGGGCTGCTCACAACCAACGGGCGCTTCTACCAGACCGACTACACGCAGCCGCTGCTTTTCATCGGCGATGGCGGCTACCTGGCCAGCCTGGCGTCGGACGCCCACCTGACCGGCAGCTTGTGGGGAATGATGAACGAGACCGGCAGCTACCCCGGGCAGACCTGGTTGTGGCTGTACACGGTGTGGTACCAGGTGTTTCCCTTCAATAGCGCCACCGGGATCATCGGCCTGAATGCAGGCAACGCGGACCTGGGGATCATCCTCCTCATGACGCTGCTTACCGCAGCGCTGGCCCTGGTTCCGTTCATTCCGATTCTTCGCGATATTCCGCGCTGGATCCCCATCCACCGCCTGATCTGGCGCCAGTACTACGCCCCGCGCAAGGCAGCCGCCCGCACTTAGTCAGCTCAAATTCGCAAAGAACCAGAGGGCCGCGCAAGCGGCCCTCTCTTCCTTTGTGGCGGGCCCGACCGGCACTCCGCCGGCAGGCCGCCCGGTATGTTCGGTGTGATCTTTGTCATCGGCCTGATCCCGCTCGCGTTCTTCTTCCGTCACCTGGATCGCGGCCTGACGGCGAAAGCGCGGGCGATGGTCCTCTAGCGACCTCACACTTGCCTTCGCCTGAAAGAGGTCTGCGTGAATCGCTGCGCTAAAGGCTACTTGGGAGTCGGCTTCTGCCGGAGGGCCTTGTCCAGCTCGTCCCCCACCTCGCGAAACGTCCCTGCCAGCGCAGCGCCAAACGATCGCGCGGCCTGCTTTGTGCTGGCCCGTACCTCGGGATCGCTGGCCGCGACATCCAGCGAAGCGAAGAACTTCTCGGTGGTCTGCCCGATTTGCCGCAGGGCGCTGTTGATCTCTGCCGCCTTCGTGTCGTCGTCTGCGTCCTTGTAATGGCGGTGCAGCTCCGACGCCAGCGATTTCATGTCCGCCTGGAATCGAGTCCAGGCCTCCTTCGTGCTGGTATCCGTCATTGGCTCTACCTCCTGGTGATTCCCAGGTTACACGGGCTCTCTGGCCGCAGCAGGTGCGCAACGACCCCCACTTTCCGGGCCTGTCGCCTCGCGCCGTGTGGTCCCGCGTGTCTCATCTTTGAGGGTGGAGGCAATAAGGGAATGTCCAACTGGAAGACTCGCATCACGCTGCTCGTACTGGATTCCGTTCTTGCGGTGAGCGCGATTGTGAGCGCATTCACCGTCATACCTGGACTGCCCCGCGAGTGGATCGCCGGCAGCATCTTTCCCGACTACACGGTGCCCGCTCTCGCCCTGGGGGTGCTGGTGGGTGGAAGCGCGCTCATCGCAGCGATGGCGGTGATCTTCCGGCCCAAGCTCGGTGGGGCGGCCGCGATGGTGTCCGCGGTCATGATCACCGGCTTCGAGCTGGTGGAGATTGCCGCCGTCGGCTTCTCGCCGGTCACCTACGGCCTGGACAAGCCCCAGTCGTGGCTGCAGGTCGCCTACCTGGCCCTGGGCGCGGTGATCGCCTTCCTGGGCGCCGGACTGTGGCGAGCGGTGGGCGGCCGGAGGCTGAGCATCGGAACCTCCCGCCAGGCGCGGCAACCAGGCCTGGACTGAGTAGGCTTGATTCAATGAGCGAGGAGCGGACCGGCAGGCCACGCAGTCGGTATCGCAACCGGGGTTGCGGGTGTGGCGGCGGCCTTTTCCTTTTCGTCCTCACGGTGGGCATCGTCCTGAGCCTATTCAACGTCGGCATCGGAATCGGGGCGTCGGCGCGAATCCCCTTCACTGAGAGCAACCTGACCATCGCCGGCGTTGTGGGCGCGAAGAGCAAAGCCATCGCGGCGATGCCCAGCTACACCGACGGACGGCTGGGCGGGAACCAGAACTTCTTCAACAACTCAACGACCATGACGATCGGGCCGGCCGAGGGCGCGGCGCTGGTCATCATCGGAAAGCAGGACGACGCGCCGGCCCTCGATCTGCACCTCGATATTCGCTAGCTCATCCCTTATGAGAGTGGGAGGTGTAGAGCGCCTCGATCTGGTTCTTGAAGTGCTCGAGGATGGCGCGGCGCTTCTTCTTCAAGGTTGGGGTCAGCTCGCCTTCGGCCTCGGTGAAATCGCGAGGGAGAAGGGCGAAGTACTTGACGGTCTCAAAGCTCGCCTGGCCTTTGTTCACCTCGTCGAGGATCTTTGAGAAACGCGCGCGAAGTTCGGCGTCGTTCACCAGGCTCGAGGGCTCACCCTGCAGACCGAGGTCGGCCCGCAGCGCTTCCCAATCGGGCACGATCAACGCGACCACGTATGGCCTCTCGTCGCCCACCACCAACGACGCCTTGATGTAACGCTCGCTCTCGAGCTGCGATTCGATGGGGAGCGGGGCGACGTATTTGCCACCGGACGTCTTGATCAGGTCCTTCTTGCGGTCGGTGATCGTCAGGAAGCCGTCGCTGTCGACGAACCCCATATCGCCGCTCTTGAGCCAACCGTCGCTGATCATCTCGGCAGTGGCCTCCAGCCTGTTCTTGTAGCCGAGCATCACGCCGGGGCCCTTCACGAGGATCTCACCGTCCGTTTCGATGCGGATCTTCGTGCCCGGGAGCGCTTTCCCCACGGTTCGGTACCGATGCTCTTCCTCGGTGTTGGAGGTGACGCCAGAGGTTGTCTCGGTCAATCCCCAGCCCTGCAGGATCTTCACGCCGATCGACCAGAAGAACTCCTCCACCTTCTCGTTCAGCGGAGCGCCCCCGCTGATGAAGAAGCGCAGCCGGCCACCGGTCAGGCGCGTGCGGAGGGGTCCCAGGACGAGGCGGTCGGCGATCCGGACTCGCAACCGCAGCCAGGGGCCGGGGTTGCCGTGAAGACGCTCCGCTCCGATGCCCAGCGCCCAGCTGAAGATGGCGCGCCGGTAGACGGGCTGGTTGCGCACCTGGTCGAACACGGCCTCGTACACCTTCTCGAAGACGCGGGGTACACCCAGCATCACCGTTGGCCGTGAGGCCTGGATGTCTTCGACCAGCGTGTCCATGCCACGAGCGAGCCAGAACGAGCTGCCCGCCATCGTCTCGATGAAGATCCCGTCCACGCGCTCCAGGACATGCGAGTAAGGCAGATACGACAGCAGGCGGTCTTCCGGTCCGATACGGAACGCTTGCAGCGCGCTCTTGCCCATCTCCACGAAGTGCCGGTGCGTGAGCATCGCGCCCTTGGGTTCGCCCGTCGTGCCGGAGGTGTAGACCACCGTGGCGACCGCGTCCGGCCGCAGAGCCGCTAGCCGGCCGGCGAGCTCACTCGCGAGGCCAGGGCCCGGGGCGTTCTCAACCCACGCGACGATGTCGCCGTCGATCGTGAAGACACGTCTCGGGTGCCTGCGCCCGCCGAGCTTGGCGGCTTGCTGGGCGTTCGACACGATGGCCAGCTCGGCCTGTGCGTCTTCGGCGATTTCGCCGGCTACGTGCGAAGCGAGGCTCGGATAGATGGGAACCGTGACGCCGCCCGCCGCCAGGATGGCGAGGTCACAGTAAAGCCACTCCACGCGGTTCTCGGACAGCAACGCGACGTGATCGCCGGGCTTCAACCCGGCCGCGATCAAACCGCACGCGACCCGCACCGCACGCTCGGCGGTCTCGTTCCAGCTGAGCCTCTGCCACGAACCGTCGCGGAAGTAGCGCAGGTACTCGCGCAAGCCAAACCTGGCAGCCTGCTCGAAGAAGACCCCCGGGATCGTCAGTGCAGTTCGCGACGCCTCACTCGATGCCCGCTCGACCACAGGAGAAGTCATAGAACTCATGCTCAGCCCTCCTTGATCGAGACTGAGGCTGTGGGGTGACGGGGGTCACGGCCGAACGGCCCTATCTCTCAGGCTGACAGGCCCTGGCCTCGATGGTCGCACCTGGTGGACCGTTGTGTTGATGGCATCACCGCCGCGCACGGCGCTGGTTCTGGGCGGTGGCGGGCTCGTCGGCGGGGCATGGATGATCGGCGTCCTGCACGCGATCGCGACCGAGACCGGATGGGACCCAGGGAGCGCTGACTATGTAATCGGTACGTCTGCCGGCTCGATGGTCGGATCGATGCTCGCGTCCGCGGTTCCGCCGTGGTTGCTCATGGCGTACGGGTCAGGCGAAGCGCTTCAGGGGCTGCCAGGCCTGGTCGGATCGCGATCCGACCGCTTCGGGGCGAGCCTCCAGATCCACTGGAGCTTTCCGCGTCCCGTGCTCGCATCGCCCGAGCTTGCGCTGCGCAGCCTGCGCGAACCGTTCAAGTACGGACCCGCCGGCATCGTCGCATGGCTGCCGCAGGGGATGATCTCAACAGAGCCGCTGAAAACGGTCGTCAAGCAAGTGGTGCCCGAAGGCTGGGCGGCGCATCCGAACCTCTGGATCGTCGCGATCGACTACGACACCGGCGAACGCGTCGTATTCGGGCGGCGGGGCTCCCCCGACGTGGCCCTGGCCGACGCCGTCGCCGCGTCGTGCGCGATCCCCGGGTTCTATCGCCCCGTCGACGTGCAGGGCAGGAGATACATCGACGGCGGGATGTACTCGCCGACGAACCTGGATCTGGCGGCCGGCGCCGATGCGGAGCTGGTCATATGCCTGAACCCCATGTCTTCACGCCATCGCGGCCGCCTCCTCCAACCATCTGGTCCGATCGCGGCATTCTTCAGGGGCGACAACCGGCGTCTCGTCGACCGCGAGGTCCTCGCCCTCAGGCGGAAAGAAAAGCGAGTGCTGCTTCTCGAGCCGCAGGCGGACGACCTTCGTGCGATGGGGTTCAACTACATGAGCAGGAGGACGCCGAGCCGGGTCCTCGAGTGCGCCGTCAGAACGACGACAGCCTCGCTGCGTGGAAGCAATCTGGGCGCTGAGCTTTCCTCCTTACCGCGCGGTCGGGCTGATCGCCTGAGCCGGCCCGACACGAAGCCGTCCAGCTGGCCCTCGGAGCTATTTCCACCGGGACGGCAGGTGGCTTAGGCCACAGCGGAAGGCCGAGATCGAGCGGCCTGCCCGCGAGGCGCCCGACGTAAGCGGCCAGCGCTTTCAGGCCGCCGGGCGCGGCCAGGGCGGTGCGGTGAATGTGTGCAGCAAGGTCAAAGTCGCGCGCCGCCGACCAGCGCTGGCCGGCCAGTGGGTTCATCGGCTTGGTGATCACCTGCGAGAGGCGCGGATGCAGCGCGATTCGGTGCGCGAGCATCGTCCTGAGCCGATCGACGTTCAGCGGCTCGTCGAAAAGGGCCAGCGACGTCACGACGAAGTGGTTGGTCGGCGCTTCCGCGTGGAGTCACGCCAGGTCGGCGCGCGACAATGCCTCCTCGCGCACGGTTTCCGGCAACGCTGCGAAAGAGCTCATCCCAAAGCTGATCGTGCGCACGCGGGCCGGGCCTCGCGCAGAGCCGGAAGACTCAGCCTTGGAGGGACTGTCGGTTCTGTCCGGTTGCCACCCGGACGATTACGGTCGAAGCGTGGCTGCGCAAGCAGAGCTCACAGCTCTCGAAGCTTCTTTTCTGGCGATCGAACGTCCAGGCCTTCCTATGCATGTGGCCGGGGTGGTGGTGTTCGACGCGTCGAGCTCGGCAGGCGGTCCGCTGACGCTGCGGGACCTCCGACGCCTGGTGAAATCGCGCTTGTTGCGCCTGCCGAAGTTCCGGGAGCGTGTCACCCCCGGCTGGCTGGGTTTGCTGAGACCGCAGTGGGTCGAGGTCGCGACGCTCGACCTGGATGCGCACCTGTTTCACCACCGCCTGGGGTCTCGTGGGACAACGCTGCGGCTGACAGAGCTGTGCGCGCAGATACATGAGGAGCCGCTGCCGCGCGACCGGCCCCTCTGGCAGATGCACCTGATCGACGGCCTCGAGGGCGGGCGGCAGGCGCTCGTCGTCAAGACACACCACTGCATGGGGGACGGCATCGCGGGAATCCAGATCGCCGAGGCACTTTTCAATACGACGGCGCCCCGCGGCAAGTTGATGAACGCCGGAGTCCGACCGCTTCGCTTCGCGGATCACAGCGGCCCAACGGTGCTCGGGCTTGCCCAGGCGCTCCTCGGGGTAGCCTTCACCGCCGCCGGAGGGCCCCTGGCGCTGGCGGGCCCGTTCAACGGTCGGGTCGGCGGCGAGAGAGCGTTCGCCACGGCGACGTTTCCAATTGCTCTCATCCGCCGGCTCAAGCGACGGTTGGGCGGAAGCGTGGACGACGTCCTGCTTGCCGTGGTCGCGGCTGGCATCGCGCGCCAGCTGTCCCGTCAGCGCTACCCGGACATGCCGCCTGCGCTGAGGGCGATGATCCCGGTCTCCACGCGGCGGTCGGCGGACGGGTCGCAGCTCGGAAACCGCGTGAGCGCCGTGTTCATCGACCTCCCGCTCGACTCCACCGACCTGCCTGCGCTGGTGAGGCGCATCGCCGCGTCGAAGTCCAACCTCCGAAGCGCGCACGCAGCCGCCGGAATGTCGCTGCTGATCGAGGCGGCGGGGCGTCTGCCCCGGCCGCTGCACCAAGCGGTCGTGCGCCTCGCGAGCTCGCTGCCCACATTCAACCTGGTGATGTCCGACGTCCCGGGACCTGACGAGCCGCTCTTCATCCTGGGTCGCCGGATCCTGGCGGCCTATCCGATGATTCCTCTCTCTGGTTCAGCCGGGCTGTCGGTGGCCGCGGTGAGCCTCGCCGGGCAGATCGGTGTGGGCATCGTCGCCGACCCCAACCTGGTTCCCAGGCCGCAGCGGCTGGCCGCTGAGATGGAGGCCGTGGTCAGAGGCTTCGAGAGGTCGCAGCTGCCACGCGCTTCATCACCCAGAGAGCAAGGGGTGCACCGTCGCGCAGCCTGACCTGCGCCCTCAAGCGGCCGGCAGGCTCCTCGCCAGAAAGTCGAGAACGGTTCGCTCGTAGGTCGCGTTGTCGGTGTTGTAGGCGCCCACGTGGCCTGCACCCGGGACCATGAGGAGCTGCTTGGGTCCGGGCGCCGCCTGGAAGATGGCCATGCCTTCGGAGGGCGGAACGATGGTGTCAGCCCCACCGATGATTGCGAGCAGAGGCTTCTCGAGAGCCGCAGCCGCCACGACCGGCTGCACGTTCCAGAGCGACGTCCCGATGTCGGCCTGCCCGAAAGCCAGCAGAGGGGCTGCCCACGGAAGGTCGGGAAGACGGGTGACCTCGCTGAAGCGGGCCATGAAAACGGCGCCCACCGAGCTGAAGGCGCTGTCCTCGACGACAGCGCGCACATCCGGGTCGACGGCGCCCGTTTCGAGAGCGATCGCCCCACCCAGGGAATAGCCGAAGAGGGCGATCGGTCCGGCGTCCAGCGATCTCGCTTCGGCGACCGCCGCCCGAGCATCCTCTGATTCGCGATATCCCATCGTCGTCCCGTTTCCGTCTGACCGGCCGTGTCCCCGAAGATCGAAAACGAGCAGGTTGTAACCGGCCTGATGCAGGTAGCCCGCCTTGTCGAGCGGCTCCCGGCGGCTGTTGGACAGGCCGTGGACCATCACGATCGTCTGGTGGCGCTCACCGGGGATCCACCAGCCCCGCAGAGTCAGGCCGTCGCGCGTTTTGAAGCTCACGTCGCGGTATGCCATGCCTCGGGCCGCAGGCGTCGGACCGACGTCTCGGCGCATCGGATGAAGGGTGGTCCAGCCTGCGATCAAGCTGGCCATCAGCCAGAACCCAAGGATGGCGATGAGCAGCCGGAGGCCAAACCGGGCCGGGAACGGCAGTCCGGTCGCTGAGGGATTGGGGTGGGCGCTTCGCGACATGCTGCGGCGGACATGTTACGAAGATCGGGCGGGTCATATGACGCAGTGCGACAGAGCACGGCTCCCGCGCCGGATCTTGGGGCGCCGGCGAAGCGCGGCTAGTCCGTGCCCGTCGCGGCCACGGCTCCGGCGGACAGCAGGTCGCCCTTGGACAGCATCCCGATCGTCAAACCGCGTTCGATCACCGGCAAGTGCCCGATTCCATGTTCCACCATCCGCCGCGCCGCAACCCCTCCATCCTCTCCAGGACTCACGGTGACAGCGCCTTCTGTCATGTACTCGTCGACCGGCGTCACCGCCAGGGTGGCCTCTTCGGCGATCGCGGCCACGAGGTCAGCCTCGCTGATCACACCGACCAGGGTGCCCTCGTCCAGGACGGCGAGGGCGCCCACGTGATTGCGCGCCATCTTCTCCGCGGCCTCGAAAAGGGTGTCGGTCACCTCGGCGCTGATCAAATGTGTGTTGCAGAGAGTCTCAACCTTCATCTTCGTCATCTCCCTCGTGAACTCAGATCCAGCTTGAAACGAACCTACCCAGGCGTCACGGGCCGACCGGCCTCCAGCCGACGGGACTGAAGTCGGGTTATCGGCCAGAGGCGGCACCGTTTTGCCCTGCTCTCGGTGGGGGATAACACACCAAGTGCTTCCCATCCCCTGGCTCCGCGCAGCCGGCCTGGCCGCGCTGGCCGCCCCGGTGATGATGTGGTCTGAATTCCTGACCATGGGGACCTTGCGCCACGGGTACAACCTGCTGACGCGGCCGTTCAGCGACCTCGCCACACGCGGAACCCCCAACGCCGACCTCTTCGCCCTGGGGTTCTTTTTCGTGCCAGGCATGCTCACGATCGTGTTGGGCTTCGGTCTCTGGTCCGCGATCAAGGACTCTGCTGCCTGGCGCCTCGGAGCGATTCTCGTGGTCGCAACGGGCGCGTTCCAGGTCGCCGTAGGAGTATTTCCGCAGGACCCCAATTCGTGGGTTGCCGGCGTCCTGCACGGCACGATGGCTCAGATCTGCTTTGCGATCGCCAGCGTCGCGCCCCTCGTTCTGTTCGCAGGATCCCGCAGCCACCTCCATCTCGGTCCGCCCCGACGTATCTGGCTGGCCGCGGGCATCGGGGCCTTCGCGATCGAGGCGCTGGCCATCGCTTTTCGTGCTGTCAGGTCCTACCCGGACGGCTTCTTTCAGAGACCGTTCACCCTCGTGCTGACGATCTGGTTCCTGACGACCGGCGCCTGGCTGCTGAGAGGCCGTAAGTTCGAGGGTCTTTCGGTCCCTGAATAGCCGTCCCCAGGGACGCACACTCGGGGGGAGTTGAGCAAGGAACGGATCCACTACCTCGATTGGCTGAAGGTGCTGATCGTCTACGGCATCGTCGTTTTCCACGTCGCGCTGGTGTTCTCGATCGGTACCTGGCTCGTTTCGAACCACGAGCGCAGCCTCGTCCTCAGCGCTTTCGCCGGCTTTACCTTCCCCTGGGGCATTCCCGCGATGTTCCTGATCGCTGGTGCGGACGCCTGGTTCGGGCTTCGCTCCCATTCCCTCTCGGACTTCCTGCGGGGACGCTTTTCCCGCCTGGTCGTGCCGCTGGTTCCCGGCCTGCTGGTACTTTCTCCGCTGCAGCGCTTCATAGCAAGCGCCAATCCCCCGCCTTCGATCGACACCCTCGGAGCTTTCTACGTGGGTTTCTTTCGCAACTTTCACTTCAGCTGGTCGCTGCAGTTCATCAGCCAGTACTGGCTGCACCTGTGGTTCCTCGCGTACCTGTTTGCGATCACATTGGCATGTGCGCCCGTGTTGGTGTGGCTGCGACGCCCCGCCGGCCGGCGCCTGACATCCTGGGTGGTCGCCATCGCCAATCGAAGGGGTGGGCTGCTCTTGCTTGCAGCCCCGCTGGTTTTCACCCAGGTCGTTCTGCGCCCCCGGTTCGCCGCCTACCAGGACTGGGCGGATGTCGCCACCTACACGCTTGCCTTCCTGTGGGGGGCGATGTTCTTCAGCGACCGCCGCTTCGAGGCCGCGATCGTGGCGCAGATTCGCCGGCTCCTGGGTGGTGGGGTGTTCGCCATGCTTGGGATCGGCGCTATGACCTACTTCGCGCACATCGCGACCGCGGGTGACGCTCGCGCGCAGGTCGGCACGCAGGTGGCTCAGGCGATTCTGTTGAGCCTTTTCGTCTGGTCAATGTTGCTGGCAGTGATGTATCTGGGCATCCGCTGGCTCAACTCACCGAATCGCGCGCTGCGCTACGCCGAGGAGTCGATCCTGCCCGTGTATGTGATCCACCACCCCTTTGTCCTCCTCGTGGCGTCGTTTGTGGTCACGTGGAACCTCGGAGTCTGGCCCAAGTTCCTGGTGATTCTGGTGGTGGTGGCAACCCTGACCCTTTCCATATACGAATTCGGGGTACGGCGATGGGGCGTGATGCGGTTGCTGTTTGGGCTCGGGCCGAAGCCGCCCGTCACCGTTCCGACCGGCTCTGCTGAAAAAGTAGGAGCGCGCCGGCGATCGGCGCGCTCCGTAACGAGTTCGCGAACCTAGACCGCGGTCTTGGCCATGACCTTCGACTTCGTCCCGGCCGGCACCGGAGTGCCGTTGAGAACGACCTTAAGGGCGTGGGTCTTGGCCGCGGCGCCGAACACGTCGTAGGCCTGCATCGCTTCTTCCATCGGGAAGTGATGGGTGGCCAGCACGGTTGGGTCGAGCTTGCCGCCCTCGATCAGGGACAGCAGCTGTGGGATGGTGCGCGTGTCCACCAGCCCGGTTGTGATAGTGACGTCCTTGATCCAGAGCTTCTCGAGGTGAAGCGTCGCGGGCTTGCCGTGCACGCCCACGTTGGCGAGCGTCCCGCCTGCCCGAATCAGCTCCGCCGCCAGCTCGAAGGTGGCCGGAGTTCCAACCGCCTCCACGGCCACGTCGGCACCGAGGCCGCGGGTCAGCTTTAGGACCTGCTTGACCGCATCTTCGCGGCCGTTGTTGATGGTGACGTCAGCGCCGAACTCCTTAGCCTTCGCAAGGCGGCCGTCGTCGAGGTCGATGACGACGATGTGCGCCGGCGTGTAGAGCTTGGCTGTCATGACGGCCGCCAGCCCGATCGGGCCCGCACCCACGATGGCCACGGTGTCGCCAGGCTGGACGCCACCGTTCTGGACACCAACCTCGAACGAGGTCGGAAGGATGTCCGACAGGAAGAGCACCTGCTCGTCGGTCATCCCAGACGGAACTTTGTACAGCGAATTGTCCGCGAACGGGACGCGCGCGTACTCCGCCTGCAGACCGTTGATCAGATGGCCGAAGATCCACCCACCGCCCCCGGTGCACTGCCCGTAGCGGCCCTCCTTGCAGAAGCGGCAGCTCCCACAGGCCGTGATGCAGGAAACCAGGACGTGGTCGCCGATGTGGAAGTTGGTGACGGCGGCTCCGGTCTCGACGATGGTGCCCACCGCTTCGTGACCGAGAATGGTGCCGGGCTTGCACGCCGGCACGTCGCCCTTGAGGATGTGGAGGTCGGTCCCGCAAATCGTCGCGGTGTCGATCTTGACTATCGCGTCGGTTGGTGACTGGATGGCCGGGTTGGGAACGGTGTCCCAAGACTTCTGTCCAGGGCCGTGATATACGAGTGCTTTCATCGTCATTTCCTCTTTGCCAAAAGAATGGAGTGAGCGGACGCCTGTGCGCCCTAACTGAAGGGTGGTGCAGGCAGTCGATTTCACAGAGTGCCGAACGACCCGCAGTGGTGGGGACAAACAGCGATGCGACGTCTTAAGAAGCGGTGGTCAGCTCTCGCGTGAGGCTCATGGCGGTCGCCATCGCGGCGCGCAGCGCGTCGATCGTGACCGGCTTGCCGACCACGACGTCGACCGCTTCGGGCCGCTCATCCGCCGCGTTCATGAAATCCCCAAATCCCGTGAGCATGAGGATTGGAACACCGGGCGCTATCCGCCTTGCCTGGACCGCGAGCTGGTCGCCGCTCATCTCAGGCATGGCACGGTCCGTGATGATCAGGTCATAAGGCCCGGCATGGATCTTGCGGAGCCCTGCGCCAGGCCCGTCGGCCAGGTCCACCTTGTGCCCGTCGGCAAACAGGTATTCCGCGATCACGTTGCGAACCTGTTCCTCATCGTCGATCAGCAGGATGCGCATCGCCGGCAGGGCGGCGGCTCCCTTGCGCGCCTCCGGGATCTGGCTTGTCGAAATGGTTGGCAGCGCGACGATCATGCGCGTTCCATGCCCGAGCTCGGTCTCGATCTGGATCTCGCCGTGATGCCGCTTCACGATCCTGTAGCTGGTCGCCAGTCCGAGGCCTGTGCCGCTAGCCCCCTTTGTCGTGAAGAACGGCTCCATGCACCGCTTCCGGACCTCGGGCGTCATACCCACACCGGTGTCAGCCACCTCGAGGGTGACGATTCCTGGCCGTGCGGAGTCGCGATCGACACTGAGGCTGAGCTTGCCGCCGTGTGGCATCGCGTCGAGGGCGTTGAATACCAGGTTCACGAGCAACTCTCGGAGCTGAGAGGGCGATCCCGCCACGTTGGCGTCTTGCAACCTGGTGACGATCTGGTACTCGACGTTGGAGGCCATCGCCTGGTCGGCCCATCGCGAACGGGTGAACTCGATCGTCTCCTCGACGATCCGCTTGAGTTCGACCACCTCGATTTCATCGCCAGTCGCCGCCTCGCGGTAGTAATCGCGCAAGCGGCTGACCACCAGGGCCGCATCGCGACCCGCCTTGTGAATCGTTCCAACATATTTCAAGACCTTGTCGTGATCGTCGATGAGCTTGGGCCGGCTGAGGATGAGCTCGCTCAGGCCGATGATCGGGCTCAAACAATTGTTGAAGTCGTGAGCGATGCCGGCGGCCATCTGGCCCAGAGCGTGTAGGCGCTCCTCGGCGATCACGGCTTCCTGCGTTTGTGTCAGCTGCTCGATGGAGCTTTCGAGCTCCGATTTCGCGTTCTCCAGGTTGGCCTGGACCGCCTTTGCCTGCGTCAGATCTACGACAAAGCACACCAGCGAGCCGTTCGCGAGCTTGGCGCTTCCCATCAGGACGGGAACGGCCCTCCCCGCCTTGTCGAGAAACTCCTTCTCCCAGGGCGATGTGCGGCCGTGCAGCTTGAGCTCCCGCAGCGCGCGGCGATCCCTCGGTTTGAACTGATCGGGCGTCATGGCCGCCCAATCGAGGGGTAGGTCGGCGGACGACCGACCGACCATCGACAGGAAATAGCTGTTCCCCTCGAGAATCTGGCCGGCCGGGCTGGCCTGGATGATCCCGATCACATCGGATTCGAACAGGGCTCGAAAGCGCGCTTCCGCGACACGTAGATCGGCAATCGCCTTTTCTCGACCTCGACGCACCTCCGCGTCCGCCATCGCCCTGTAGATCGCCATACCAAGGCGGGCAGGCCTGTCTTTGGAGACGTAGTCCGCCGCCCCCTGGCGCATGAGCCCGGCAGCCGCCTCTTCCCCGATCGTGCCGGACACGATGATGAGCGGTATGTCGAGTCCAGACTCGTGGAGAATCTCGAGCGCGCGTTCTCCGCTGAATGTGGGCATCTCGCTATCGCTGAGGATCACGTCAATTTGCGGGTTAAGGGCGGCCCGGTACGTCGCCTCAGCGTCCACCCGTGACGATTCGACCTCATAACCCTCCCGACGAAGTCGGTCGGTGATCAGCTTGGCGTCAGACGGAAGATCCTCGACGATGAGCAAGCGCATTCGATCAGCGGCTCACTCTCATGGCGACACGGCTTGACGCTAGACCGAGGGCGGGCATGTGTCGCCCTTAAGTTGCATGGGCACTAGACCCGCTTTTGCAGGGTGACGCCCCACGCGGTCGGGCGTATTACTGGAGCATGGCTTCACGTCTGGGTGCACGAGCCCCGCGCCCGCCGTCCCGTATTGGCTCACGCCCGTCGAAAAACGGCCAAGTCTCGACAGCG
>JBGPEO010000011.1:0-34494 GCA_041482895.1 Candidatus Dormibacteraceae bacterium | reverse complement strand
CACGGCGCTTGGCTCCTGTAGCTAAGTGGTGGGGCTATGCGTTGCCGCCCGCGTCGATTATCTGCTGGGTCTGCGACTCGGACAGCGACCCGAGGACGATCTCGTTGCCGTCCTTGTCCATCGTGACCAGGTTGTAGCCCTGCTGCGAGTTGTTGTACTGGTTGAAGTTGTTCTCGCCGGCTGCGCCGACGTACCGGATGGACTTGCCGGCCTTCAGCGCGTCCACCCCTTCCTTGAAAGTGCTCACTACGGTGGCCCCGGCGACCCCGTTGGCAATGTCGAAGATCTTCGGGTTGTAGACCGTGGGATCGCTGCTGTTGGCCGCGACCATGGCGAGGGCGGTCAGGATGATCCCGTCGTACAGGTGGGTGGTGGGACTCTTTCCCTTGTACTGGAGAGCGCCCGGGTCCGTCGCCTGGGCGGCCGTCAGCTGGGTCACGAACTCGTCGTAGCCGGACCCGCTCAGCGTGAGGCGGAGGTCCACCGCCGAGTAGTTGGCGAGAAAGTCAGGGAGCCCGATGGCGTCCCGCACCTGCTGGAACCACACCGGGTCGATGGTGGCAGACGTTCCGATGAACGGGATCACCTTGCCGCCGTTCTGCTGCTTGACCTCTTTCAGGTATGTGCCGGCGGAGCCGATGGTTTCGGTGAGGATGACGTCAGGGTGTGTCAGCAGCATCGAGGCGACCTCGGTCCGGTACGACGAGGCGCCCAGGTGGATGGCCTGGTTGATGGCGATCGTCACACCGAGCTTCGTCAACGCGGCGACGGCGGGGCCGACGAACGTCTGGGAGCCGATGTCATCCCCGAACACCAGCGCGACCCTCTTGTACGGGGCGTGGTTCGGGCCGTAGAGGGAGCTGCCGATCATCGCGTATGCATCGAACGAGTCCGGTGGGACGAGCCGGTGGAAGTACTTGAAGCTCGTTTTGTTGAACTCGGACTGGCCGGTCATGCAGAACATGGGGATGTGGGAGCGGTCGAGGATCGGGACCACCGTCGACGCCTCGTCGGAGGTGCAGCCGACCACGCCCATGAGGTTCGAGTTGCTGGAGATCATCTGGTTGGCCGCCGGCACGGCGTCGGCCGGCTCGCCACGCGTGTCGAACTGCTGGCAGCTCACTTTGCGGCCGCCGATCCCACCGGCGCCGTTGATCGAGAGCGAGGCCGCAATGCAGCCGGCCAGGTACCGAGGACCAAAGCTGGCGTCGGCACCCGAGAAGGGCGCGAGGACGCCGACGAGCAGCGGGCCCGAGCCCAGTCCGGCGCTCGAGGAGCTGCTGCCGCCACACGCGGCCAGAAGTACGATGGCGCCAAGCGCCGATACGACCTTATACGGCTCGAACCCTCTCACAATCGTCCTCGCTCCCTTAGTAGTAAGGCTGCAGGTTGTCGGATTGTCGACATTATTGAGGATAATCTGGCCGATGGCAAGGAGCGCTTTCCGGGAGCCGGCTGTTCCGGAAGCCGGCCACACCGCCTACCGCCGCCTGCGCGAAGGCATCGCGAGCGGACAGTTCCACCCGAACGAGCGCCTGGTGGAAGCGTCGGTCGCCATGCGGCTTGGCGTGGGCAGAACGGCTGTCCGGGCAGCGCTTGTCAGGCTCGACCAGGAAGGCCTCGTCACCCTCGAGCCGAACCGAGGCGCACGAGTCAGGCTCATCTCAGATCGCGAGGCCCTGGAGATCGAGGAGGTGCGCTCCACGCTCGAGGCCATGCTGGCGCGCCGCGCGGCGACACGGGCCGTTCCCGCGGACCTGCGTGAGCTGCGCCAGGTGGTCGTCGAGATGCGCCGTCGGGTCGATAAGAAAGACGCGATCGGCTACTCGGACCTCAACGCTCGCTTCCATCAGCTGATCTGGGCCGCGGCCGACCACGCCACCGCGAGCCGTTTGGTCGGAAGCCTGAAGTCCCAGAGCATCCGCCTTCAGTACCAGACCATCCTGCGTCCCGGCCGGACCGAGCGGTCGCTGCGTGAGCATGAGGCGATCTTCAGCGCTCTGAAGGCGCACGACGCGGATGCCGCGGAGGAGGCGATGGTCGCGCACCTGGCCGAGGTGCAGGAGACGCTCAGGTGGGCCATCGACGGGCTGCGCGCGGCGCCCAGCTGGCTCCCGGGCTAGCTCCTGCTGCTCAGGACACGCGTCTGATTCGGCGCTGATCCGCTGAGATACCGTATGCCGGCCATCGACGACAAGAAAACGCGCCACGCGCCGGCCCCACCCGAAGCCCTCATCCGCAGCAGGAGCGGCGCTCTGATCGCGGCCATGACGTTCGCGACCCTGGCCACCGGACTTCTGCAGATCTGCCTTCCTCTCGAGCTCCGCCAGCTCCGAGCGAGCCCCAACGAGATCGGCCTGTCGCTGTCGATGTACGGATTCGGGATGTTCGCCTTCGAATGGCTCTGGGGCATCCTTGCTGATCGCGCCGGCTACCGCGCTCCGCTGGTCGTCTCGCAACTGCTGTACGCGGCCTGCATCGTCCTGCTCGCACGCGTCGATTCCATCGCGTTGATCGGGACAAGCTACTTTCTCGCCTCGGGGATGATGGTGGCGATCGGGCCGATCGCCCGGTCCTACCTCGGCACTGCGCTGCAGAGCCGCCTCCGCGCCACAGGGCTCGCGCTTCTCGCCGCGTCATGGGTGATCGCAGAGGCGGTGGGCGCAGGCGCGGGCGGCCAGCTGATCGAACACCTGCCGATCCGCAACGTGATCCTGGCCGCTTCGGTGCTGCCGCTCGGGTCGGCGCTGCTCGCCGTCTGGGTCTTCAAGGGTTACTCGCACGCCGCCCATCACGGCGCCTCGGCGGCTGACGACCAGGCGCGCAGCGAGGAGTCGCGCGCGGGCGGCGGCGTGCTGCGGATCCTGGCGGTGACGGCATCCCTGGCCCTCTTGATTCAGATCGGAGCCGGCGGGGAGCTCGCCTTGCTGCCGCTGCTCGTCACGACGCATCTCCAGCTCTCGGCCGCGAGCGCCGGGACCGCGATGCTCGCCGTCGGCTTGATCGGGGGGTTGCTGTTGATCCCAGGCGGAAACGCTTCAGACCGTTGGGGCCGCCGGCCTACGATGATCGCGGGCGGGATCCTTTCCGCGATCGGGTTTGTCATCTACTCGACGTCTGGCAACTTTGTGCAGGTGATCGCGGGGGCGGCCGTCCGCGCCCTCGGCGCCGCGCTCATCTGGCCCGCCGCGACCGCCTGGATGGCCGAGTCGATGCCGCGTCGCCGCCACGCGCTGTTCATGGGGTTGTTCGGAGAGTTCGAGAATGTCGGCATCACGATCGGCCCGATTCTGGGAGGCCTGGTCTGGTCGCTCGCCGGAATCCAGTCGGCGTTCTATGCATACGCGGTGGCAGCCCTGCTCGCCTCCGTCATCGCCGCGGTCTTCGTCCGGCGGCGCCCTGCGGCGCCAGTGGTCGGGCGGCGCCCTGGCGTGCCGGTGGACGGTGCGATCATGAGCACTCGAGTTGGGGAGGCCGGCGAGGCCGGCGGTCCACGCATATAGGAGGGCGCGCGTTTGATTCCCAACCTGATCGGCTCGCAGTGGCGCGTCCCGTCTGACGGCACGGAGAGCCTCCCGGTCTACAACCCCGCGTCGGGCCAGGTCATCGAGCAGGTGCCGCTCTCGGGGAGCCGCGAGGTCGACGCAGCCGTGCAGGCGGCGGCCACGGCCTATGTGGCGTGGTCTCGGACTGCTCTCATGGAGCGGGTGCGGCTCATGTTCCGTTTCAAGGCCCTGCTCGAGGAGCACTTCGAGGAGCTGGCCGCGGTCGTCACGCGGCATCACGGCAAGACGCTGGACGAATCCCGCGGCGAGGTGCGCAGGGGCATCGAGGTCGTCGACTTCGCGTGCGGTGCGCCCACGCTGCTCCAGGGCCGCACGCTGCGCGACGTCTCCGGAGGCGTGGACCAGGACCTTTATCGATACCCGGTCGGAGTGTGCGCCGGCATTCCTCCTTTCAACTTCCCCGTGATGATCCCGCTGTGGATGTTTCCTCTTGCCGTCGTCGCCGGCAACACATTTGTCCTCAAGCCCTCTGAGCGCACGCCCCTGGGCGGACAGCGCCTCGCCGAGATCTTTCTCGAAGCCGGCTTTCCCGAAGGCGTGCTCAACGTGGTGCACGGCGCTCGCGAGGCGGTTGACGCGCTGCTCACGCATCCGGGCGTGAACGCGATCTCGTTCGTCGGGTCAGCGCCGGTGGCCAAACACGTCTACCAGACCGCGGCTGCCAACGGGAAGCGCGTCCAGGCTCTGGCGGGAGCCAAGAACCACATCGTCGTCATGCCTGACGCCGACCCAGAGATAACCGTCCCGGCGATCCTCAACTCGGCGTTCGGCAACGCGGGCGAGCGATGCCTCGCGGGTTCGGTCGCAGTGGCCGTCGGCAAGGCCGCCGATCAACTTCTGGACCCCTTGAAGGCCGCCGCTTTGAAGATGGTGGTCGGCCCCGGCGATCAGGTCGGCGTGCAGGTCGGCCCGCTGATCCGCGCCGACCACCGCGACCGCGTGGCCGCTTACGTGGAGAAGGGGGTGGTGGAGGGCGCTGAGCTGGTCGTCGACGGACGTGGCGAGATGTCGCGACCGGGATTCTTCCTGGGCCCGACCATCCTCGATCGCGTCACCGCTGACATGGCCGTCGGCCATGAGGAGATCTTCGGACCCGTGTTGTCATTCGCGCGGGCGGCAACGCTCGATGAGGCGATCGCACAGGCGAACCGGATGGCGCTCGGGAACATGGCGACGATCTTCACCCAGTCGGGCCGTGCCGCCCGCGAGTTTCGGGAGCGCGTCGAGGTCGGCATGACCGGCATCAACGTCCCGATCGCGCAACCGTTCGCGTTTTTTCCGTTCTCCGGCTGGAAAGGCTCGTTCTACGGCGACCTCCATGTCCACGGCACCGACGGCATCGAGTTCTACACCCGTAAGAAGGTCGTGGTCACGCGATGGTGAGCATGCGAATCGCGATCGGCAACCTCTTTTCGTGGCTGGTCGCGGCGCTTTTCGGCGTGATCACTCTCGTGCTCGCCTTCGAGAGCTGGGCGCTGCTCACTAATCACAAGCCGATTACCGATTACGTCCGGCCGGCCATTCACTCCTACCCGGGAGTGGCGTTTGTGATCGCGGTCGTGATCGGCATCCTCCTGGGCCATTTCCTGTGGGGGCCGGCCTACGGCCGTACGTCCCCCGCCGATCAACCGAAATGAACTTCAGTCCCGAGGCGATCCTGTCGCTAATCGCGACCGCATTTACTCTCGTCGCCTTTCTCTTGATGCTCGAGGAGTCGATCGCCCTGAGGCAGGGACGGGACCCGATGAGCAACGGCGTGCGGTCAATCGTCCGCCGCTTCCCCCGAATCACCTACGCCCTGGCGGTGGTCATCGGGATGGTGCTCGGCCACCTTCTTTGGCCCTAGAAACGAGCGTCGCCGCGCCGGCCGCGCAGAGAGGGCAGTGGGCCGGCACCGGGATGGTGCTGGGTTCCGCGACTGCCTTTGGAACGCTCGCGATCTTCGCGAAGCTCGGCTACGCCTCCGGACTGGGCACCGAGCAGACTCTCGCGTTTCGATTTCTTCTCGCCGCGATCGGGATGATCGTTCTCGCCCTGTTGCTCGGACAGAACCCCCTACGGCTCCGCCGCGGTCAGCTCCTCACGCTCTTCGGCCTGGGCGCCATCGTCTATACCGGCCAGTCCTTGACCTACTTCATCGCCCTGCGATCCCTCGAAGCGTCGCTCGTCGTGCTCATCGCGTACATCTATCCGAGCCTGGTCGTGATCGCGGGGTGGCTCTTTCTTCGGCGCGCGGTTTCGGCATGGCACGGCGTGGCGCTGGCGATGAGCTTCGCCGGCGTGGCTCTGTTGGTCGGCGGCGCGGAGTTTCACCTCTCGTGGGCGCTGGGGTGGCCGCTTCTACTGGCCATCGCCTCGCCGACCATCTACACGGGCTACATCCTGATCGGTGAGCGTGTGATGACGTCTGTCCCGGCCGTGGCGGCAAGCGCCGTCATCATGACCGGCGCAGCCCTGGCGTTCTGCCTGCTGGCGGCGCTCAACCACGAGCTCGCCTTGCCGCGTAACGCGGGCGGATGGGCTGTCTGCGTCGGCATCGCGCTGTTCCCGACGATGATCGCCATCTCGCTGTTTCTGGCCGGGCTGCCGCGGATCGGGGCGGCCCGCGCGGCGCTCCTCAGCACGTGGGAACCGGTCGTCACCGTTTTCCTGGCGGTAATCGTGCTGGGGGACAAGCTGTCGCTCGTGCAGGTGGCCGGGGGGATGCTCGTGATCGTCGCGGTGATCGTCGTGCAGGCGGCGCACCTGTGGAGGCCGGGAGTGCCGAACGCCCTGAAATGAGCGTTGAGACCAGCTTGCATCACCCCCCCACCCGGCGCTTCGCGCCACCCTCCCCCTTCGGGGGCGGGGAGACGGCTAACTTCGCTTGATGACGATCACGGAGATGTCGTCGGCCGCACGGTCGATTCGATCCGCGGAGTTCTTGATGTGCCGGTAGATCTCTCTCGACTTGAGGATGTGGCTGATCTCGTCGCCGCTGTCGAAGAGGCTCCCCACCGCCTGGTGGTAAAGGCTGTCGATGCGGTTTTCCGATCGTTTTGCCCTCACCGCGTGCTCGGAGGCGACGCCCGGATGGTCCAGCAGCTCTCCGACCGACGCCCGTATGTGGCGGGCGCCTTCGACCAGGACGACCGCCATCTCGTGCAGCCCTTCCGGGGGCGCGATCTTGTAGATCGACAGCTCTATCGCCGTCTCGTTGGCCGCGTCAAGGATGTCGTCGATTGCGCGCGAGAGCGCGAAAAGGTCTTCGCGGTCGAATGGCGTCGCATACGTGTGGGCGAGCTCGTCGATGAGGATCCTTCGCTTGGCGTCGCCCTCCCGCTCGATCTCTTTGATCTCTTCGATGAGGTCGTCGTTCGCGGTGGGCTGGCGGCCGAACTTCTCGAGCGCCTGCAGCGCCCGGATGGTCAGGTCCGCCTGCTCCGAGAGCAGTTGGACGAAGCGCCGGTCGTTGGAACGGCCGAGGGCTTTGAAGGTTCGGCCGATGCTCATGGTGCGATTCCGAGAAGCCTGACGGCGAAGTGCAGCGCAGCTGCCACCGCGACCGCCAGCGGCAACGTCAGCAACCAGCTGAACAGGAGCTCTCGGACGATCCCCCATCGAACCGAGGAGGCGCGCTGCGCCGCGCCGACTCCGACCAATCCGCCATCGATCGTCTGCGTCATGCTCACCGGTGCGCCGGCCGCGGCGAGCACGGCCACCACGCTGCCGCTTGCGACCTGCTGCGCAAGCGCTTGGACCGGGCGGACCTTGAGGACTCCAAACCCGATTCGACTAGCCACGCGCCAGCCGCCGACGAGTGCACCAACGTAAAAGAATCCGAATGCGCCAATGATAGGCAGCGCGCTCGAAAACGCCACCTCTTGATGTTGATTGGCCATCGCCATGGCGACCGCGATCAATCCAACCGTCTTCTCCATGTCGTTTGCTCCATACGCAAACGACTGGACGGCGGCGGTCAGCAGCTGAAGCCTTGCCACCCGCAGCAAGGCGGCGTGTGCCTGCGTGCCGAACAGACGCCGGATCGCCCAGTAGACCGCCAGCGCCAGCAATCCGCCACCGAGCACCGACACCGGCATCCCGATGAGGACGCGCGCGACGCCGGCCCACTTCACGACAGAGTGGCCGCCCGGCGCCAGCACCCATCCCAGCATTCCGCCGACCAGCGCGAGGGTCATGCTCGTCGGAATGCCGAATCGCCAGGACATCAGGACGACGGCAAGGGCCGACAGGATGATCAAGACAAAGCCGAGCTCGCCCTGGCCGCGCAGGTCGATGACGTTGGTCCCGATCGTTCGCGCGACAGCCGTCCCGAGGATCACCGGCCCGGCGAGGCTCACGAGCAGCAGGGCCGCGGCCACGGGTGGCGTGATGACGCGGCCCGAGGTGAATGACGCGAGCAGGTTTCCGCCGTCGTTGAAACCAGAGATCAGCCCGAACAGGCAGGCCGCGACGAGAGGGGCAATTGCCAGGAGACTCAAGCGCGCTGAATCCTAGGCGCCTAATCCCCACTAAGCCAGAGGCTTCGCCGTGGCTTCGCGGGGGCCCTTCCAATTTGCGTAGCTCGGAAAGGTGTGCATTGCCACGGCATCTCGTGCGACGCAGAATTTGCTGATGCCACGCGAGCGCCGAGCGCTACTGCTCGACCTTGCAGACCCTGCGTCACGGTGTCGAGGGGTCCACTGAGTTCGCGCTCGAGTAAAAAGCAAGCGGAGGCGGCGGCCTTCGAACAGCTGGACTACCTGTACACGCCCAGCCGGGACGTGGCCGCCGACATGCGCTTCTTCATCGATGTCCTCGGCGGCCACCTGGGTTTCGCCGTAGAAGGGATGGGGGCCCGCGTGGCCATGGTGCTGCTGGCGAGCGGCCCGCCACACCTGCTGCTGGCGGATCACCTCGACGGCGAGCGCACCATCCTCGTCTACCGCGTCGCAGATTTGCGCAAGGCGACCGCCGAGCTCAAGAGGCGAGGCCTGAAGAAGCAGCACGCGGTTGAGCTCCCGATGGGAGCGGCTTCATCGTTCGTCACGACGGGCGGCCATCGCCTCGCGTTGTACGAGCTCTCCAGGCCCAGTGTGCTCGAGCATTTCATGGACCTCGGGGTCGCGACACTCTAGTGACCACCAAACGGTGGATCCTGGTCGCGGACGTCCTCGGGTCAGCCATCGTCTTCCTCGATTCGACCGTCGTGAACGTCGCGCTGCCGCGCATCGGTCGCGACCTTCCGCGCTCCTTCCTCGGGGTTCTCGAAGGCCAGGCGTACGTCTACAACGCCTATCTACTGACCCTGAGCTCGCTCATCATCCTTGCGGGCGCCCTGAGCGATTTCTACGGCCGGCGCCGCATGTTCCTGTACGGCCTCGCCGGCTTCGGCGCGACATCCATGCTGTGTGGACTGGCTCCGAGCATGGAGCTGCTGGTCCTGTTTCGCATCCTTCAGGGCGTCGCCGGCGCGTTCCTGGTCCCAGGGTCGTTGGCCCTGCTGACGGCCAACTTCTCGGGCGAAGAGCAAGGGCGCGCATTTGGTACGTGGGCCGGCGCCTCAGGAGCCACGACGATCCTCGCGCCCGTCGTAGGCGGGCTGTTGGTCGACACCATCTCCTGGAGGGCGGCTTTTTTCATCAACGTCCCTCTCGTCGCCGTGGCGCTTTGGGCCACCTGGAAGCACGTGCCGGAAAGCCGGGACGAGCAGGCGACCGCGCACTTCGACTGGATCGGCGCCGTCATCGTCGCCCTTGCCGTCGGCGGCCTCGCGTTTGGCGCGATCTATGGACAGCAGAGGGCGTGGCGCGACCAGATTGGATACATCGCGCTGGCCGTCGGCGTGCTGGGCATGATCGCCCTGCCGGTCTGGATGATGCGGGCGGCGCATCCGCTGATTCCGCTGGAGCTTTTCCGTTCCCGCAACTTCACGGTGACCAACATCTCGACGCTCTTGATCTACGGCGCCCTCGCCGTCACCTTCTATTACCTGACCCTGTTCCAGCAGGGGACTCTCGGGTACACAGCAGCCGCCGCCGGGGCCGGCGCGATTCCCGGCTCCTTGCTGTTGATCTTTTTCTCGCGCCGTTTCGGAGCCCTCGCGGCACGCTTTGGCCCGCGTTGGTTCATGGCTGTCGGGCCCGCGATCATGGCGCTCGGAGTCCTTTGGTACGCCCGCGTGCCGGTCAACAGCACGCCATGGCGGCTGCGGCCCGGCGACCCGAGCACCTACCTTCCGACTCTCTCGTACGTACTCGATTTCCTGCCCGGATCGTTGATCTTCGGACTTGGCCTGACGATGATGGTGGCTCCCCTGACCACGGCCCTCATGACGTCGGTGCCGGTGCACAATTCGGGTGTCGGATCGGCGATCAACAACGCGATCTCGCGCGTCGGTCCTCAGCTCGCGGGCGCGTTGATCTTCATCTTTCTCACGGCGAACTTCTATGCGGCTCTCGCCTCAAAGCTGCCCGGCGTCGACGTGTCGTCCACCAGCTTTCGCAACCAGGTCAGCCCGCTCAACACGCCTCCAGATCCGCACCTGGTGGCGGTGGTGCACGACGCGTCCACCTCATCGCTTCACCTCGCCATGTTCGTCGGCGCCGGCCTTCTCCTGCTGGGCGCCCTGGTCAACGCCATCGGCATCCGCAACGCCGACAGCCTTGAGCGTCAGCAGCCGGCGGTGGAAGCCGAACAGCCTGAAGCAGCCGGGGCATAGACTCTCAGGGCCGTGATCTTCAAGAGCCCCCATCGGGACGTGGTGATCCCCGACGTCGCGCTCACCCCGTTCGTGCTGGGCAAAGCGGACCGGCTCGGTGACAAGGTCGCCATCGTCGAGGCGGGAAGCGGTCGTTCGTACACGTTCGGGCAGATCGCAGATGGAGTCCGCGGGCTGGCAGCCGGGCTGCACGCACGCGGATTTCGCAAGGGAGATGTGCTGGCAATCATGTCTCCCAACCTGCCGGAATATCCGATCGCCTTCCACGGGGTGGCCACCGCGGGCGGCGTGAATACCACCCTCAACCCCACCTACACAGCCGACGAGATCGCGTTCCAGCTGAATGATTCGCGCGCGCGATTGCTGATTACCATTCCTTCGCTCGTCGGCAAGGCTCAGGAGGCGGCGGCGAAATCGAAGGTCGAGGAGATCATCGTGTTTGGCGAAGCCGAAGGGGCGGTCCCTTTCGCATCCCTGATCATCGACGGCAAGGCCCCGGACGTGAACGTCGATCCCGCGAACGACGTCGTCGCGCTCCCTTATTCGAGTGGAACGACGGGCTTCTCGAAAGGGGTCATGCTCACCCACCGGAACCTGGTCGCCAACCTGGTGCAGACGTCCGCGTGCCTGGAGATCTCGGAAGACGAGAAGTTCATGGCGTTCCTCCCGTTTTTCCACATCTACGGGATGACCGTGATCATGAACCAGGGGCTGTACCACGGCGTGACCCTGGTCACTATGCCGCGCTTCGAGCTCGAGCCGTGCCTCCAGGCCGTGCAGGACTACAAGGTGACGCGTTTCTTCCTCGTCCCGCCGATCGTCGTGTTGCTCGCGAAGCACCCAGCGATCGACAAGTACGACCTCTCCTCTGTGCAGCGCGCTTTCTCCGGCGCGGCGCCCCTGGACGCCGACACCGCGCAAGCGGCCGCCGAACGCATCGGGTGCCGGCTGAGCCAGGGCTACGGCCTGACCGAGACCAGCCCCGTTTCCCACATCGTTGCGGACAGCGAGACGCCTGTGCCTGGTTCCGTCGGATCGACCGTTCCGAATACTGAGTGCAAGATCGTGGACGTCGCCACCGGCAAGGAGCTCGGCCGGAACGAGGATGGAGAGATCTGGATTCGCGGCCCGCAGGTCATGAAGGGCTACCTGAACAACGACGAGGCGACCATGAACTCGATCGATTCCGACGGATTCTTCCACACGGGCGACATCGGCCACATCGACGACCAGGACCGGTACTTCATCGTCGACCGCCTCAAGGAGCTCATCAAGTACAAGGGATTCCAGGTGGCTCCCGCCGAGCTCGAGGCGTTGCTGCTGTCCCACCCGAATATCGCAGACGTCGCAGTCATCGGCGTGCTCGACGACGAGGGTGAGGAGGTGCCGAAAGCATTCGTCGTGCTGAAGCAGCCGCAGGATCCTGAAGAGATCATCGAATTCGTCGCGGCTCGGGTTGCTCCCCACAAGAAGATCCGGCGCATTGAGGTGGTGGACCAGATCCCGAAATCGGCCACCGGGAAGATCCTGCGCCGCATCTTGAGAGACCGCGAGAAAGCCGCCGCGCGCTGAAGCTCACGAATGAGTCGCTTTCGAGATGAGGTCGGTGAGCAGCCGCTGCTCGCCCTGCGCATGCTGGCCGAGAGCCGCGGGGTGGTGGCGTCGATCGCCTCGCGGGTGCGAGCCTCGAACGCACGGGGTTTTGTTGTCGCCGCTCGCGGCAGCTCGGACCACGCCGCGCTCTATGCGAAGTACCTCTTTGGGGTTCGCAACCACATGATGGTTACGCTCGCCGCGCCATCGCTTTTCACAAGCTACGGAAAACCACCCGACCTCGAAGGTCAGTGCGTAGTCGGCATCTCGCAGTCGGGCTCGTCTCCGGACATCGTCGCCGTGATCGAAGAGGCGGTGCGCCAGGGCCTCGTGACGATCGCCGTCACCAACGACCCTGAGTCCCCCCTGGCCGGAGCGGCCGAGCTGCACCTTCCGCTGGGCGCCGGGCCCGAGCTCAGCGTTCCCGCCTCCAAGACCTACCTCGCGAGCCTCCTTGCTCTCGCGCTGCTGTCGCAGGCCATGGATCCTGATCCCTCGTTCGAGGCTGCCCTCGGCCAGGTGCCGCCGGCCTTGGCCGCGGCCCTGGAGCAAGACCACGAGCTGGATCGCCTCGTCCCCGCGCTCCTTGGCCCGCGGGCGATCGTCCTCGGCCGGGGGTTCAACTTCTCGACGGCGGAGGAGGTCGCTCTCAAGCTCACGGAGATGAGCTCCGTGCTGGCCCGGGCATGGTCTGTCGCGGATTTCGAGCATGGACCGATCGCTGTGGTCGAGCCGGGTTTCCCTGTGGTGCTCGTGGACGGTCGCGGGCAGGTGTCGGCCGACATGGAGTCGATCGGCAGGCGCCTGGCCGACCAGGGCTGCCGCGTCGTCCGTTTGCTTGACGGCGCCGGCGACCACGGCCCCGCCGACGCGACCGTGAGCCTCGACTCGGGATTGCCTGAAGAGCTCACTCCGCTGACTCTGGCGGTGCTCGGCCAGCTGCTGGCCCATCGCGTCGCCCTGGCGCGTGGCATCGACCCCGACCGCCCGAGAGCTTTGAACAAGGTCACGCGTACCTGGTGAAGGGGCGGCTCAGGGCTTTAACCGGTTAGGAATGGCAACCGCAGAGCGTTATGGGCCCGGCGAAGAGGCAAAGGATTTCGTGCCGGGCGATTTCATTCTCGCCCACCGCCACCACGTCATCGCCCGGCTGATCAGCCAGGCCCAGAAACGTCGCTTCCGGGGCGCGGACGCGGCGTACGCGCACTGGAGTCACACCGCCGTGATTGTCGAGGTGGACGGAACGCTGGTGGAGGCGGAGATCGCGGGCGTCCGCCAGAACCCGATCTCGAGGTATCGGGCTCGCGAGTACCACCTGGTGCGTCTGGGCGCGGAGTTCTCCAAGGAAGGCAGGGCGCGCGCAGTCGCCTACGCCAGGGATCAGGTCGGCCAGGGGTTCGGCTTTCTCGAGATGTTCGGGGCGAGCCTCTACCTGCTGTTCGGGTGGCCGGTGCGGCTCGTCCGGCGCGGTCACGAGATCTGTTCGGGCCTGGTGGTGCGAGCGCTGCAAGCGGGCGGCCTCGTGCCGCAGCTCGACCCGCTGCTGACCCTTCCGGCCGACCTCGCAAAGCTTTACGACGTGCGCCCGTAGGATGTCCTTGTGTCGACCTTGATCGATCGCGAGACCGTCCAGCAGATGGTCAAGCGCGGTGCGCAGCTCGTCGAGGTCCTGCCCGCGAAGGAGTACGAGGAGGATCACCTTCCGGGGGCTGTAAGCCATCCCCTTCGGCAGCTCGACAAGGAGGCGGACCAGCTCGATCGCAACCGGCCAGTGATCGTCTATTGCTGGGATTCGGCCTGAGACATGGCGCCCAGGGCCGCGGCGCGGCTCGAGACCCTCGGATTCGGAGAAGTCCATGAATACAAGGCGGGTAAGCACGACTGGCTTGCCGCCGGGCTGCCGACGGAAGGCGAGAATTCGCGATGCCCGCGTGCAGGAGAGGCCTCGCGAAAAGACGTGGTCGTCTGTCGCCTCAAAGACCGGCTCGGCGCCGTCCGCGACCGTGCGGCGAAGACCGGGCTCGAGGTGGCGGTGGTCGTCGACGGTGAGCGGGTCGTCCTTGGGCTGCTGCGGTCGAAGCAGCTGGAGATGGATCCGGATCTTGCCGTCGAGCAGGCCATGCGTCCGGGGCCGAGCACGTTCCGGCCCTACGTATCGATGAAGGAGATGGCCGGCTACATGGTCGAGCACTCATTGGAAAACGTCCCGATCACGACGTCGGACGGAAAGCTGGTCGGCGTTCTGCTCAAGTCGGACGCCATCCGCATGGCGGCGGACGCGGCCGCATGCACCCGCAAGCTGATCATCACGGCCGACCCGGCAGCCGACGCTTAGCGGCGAGAGGCGCGGCCGAAAACCTTCGGCGAGAGATTCGGCGATCCAGGTGGCCCAGATCCGGGTGAAGCGACGAGCAGCGGAGCGAGCGCATCGTGCATGCGTGAGCGAGCAGCGCAGTCGCTGAACCCGGAGATGGGCCGCATGGGCGCCGAAGCTCCGTCGACGGCTTTTCGCCCGCGCCTCTAACCCGCCAGCGCGAGCTGCGCCTTGTCCACCTTCAGCTCGAGTGGCGCTGACCTCGTGAACTGCACAGGCACCGAGAAGTGGAACTCCGAACCGGCACCCGCTTTGCTCTCGAACCAGATTCGCCCGCCGTGCATCTCGACGATCTGCCTCGCAAGAGGAAGTCCGAGCCCGGTGCCCATGACCTTGGTCGTGGGGTTGTTCGCGCCCCACTGGTAGCGTGCGAACAATTTCTCATCGAAGTCCGCCGGCACGCCGACGCCGCGGTCTTTGACGCCGATGACGACCTGGCCGGGGAGCCGGTGTGCCGATACGGTGACCTCGCTGCCCTCCGGAGAGTATTTGAACGCGTTGCTGAAGAGAATCTGGATCACCTGAGTCAGCCTGATCGCATCGCCTGCAACCGCAGGAAGGTCCGCGTCGATGTCGGTCGTGAGGGTGTGTTTGGCGCCGGCTGCGTTCGCGTGGTCGATCGCCTCGTACAGCGCCGCTCCTAGGTCCACCGAAACCAGGTGCACGTCGACCTTGTTCGCCTCGATCCGATCCAGGTCGAGCATGCGATCCAGCATCTCGTCAAGGTGGTGCGCGTCGTTGTAGATGTCGCCCGCGAAGCCCTTGACCGTGGGCAGGTCCAGGTCGTCGGCGTCTCGCAGCACCTCGCTGAAGCCCTGGATTCCCACCAAGGCGGTGCGAATCTCGTGGCTGACCATGGTCAGGAACTCGCTCTTCAGGCGGTTCAGCCGCTCGAGCACGCTGATGTTCGACACCGCCGCCACCTCGGCCTGGTGCCTGGCGGTCGTGTCGTCGAACATCGCGATGAAGTAGTCGACTGCTCCATCGGGACGGTGGACGGCGGTCGTGCTCCAGTGAAGCCAGATGCTCGTGCCGTCGCCGCGCACAGCCTCGGTCTCGGACTCGGCGGCGGTGGCCGAGCCGTTCGAAAGGGCGTCGAGCTGCTCTTGAGCTCGGACCGCCTCCTCGGGCGGCAGGTACGAGGCGAGGCGCGTTCCGACGATCTGATCTTCCGGCTTGCGCAGAAGGTCGGCGAGCCGAGGGTTGGCCTGGATGATGGTCATGTCGACATCGATCCGCACCACGCCGAGAGGCGCGTACAGGATGATCTCGTTGAGGGTGGCGGCGTACTGCCGGGTCTTGATCAGCAGGGATCTCGACTCGCTGTGGGCATAGACCTGGCTGATCATCACGAGGATTGCGATGGTGCCTACGAGGAACGTGCGGACGGGCCCGATCGTATTTCCCGTCAGCGCCATGCCGATCGCGGTGAGCCCCACGAACAGGATCGCCACCCAGGGTAATGCCAGCTGCCAGACGTCGATCGCATCGTCTTCGACGGCTGCGCGCTTGACCGCGGCCGGCCACAGCGCGGCCAGCCCGATCATCAGGTAGCCGGCCACCCAGCCGACGTCGAGCACGCTTCCGATCGCACCGTACGTGCCGTTCGCGTTCAGGAGCGCGAAGGTGGTGTCGGCCAGCGAGTTGGCGGCCAGCCCACCAAGAACCAACAGCAAGCGGCCGTGCGCCTCGTCCCGGGCCCGCCGGATGGCCAGCACCAGGATGGTTCCGATGATGATGTCGCCGACCGGGTAGGCGAGGTTGACGACCTTCTCGAGCAAAGGAGTCGGAGTGTCGAAAACGACCTTCAGCCCCAGCGTCCAGCTCACGAAGAACAACGCGAGCAAGACGATCGCGCCGTCAAGCCAGAGCCGGAGACGCGTCGAGGTGCCACGGGGCGGTGAGAAGAAGGCCAGGACGCCGGCCGCAGCGAGAGGAATCGCCCCGAGGAAGCCGGCATCAGCGGCGGATGGATAGGGCACGCTGACGCCCAGGCCCACCTCGTAAACCGACCATACGATCTCGCCCGCGCACCAGGTGGCGGCGGATGCCGACAGCAGCGTCCAGCCAAGCCGCGCCCGGGCTGTGTTTCGCCTCGCGGCCAGGGCGCAGCAGATGGCCGCGATCAGCGCAGCCACGCCTTCGCCTATGTCGTCGAAGGCGACCGTCATCCGGTCTCCCCCGATCCTCAGCTGCACCCACGCGACAAATCCGACGACCACGAGGACGGTGGCCGCCGCCGCCCATAAGAAGACCTTTGTATCCCGGGCTCCGCCCCACGAAGCCGGCAACCGGATGCTCAATCGCGTTTCCGATCTCAGCGTGGCAGGCAGATCGCCCTGGGTCGCCGTGCGGATGGCAGGGGGCCTGCCCCCGGTTTCCTAGGGGCTGCGCGTATCCGCTGGGTCGGAAGGAGGCGCCACTGGAGCCGAAGCCTTGGTTAATGTGTGGTCATGCCGGAACACGAGATCGGGGTCGTCGGGTTGGCGACGATGGGCGAGAACCTGGCCCGAAACCTGGCGTCTCACGGTGCGCGGGTGGCCGTCTTCAACCGAACGCGCAAGCGCACGGACGATTTCATGGCGGCTCACGCGGCGGAAGGCGACTTCCGGCCCGCGGGCTCGCTCGAAGAGCTCGCGCGAATCCTCAAGCCGCCACGCGCGATTCTCCTCATGGTCAAGGCAGGTTCCGCCGTCGACGAGGCGATCGATTCGCTCTCGAAGGTTCTGCAACCTGGCGATACGATCATCGACGGCGGGAACTCGCTGTTCCACGACACACGCCGCCGTGCGGCGGCTGTCGAGAAGTCAGGGCTCGGGTTCATCGGAGCCGGCGTGTCAGGCGGGGAAGAGGGCGCGCTGCGCGGACCGAGCATCATGCCGGGCGGCACTCGCGCGTCCTACGAGCGTGTGGCGGAGATGCTGACCGCGATCTCGGCCAAGGTCGATGGAACTCCGTGCTGCACCTACATCGGCCCGGATGGGGCGGGCCACTTCGTGAAGATGGTGCACAACGGAATCGAGTACGCCGATATCCAGCTCATCGCGGAGACCTATGACTTCCTGCGCCAGGTGCTCGGCATGACGCCTGCCGAGCTGGCGGCCGTCTTTCGCGAATGGAACCAGGGCGAGCTTCAGTCCTACTTGATCGAGATCACGGCCAACGTGCTCGCCAAGCGCGACGACGTTACTGGGTCGGCGCTGGTTGATGTGATTGAAGACGAGGCTGAACAGAAGGGCACCGGGCGATGGACCAGCGAGTCGGCACTCCAGCTGGGCGTGCCCCTGACCGGCATCACCGAAGCTGTCTTCGCGCGCATCCTCTCCAGTCAGAAGGCCCAGCGCGTCAAGGCCGCGGAGATCCTTTCCGGTCCTGCTGGGCAGCGCTCCGCCCAACCCGACCCAGGCCTGGTCGACGACGTGCGCGACGCGCTGTACGCGTCGAAGATCGTCGCGTATGCGCAGGGCTTCGAGCACCTGCGCGCCGGTTCCAGAGAGTTTGGATGGGACCTCGATCTCGGCGCCCTCGCGACGATCTGGCGCGGCGGGTGCATCATCCGGGCACAGTTTCTGGACCGGATCAAGGAGGTGTACGCCGAGTCGCCCGACCTGCCGAACCTGATGCTCGCGCCCTTCTTCCAGCAGGCCCTCGCATCGGCTCAGCGGCCCTGGCGGTCAGTGGTCAACCAGGCGGTGGACCGGGGCGTGCCGATCCCGGCCTTCGCCTCTTCGCTGGCGTATTACGACGGGTATCGAAGGGCCCGAGGCCCGGCCAACCTGATCCAGGGCCTGCGCGACTATTTCGGCTCTCACGGCTACCACCGCATCGATCGTGAAGGCGCCTACCACACGCGCTGGGCGCAGGACGGTTCGGAGGTTCCGACCGACTAAGCGGCCTTCGCCGGCACTTTGCGCTTCAGCAAGGCGAGGACGGCCACCTCGTCGGCCTTGAGGTTTCGGTAGGCCTTGCTCGACACGACGCTCAGGATGCTCTCGAGCGACCCATCCATATAGGTGTCGATCACCCGTGGGTGGACGTACGAACGGCGGCACACGGCGCGCGTGTGTCCGAGCCTTCGCGCGACGCTGTCGATTGCCGCCACCACGTTGTGTTTGGCCTCCGCATCGGACTCGAAGCGCGCCACATCGCGCAGAGCGCCAATGGCCAGGACTGTGGCTGACCACGTGCGGTAGTCCTTCGCGGTGAAATCCTCACCGCTCACTTCCTGCAGGTACTGGTTGACATCGTCCGAATGGACCTTGTGACGTTCGCCGTCGGGGCCGATGTACTGGAACAGCATCTGGCCCGGAAGCTCCTCGCATCGCTTGACCACCCTCGCAACACGCCGGTTCGTGACGCCTACTTCAATCTCGCGCCCGCTCTTGCCTTTGAAAAGGAATCGCACGGTCGACCCGCTGACGGTCGCGTGCCGGTCGCGAAGCGTGGTGAGACCGAATGAGCCGTTGTCCCGCGCGTACTCCTCGTTGCCGATGCGCGCAAAGGTCATTTCGAGCAACCTCACTATGGTCGCGACCACCTTCTCGCGGGGCAGACCGGGCAGCCCCAGGTCACGAGCGACGCGACGCCTGATTCGTGGCAGCGCGCGAGCGAAGCCGATCATGCGCGAGAACTTGTCTGCATCACGAACCGCGCGCCAGGTCGGGTGGTAGAGAGGTTGTTTGCGGCCGCGCGCGTCGCGACCTGTGGCCTGAAGGTGACCTCGCGGCCGTCTGGAAATCCAAACGTCCTTCCAGGCGGGCGGGATGACGAGGCCGCGAATCCTATCCAGGATGGCTCGATCTGTGACCCGTTTGCCATCGGGGTCGAAGTAGGTGAAGCCTTTTCCCTTGCGCACCCGCCGGATGCCGGCTTCGTCGTCGGAGGCGTAGACGAGTCCGGCATGAGCCGCCTCGGGCGGCTGGACCTTCAGGCCGCGTTCGGTGGTGTTGCTCCCGGACCGTTCCATCTCGGCTGGAAAGCCATCGAGAGGTTACGCTTCCGCGCCCACGGGACGCTTGCCCTACTGGCCGACCTCTTTCCGGGTCTCGACGAAAGCCGCTACGGCGCGTTCGAGGTCCGCTCTGGAGTGCGCGGCAGAGACCTGGGTCCTGATCCGGGCCTTTCCCTGCGGCACGACGGGGTAAGAAAAGCTGACCACGTAGACGCCCTTTTCGAGCATGGACTGGGCCATGCGCGAGGCCAGCCCGGCGTCGCCCACCATCACCGGCACGATCGGGTGGTCGCCCGGCAGGATGTCGAAGTCCTGCTCGGTCATCTGCTCGCGGAAGAACGTGGTGTTGTCACGAAGTCGCTGCCGCAGCTCGCCCGCGGACCTGATGAGCTCCAGGACCTTGAGGCTCGCGGCGACGATCGGAGGAGCGACGGAGTTGGAGAACAGGTAAGGGCGCGAGCGCTGCCGGAGCATGGCAACGAGCTCCTTGCGTCCCGAGATGTAGCCGCCGCTCGCACCGCCGAGCGCCTTGCCAAGGGTTCCGCTGATCGCGTCGATCCGCCCCATGACGCCGTGGTGCTCATGGGTGCCGCGACCGTTCGCACCCATGAAGCCAACGGCGTGGGAGTCGTCCACCATGACGAGTGCGTCGTAACGCTCGGCCAGCTCGCAGATCTCCGGCAAGGGAGCGAGGTAACCGTCCATCGAGAAGACGCCGTCGGTGACCACCATTCTGAAGCGGGCGCCGGCGCTGTCCTTCAGCTGCCGCTCGAGGTCGTCCATGTCGCGGTTGGCATACCGCAGGCGCTTGGCTTTGCACAGGCGGATGCCGTCGATGATGCTGGCGTGATTGAGCGCGTCCGAGATGACAGCGTCGTTTTCGTCGAGGAGAGCTTCGAAGATGCCGCCATTGGCGTCGAAGCAAGAGGAGTAGAGGATCGTGTCCTCGGTGCCGAGAAAATCCGTGAGCGCGGCCTCGAGCTCTTTGTGGATCTCCTGCGTCCCGCAGATGAACCGCACGGAGGCCATGCCATAGCCCCAGCGGTCGAGCGCTTGTTTTGCGGCTGCGACCACGGCCGGGTGGTCGGCGAGCCCGAGGTAGTTGTTGGCGCAAAGGTTGAGCACGTCGTGGTCCATCACGCTGACGACTGAACCCTGCGGGCCCATCAGCACGCGTTCTTGCTTCTCAAGCCCGGCGCTGCGGATCTCATCGAGCTGGCCGGCCAGGTGCGATCGCATGCTGTCAAACAAATTGGATTACCTCTCTCTAAGCTGCGGTCCAGTCGAGCACGACCTTGCCGCATTTGCCGGAATGAGCGATCGCGAAGGCCTCCTCGAACTTGCGATACGGGAAGCGATGCGTGATCACCGGCGAGATGTCGAGGCCCGTCTGCGTGAACACCGACATCTGATACCAGGTCTCGAAGATCTGGCGACCGTAGACGCCCTTGACGGTGAGCATCTTGAGGACGACCTGGGACCAGTCGACAGCGAACTCGTGGTCCGGCAGTCCGAGCATGGCAACGCGCCCGCCGTGGGCCATGCTCGCGATCATGTCGCGCATCGCGCTCGCCTGTCCCGACATCTCGAACCCGACGTCGAAGCCTTCCTTCATGCCGAGCTCTTCCTGCACCTGGCCAAGAGTCGTGGTGCGCACGTCGACCGCACGCGTCACGCCGACCTTGCGCGCCAGGTCGAGCCTGTAGTCGCTGACGTCGGTGATGACCACGAATCGCGCTCCGTTGTGCCGCGCGACCAGCGCCGCCATGATCCCGATCGGTCCCGCGCCGGTGACCAGCACGTCCTCCGCGACGACGCGAAACTGGGTCGCCGTGTGAACGGCATTCCCGAACGGGTCGAAGATGGACGCGACGTCGAGATCGATCTTCGTCAGGTGCGGCCACAGGTTGATCGCCGGCATCACGATGAGCTCGGCGAAGGCGCCATCGCGCTGCACGCCGATGCCGACCGTGTTCGCGCACAGGGCGCGGCGACCGGCCATGCAGTTGCGGCACCGACCGCACACGATGTGTCCCTCCGCTCCGACGATCTCGCCGGGATAGACCGACGCCACACCTTCGCCCAGGCGAACGACCTCACCGACGAACTCGTGTCCGATCACGAGAGGAGGATGGATGGTCGCCTGGGCCCACTCGTTCCAGCTCTCGATGTGGAGGTCGGTGCCGCAGATACCCGTGCGAAGCACGCGGATCAACACCTCGCCGGGACCGGGCTCAGGATCGGGTACCTCCTGCAGCCACAGGCCCGGGGCCGCCTTCGCTTTGACCAGCGCCTTCACTCCGGGCAGGATAGCCGTGTCAGCGGACGTTGATCGCCCTATGGTTCGCCCTCCTCCATAACGTATGTTCTTCGAGGCATGCGCCTTCGGATCGCGGCTCTTTTCCTGCTGGTCGTCGCCGGCGTCGCAACCTGGAACTATCTCCGCCCGATTCCGGCCGTGGCCGCCACCGGCGCGCCGCCGGCTGAGGAGACGGTCGCAGGCACCCCGCCCGTCCTGCCGTGGC
The DNA here is from genome assembly GCA_041482895.1 of Candidatus Dormibacteraceae bacterium. Classification (GTDB taxonomy): domain Bacteria; phylum Chloroflexota; class Dormibacteria; order Dormibacterales; family Dormibacteraceae; genus Palsa-870. The sequence continues at coordinate 12,785 of JBGPEO010000011.1, read as the reverse complement.
CGGCCCGCGGTTCGGCCGCGATCGGCGTCCAGGGTCTGGGCTTCATCGCGAGCTCAGGCAACGAGCAGGCCATTCCCGCCGCCAGCGTGGCAAAGGTCATGACCGCGCTGCTGATCCTCGAGGACAAGCCGTTGAAGTTCAACGACACCGGCCCGACGATCACCATCACCGACGCCGACGTCCAGTACTACAACGCGGATCTCGTGGACAAGCAGTCTGTGGCCGCGGTGCAGTCGGGTGAACAGATCACCGAGCTTCAGCTCCTGGAAGGAATGTTGATCCCGTCGGCGAACAACCTGGCCGAAACCGCCGCGCGCTGGGACGCCGGCTCGATCGATGCGTTCGTCGCCAAGATGAATGCCCGAGCGACCGCCCTGCACCTGACCCACACGAAGTTCGCGGACACGAGCGGAGCCAATCCAGGCACGGTGAGCACGCCGAGCGACCTGATGGCCCTCGGCATGGCCGCGATGAAGCAAGAGGTGTTCGCGCAGGTGGTCGGCATGGGCGAGGCTCAGCTGCCGGTCGCGGGCACCGTCTTCAACGTCGACCAGGTGCTCGGGCAGAGCGGGATCATCGGCATCAAGACAGGCTCTGGCCTGAACACCGGCGCGAACTTTCTGTTCGCCGCGAAGATTTCCGTGGACGGCGTGCCGATCAACTTCTTCGGATGCGTGATGGGCCAGCTGACCCTGGCCGACGCGTTCGCGGCGGCCAAGCAGCTGATCGGACCGATGCAAGCTGCGCTGCACGTGCGCAAGGTCATCGTCAAGAACCAGACCATTGCCACCTACATCACACCGTGGGGCGCGCAAACGGACCTCGTCTCGACGGTCGATGTCGAGCTCATCGAGTGGCCGGGCATGGTGCTACGACAGCGTCTCGACGCGCGCGCTCTCGTCCTCGACCAGCCGCTCCCGGCCGGCATGCAAGAAGGTGCCGAGCACATGGTGCTTGGTGATTACAACCTCGACGTCCCTCTGGTCACCGCCGACCCCATGTACCCGCCCGGTCGCTTCTGGCGCCTCACCCGCCTGCCGAACCTATGATCCCGGCGTGGCGAAAGTGAAAGGAGACGGCACCAAGCAGTCACCGTGGCAGCTGACGACGCCCAGCGGGTCGTCTGAGTACCTGATGTACAAAGACGAGTCGCTAGACCCTCCGGCGATCGTGTGCATCGTCGGCAAGACCGAGCTTCGCTACGACCAGCGCGCCATCGACGACCTCCACGCCATGCTCAAGAAACACGGCGACTGGATGCCGCTTGGCAGCGCCGACGAGCAGAAGCCGGCGGCCGAGGGGACCGTCGAAGCGTGGGGCAGGTCGTCGAAGAACCCGGTCGGCGGATGGTACGGGCTCAAGAAGGGATTGCGTGGCCGGTTCGGGATGTACATGCCGCCGCTCCTCGAAGCATTGGGGCTGGCCGAGGTGGAGCACAATCCAAAGAACAACCGGATGCGCGCGAAATGATCAACCCGCTTCATGAAGCCCAGATCGAATACTGCGTTCCTTGAGACTACCTTGACCGGGCCGTGGGCCTGGCCGGAGAGCTTCTGAGCCGCTGGGCGCCCATCATGCGGTCGGTCGCGCTCCAGAGCGGCAGCAGCGGCCGTTTCGAGATCACTCTCGACGGCGAGCTCGTCTTCAGCAAGAAGGCGGCGGGCCGCTTTCCAAAGCCGGGAGAGGTTGCCGGGCTGTTCGAGAAGAAGCTCGGCCCGGCGTTGGAATGGCGAAGCGCCTGATTTGAGGTTGCGAATCCGCCTGTAACTCCAAAGTCGCCGCGCCTCTTACCCCGAGACCACGTGCGCTTTTTGCGGCGCCGTCAACGCCGTGGGACGGTCGACGTCTACCTGCAGGCGCCGGGGGTGGTGGTCCGCTGCCCGGGCTGCGAGCAGGTGCTGATGCGAATCGTGCGCGGGCGCGGCCGCTATTGGGTCGATCTCCGAGGAACGCGGTGCCTGGAGTTCGCGGAGCCCGACTGAGGCCCCGTCTGGCTACTCGAAGTAGCCGCCACGAAGTTAGCAGGCGACCCGAATGGACCTTCCGACCGTTGTGCAACCAGACGTTGTGTATCGGTAACTACTTCCGGTAAGCCTCTTGGGAAGGAGGGTCCCCATTGGTCGAATACCAGGTTCCTCAGATCAGAGGGTGGTTGGACGCGATTGCGGTTCTCGGCCACATGGTCATGGATCGGCAGGCGCTTGGCCACAATCGGCGTGTGGCCCGGCTGTGCGTCCAGATCGGACGCCAGATGGCGATGACGACCAGCGAGCTCCGGGTGCTGGCCCGAGCGGGCCTCCTGCACGACATCGGCAAGCTCGCCATCCCGGAACAGATCCTGGGCAAGCACTCGCCGCTCGACGAATCCGAGTGGACGCTCATGAAGTCGCACCCCGAGATCGGCCTTTCCATCCTGGGCGACGGCCGTTCGCGGCGGGAGCTCCTGGCTGTCCTGTATCACCACGAACGCCTCGACGGCAGCGGCTACCCCTACGGGCTGGGCGCCGAAGGGATTCCCATCGAGGCCCGGATCGTCGCGGCCGCGGACACGTACGACGCACTGACCTCCGACCGGCCTTATCGGAAAGCAAGGGCCCCACTCGACGCGCGGCTCGTGATGATGGAGGAGGCCGGCAGGCGACTCGACACGCGGGTCGTTTCGGCTCTGCTCGCCACCCTCGACACCAACTCCAGCAGGATTGCGCCACCCGCTCGGGGCCTGTCGCTGGCCGGCTAGCGTCCGACCGTCCCCGACCCCGCCCTCGAGATTTGTCACCATGTTGAGGTGAAATTCGGAGTCGCGATCTTTCCGACCGACTACGCGATCTCGATGTCGGAGCTTGCACCCGCCGCCGAGGAGCTCGGATTCGAATCGCTGTGGGTCGCCGAACACTCGCATATCCCGGTCAGCCGGCAGAGCCCATATCCGGCCGGTGGAGACCTGCCTAAGCACTACTTCCACACGATGGATCCGTTTGTCGCACTCACGGTCGCGGCCATGGCATCCAGGACGATTCGAGTCGGGACCGGGATCTGCCTGCTAATTCAGCGCGATCCGATCCACACCGCAAAGGAAGCCGCCAGCGTTGATCTCGTCTCGAACGGGCGGTTCATCTTTGGCGTCGGCGCCGGCTGGAACCGCGAGGAGATGGCGGATCACGGGACCGAGTTCAGCACCAGGTGGAAGCTGCTGCGTGAGAAGGTCGAGGCGATCAAAGCGATCTGGTCCCAGGACGAAGCCGAGTACCACGGCGATATGGTCGATTTCGGACCCATGTGGTGCTGGCCGAAACCCGTTCAGAAGCCTCATCCGCCGGTCATCCTCGGGGGCAGCGGTCCGAAGATCCTCGAACGCGTCGTCCGCTACGCGGACGGCTGGATGCCGAACCGGGGCCAGGCGGTCGAGCGCATTCCGGAGCTGCAGGAGCTCGCGCGCGCCGCAGGCCGTGGGCCGATTCCCGTTTCCTATTACCCGAAGGCGGACGCGAGCGAGATCGAGCGTCTCGCGAAAGCGGGAGTCGAACGGTGCATCTGGTACGTGCCTCCGGACGGCAGAGACCAGGCGCTGTCGAAGCTCGAGGAGCTCGGCAAGATGATCAAGCCTTACCTATAGAGGCGCGGCGGAAGCTCGAGAGGCTTCGGTCGCGCCTCTACCGTCCGCCTAGCAGCGTGGGTGGGATGGTCGCCCATGTCCCGCCCTTCCGGCGGTAGGCGATCCCAGAAAGCATCTCCAGCACCACGCGGTTGGCCAGGAAAGAGGTGATATCCGCCGAGTCGTAGGCCGGCGCGACCTCCACCACGTCGATCCCGACGACCGGCAGCTCGATCGCGATCCGCCTGACCGCGTCGAGGAGCTGCCGCCCCGTCAATCCGCCAGGTTCCGGCGTGCCCGTTCCCGGCGCCATCCCTGGGTCCACGACGTCGAGATCCACGGACACGAAGACGCCATCGCAGTCGTCGACGGCGATCGCGAACGCCTCCTCCAGCACCGAGTCCAGGCCGCGCTGCACCACCTCGTGCATCTCGAAGGACCGCATCTTCTGCTCCGCCATCCACTGAAGCGTGGGCGGCTCCGGCCAGTAGCCGCGCAGCCCGATCTGCAGGAAGCGGTCGCCGCGGCACGCGCCGGACTCGATCAGCCGGCGCATCGGCAGCCCGTGGCCGACGAGGCTGCCGAACTGAATCGTGCCGGTGTCCGCATGCGCGTCGAAGTGGATGACCGAGACGCGGCCCCAGCCCTTGACTCGTGCCACCCCCGTCACGTCGGGCCACGTGATGGTGTGATCGCCGCCCAGCACGATCGGGATGGCGCCTGCCGCGGTCGCGATGCGGACCGCGTTCTCCAGCGCGTCGAGCGGCACGCGCTGCTCGACGCCCGCCATCTCGACGTCGCCCGCGTCCACGACGCGCAGCTCCTGTAGCGGGTCGACCCTCAATGCCAGGTGCGGGCGGGACGAGTCGTGAGGCAGGTAGTCGGTGGTCCGGATCATCTTCGGCCCGAAGCGCGCGCCTGAGCGATAGGAGGTGCCGGCGTCGTATGGCGCGCCGATGATCACGACGTCCGCTCCCTCCAGGGTGGAGGGCTGCGCGAGGTCGCAGCGTTCCACCCCGAGAAAGGTCACGTCCGGGCCGTACATTCCGCCCAGGCGCGACACGATCAGCTGCCTGTTACGACCGGAGGTCTTTCGCCATCTCGGCGAAGTTGTCCACGTAGCGCTGAACGTCGTCGACGGAGTGCTGCACCGACAGGGTCCAGTTCTCCTCGGCCCCCGGCGCCATCACGACTCCACGGTTGCACTGGTACAGCCAGCTGAGGTAGGCCAGCGACTTGTCGATCTCGAGATAGTCGCGATAGTTCCGAACGCGCTGCGCCCGGTACGTGATGCCGCCGCGCGCGGCCAGGGTGATCACGTGGAAGGGCAGCCCGTGCTCGGCGATGACGCCGTCCAGACCACCCTGGAGCGTTTCGGCCAGAGCGTCGAAATGCGCGTATGCGGACGCGTCGAGGATCTCGAGCAGCGTGACCCTGGAGGCGGCCATCGTAAGAGGGTTGCCGTTGAACGTGCCCATCTGGGCGACTCGATGGTCCTCGATGACGGCCATCACATCGTCCCGGCCGCCGACGGCGCCGCACGGCAGGCCCCCGCCGATGGCCTTGGCCAGCGCGACCAGGTCGGGAGTGACGCCAAACCTTTCGGTCGCCCCGCCGGGCGAGATGGTGGCTCCCGTCTTGACCTCGTCGAAGATGAGGAGCGCGCCGTGCTGGTGGGCGATCTCCTTGATCGCCGCCAGGTATCCCGCATCCGGCAGCACGATCCCGACGTTCATCATCACCGGCTCGACGATCACTGCGGCGACCTCGTCGCGATGCTTGGCGAACGCCTTTTCGAGCGCGGGCAGGTCGTTGAACGGAACGACCGTCGTCAGCTCGACGATCGCGGCCGGGATGCCTTCGCTCTGCGGCACCGACGCGGGCGAGTCGGGCGCACCCATCAGTTCTCGGGGCGGCTCGACCGAGACCATCAGCGCGTCGTGGTGTCCGTGGTAGGAGGCCTCGATCTTGATCAGGCGCTCCCGGCCGGTGAAGCCGCGCGCGATCCTCACCGCGTCGAGAGTGGACTCGGTCCCTGAGTTGGTGAAGCGCCACTTGGGCTGGTGGAAGCGTCGTTTCAGCTCCCGCGCCACGATGATGCTGTTCTCGACCGGCTGCGCGAAGTGCGAGCCGAGCGCCATCTGCCGGGTGACCGCGTCGACGATCTTGGGGTGGGCGTGGCCGACCACCATGACCCCGAACCCGTTGTGGAAGTCGACGTATTCGTTGCCGTCGACGTCCCAGACCCGGCTCCCCTTTCCCCGCTCCATGAAGATGGGCTGCGGAGCGGCGTCCTGGAACGACGAAGGAACTCCCCGGGGCATCACCTCGCGGGCCTCCGTCCAGAGCTGCCGGGAGCGCGGGCGAGCCCGGCGGAACTTCTCTTCCTCGCCGGCGATCAGCTCGGTGACGCGGCTGGCCGGCACGTCGCGCTTGGTCGTGGTCGCCATTCGTTTCTCCCCTAGTTCAGGCGGTCGCCTTGACAGCGGTGCGCCATAGATCTCTAATTGTCGCGAATTTCAGTCCTGTGTCATAAACCTGGGAGGGTATGGATGGGGGAGACAGCCGCCGTAGCTGAGCTCGTAGCTGAGAAGCGCAAGCTCAAAAAGTCGCTATTCCGGTTCGACATGATCTTCTTTACGGTCTGCGCCATCGTCGCGATCGACACCATCGGGCAGTCGTCATCTTATGGGGCGCAGGCGATCTTCTGGCTCATCGTGTCAGCGGTCACATTCCTGATCCCCTACGGACTGCTGACGGCCGAGCTTGGTGCGGCCTTCCCGACCGAGGGCGCCACCTACGACTGGGTGCGCCTTGCGTACGGCCACTTCGCGGGCGCGGTGGTCGGCGTTCTCTACTGGCTCAGCAACCCGATCTGGCTGGGCGGGACCCTCACGGCGACTGCCATCGCCGCGCTCGACGCGCTATGGGGGAGCAGCTTCACCGGCAACCAGGGAGCGGAGACCGTGATCGGCTTCCTCTTCATCTGGGTCGCCGTGACGATGAACATCCTGTCGCTTCGGTACATGAAGTGGGTGCCCAACCTGGGCGCCATCCTCAGGATCGCCCTGCTTCTTTTCTTCGCTCTGCTCGTCATCATCACTGGCACCCAGCATGGATTCCACGGCTCGATGACCGGCTTCGTGCCGACCGACTTCACAATCCTGATCGGCGTAATCGGAGTCATCGTCTTCCAGTGGATCGGCTTCGAGCTGCAGACCAACGCAAGCGAGGAGATGGAAAACCCGCAGCGCGACATCCCGCGTGCGATCTACGCATCGGGGTTGATTTCCTTCCTCGGTTACGCGATCCCGATCGTAGGCGTGATCCTGATCCTTTCTTCGGACCAGCTGAGCAACGTCGGGGGCTTTGTCGCCGCGTACCAGTTCGCTTCCGGCAGCGTTTTCGGAAGCTCCGCGCCGTTCTTCAACCACGTGGCCGGGTTGGCGGTCGTGTTCGTGCTCCTGTCGAGTGGCACAACGTGGCTGATGGGGTCAGACCGGCTGATGGCCATCGGCGCGCTGGCGGGCTCCGGACCCAAGCAGCTCGGGTATTTCTCCGCCCGCTTTGGAACGCCGATCGTGGTCAACGTCTCCTCGGGCATCATCGCCACGATCTTCATGTACATCACCTTCTTCGTCACGGGTGGCAGCCTGCATGGCTTCTTCGCCGCCGTGCTGGGCCTGGTCATCTCGACGACCACCTTCTCCTACATCCTGATCTTCCCGGCCCTGATCACCCTCCGACGCAAGTACCCCAACGTGCCGCGGCCGTTCGTGGTACCTGGAGGCAACGTAGGCGCCTGGGCGTGCGTCATCCTCACGATGTTCTGGGTCGTCGCGGCCACGGTCTTCTCGCTTTGGCCGGGTCTCTTCACCTACACCTGGAGCGCTGATGCCTCCGGTGTCAGCCGCACCACTTTTGAGGTCTACACATTTGCCGTCGTCGCCTTCCTGATCGTGGTAGCGGTCGTCTTCTGGGCGGTCGGTCGTGGGCACGCGATCCACGGCGGTCCAGTCAGTGCCGTCGCGCCAACGCCGATGCCCGCGGGCGCGCCCGGGGCGTAAACAAACTCAAGCTGCTGACGGGCCGGGTCCTCCCGGCCCGTCAGCTCTCGTACAGGACGGGACGGGTCCTCCCGGCCGCCTTTCAGCTCTCGTACAGGACGGGACGGGTCCTACCGGCCGCCTTTCAGCTCTCGTACAGGACGGGACGGGTCCCATCGGCCGCCTTTCAGCCCTCGTACACGACCCGGCCCCCGACGACCGTAGCGGTCACCTTCAGCGCGTGCAGCTCTGAGGGGGGCGTCACCAGGACGTCGCGGTCGAGCACGGCGATGTCGGCCAGCATGCCGTCCCTCAGCGTCCCTTTCTGGTCCTCGGAATGCTCGGCGTAAGCCCCGCCGAAGGTCCAGGCCGCCAGCGCCTCGGCGAGCTTCAATCGCTGGTCGGGCAGCCAGCCCCCGGCGGGCTCGCCGCCTCGGGTCTGGCGCGTGACCGCCACGTGCAGGCTCGCCGCCGGGTCGAGCGGCACCACCGGCCAATCGGTGCCAAAGGCGATCCGGGCCCCCGAGTGGAGGATCGAGCGCCACGGCCAGCCGTAGCCAGCTCGCTCCGCTCCGAGGTTGGGCAACCACATCTCGAAGAGGTTGCGATTGGGCTCCGCATGCTGTGGCTGCATGCTGGCGATGACGCCGAGCTCGGCAAAGCGGGGTATGTCGAGGGGCGACGGCGCCTCGATGTGCTCGATCCTGTGCCGCCGCTCAGGTGTTGCCTCCGCGAACGCATCCAGCGCCTGCCGGATCGCTCCGTCACCGATGGCGTGAACCTGGACCTGCCAGCCGCGCGCGTCGGCGGCCCGGACGGCGTGGGCAAGCTCGTCGTGACCCCAAAGCGGCGCGCCGGTCTCCGGGACGCCTTCGTATGGCTCCAGCAGGGCGGCGGTGCGTGATTCGACGACCCCATCCGCGAACGCTTTCAGGATGCCGCCGCCGACCCAGGGGTTGGTCCGGCGACCGCGCGACTCGTCCTCATACAGGTCCAATCGCTCCTTCAGGCGCACGGAATCCTGGCCCGGGACCAGGTCGAACGCGACTCTCACTCGAAGCGTCAGCTCGTCTGACTCGCGCAGGGCGTCCCAAAGCTCGAGCTGGTCCTGGCCCCCGCCCGCCTCTTGAACCGAGCCGATGCCGTGCTCCGCGGCTACGCGCATGCCTGCGCGGAGCGCTTCCAGGTCCTCGTCTTTGGTCCGCCGCGGTATGTGTCGCGTCACGCCCAGCATCGCCGCTTCCTTGAGCACTCCGGTCGATGCGACGCCGGCAGCGGACAGGGCTCGGGTGTTGGCCCAACCGGTGTGCGCGTCGAACGATTCGATGTAAGCCGGCCGGTCGGGGACCAGCCGGTCCAGCAGCTCGACCGTGGGCAGGCCGCCCGGAAACGCCGAATAGAACCAGCCTCTGCCGACTATCCACGGCCCGCGGTGGCTCGCGGCGTACCCGCCGACGCGCCGCTCCACCTCAGCCACCGTCTCAGCTCCGTAGAGGTCCAGCTCGCCCAGGGAGCGCGACGCCATCAGGAAGTGGACGTGCGCGTCATTGAACGCGGGGAGGATGCTGCCGCCGCGAGCGTCGATGACGCGCGAGTGCTCATCGCACAGGTGCCGGACGTCCGTGTCCGACCCGGTCGTCAGGATGCGGTCTCCCAGTACCGCAACCGCGGTGGCCCGCGCGCGAGCCGGCCAGACCACGCCGTTGACGATCGCGAGCGAGGCACTCTCCACGGCAGCATTCTGCGTGAATGCCACAATTGCCCCTTGAACGATGAAGCTCGAAACTGACGTCGCGCGCGCTTCGACGCTGCCGTCGACGGTTTACCTCGACCCTGCCGTCCTGGAGCGGGAGAAGGACAGGATCTTCTATCGGACCTGGCAGCTCGTTGCGCACATGACCGAGCTGGCACGCGTCGGTGACTTCAAGCCGGCCAGCATCCTCGACGAGCCGATCCTGCTGACCCATGCCCAGGATGGAAAGCTCCGCGGCTTCTACAACGTCTGCCGTCATCGCGCCGCCCAGGTGGTGACGACACGAGGCAACCGCAAGTCGCTGCAGTGCGGGTATCACGGGTGGGTCTACGGCCTTGACGGGAAGCTGCAAACGGCCCGAGAGATGGATGGCACCGAGGACTTCGACAAGGGCGATTTCGGCCTGGCGCCGATTCGAGTCGACACGCTCGGCCCGTTTGTGTTCGCCAACCTCGACCCGAACGCCGCTCCGCTGGCGGACTGGATCGGCGCGATCCCGTCGGAAATCGAGTCGGCCGGATACGAGATGTCGAACATGCGCCGGGTCGAGCGTCGCGATTACGAAATCGCGTGCAACTGGAAGGTCTATGTGGACAACTACCTCGAGGGATATCACCTGCCCATCGCGCACCCGGGGCTGTTCAAAGAGCTGGAGTACGACAACTATCGAGTCGAGACTTTCCGCTACTACTCAAAGCAGCACGCGCCGATCCGCGAGCTGAAGCCGGGCGAGGTGCCGGGCCGCGACCGCCGCTATATCCGAATGCCTGGTGCGGAAGACAACGCGCTCTATTACTGGATATTCCCCAACACGATGCTGAACATCTATCAGGACAACATCAGCACGAACGTCATCCTCCCGATGGGAGTCGATCGCACCCTCACGATCTTCGAATGGTTCTTCGCCGAACCCGGCACGGGCGCTGGGTGGGAATCGATGCAGCAGACGATTGCGTTCTCGGACGAGATCCAGCAGGAGGACATCGGGGTCTGCGAGCAGGTGCAGAGGGGACTGCGCTCACGCTCGTACAGTCGCGGCCGCTTTTCAGCGCTGCGCGAAAACGGGGTGCATCACTTTCAATCTCTCGTGACCGAATTCCTCGACCGAGAATAGCCCTCAGCCGCCGGACGGTTCCGGAAGCGTCATTGGCAGGGTGAAGCGGAAGTCTGACCCAGAGCCGGCGGTGGTGTCGACCCAGATACGCCCGTGGTGCATCTCGACGATCTGCCGTGCGATCGCGAGGCCAAGCCCGGTGCCGATGATCTTGCCGCTCGTCTTCTCGTAGCGCTCATAGCGGCTGAAAAGGCGCTTGGCGAATTCCGGCGCGATTCCGACCCCGTGGTCGCGCACGCTCACCTCGACGAACCCTTCGCTCGCGTGGCTCGAGACCACGATCTCGCCTCCATCGGGGGAGTACTTGACCGCGTTCGTGAGCAGGTTGGCGACGATCTGCGCGACCCTGTCTGCATCGCACTGCGTGACCGGATGTGCCGGATCAAGCTTGAATTCGAACACGTGATGTTCGCTAGACGCGCGTGCACGCTCGACCGCCTCCTGCAGCACCACGTTGATGTCCACCGCTTCCATGCGGAGCGTCAGCCGGCCGGCCTCGATGCGGTCGAGATCGAGCATGTCGTTGATCATGCGGTTGAGGCGCTGGGCGTCCTTGTTGATGTCGCCCGCGAAGGACTTGATATCCGCGACCTCCAGGTCAGAGTCGCGGATCATTTCGCTGAATCCCTGGATGCCCACGAGGCCGGTGCGAAATTCGTGGCTCACCAGGGTGATGAACTCGCTCTTCAGCTGGTTCAACCGCTCGATGCCGGCGAGGTGCGCCGTCGCCGCCTCGTTGGCAGCATGCTGGGCATCCGTGTCCTCGTACATGGCGAGGAAGTACTCGATGCGTCCCGCCGCATTTCGCACAGTTGTTGCACTCCAGTGAAGCCACGCGCTGCTGCGGTCCCCCCGGACGGCGCGGCTGTCCGACTCGATCGAATCGACGGCGCCGTTCCACAGCGGCTGGAACAGGTCGAAGACGCGCGTGAACTCGGTGGGGTCGAGGTAGGCCGCGACCGGCATTCCGACCAGCCGGCTCGACTCGACACGCATCAGGGCGGCCATCCTGGGATTCACATCGATGATCCGCATGTCGGTGCCGACCCGCACGATGCCGAGCGGGGCGTGGGTGACGATCTCGTTGAGCAGGCTGTTGCGTCGCGCGAGCTGGTTTTCCGCCTGCTGGCTCTTGGCGAGCAGCGACAGAGAATCCCGATGCGAGAGGACCTGGCTACCGACCAGAAGGAGCCCAATGCTCCCGGCCATCACGGTCTCGAACCGGTCTAAGACGTGGTCGCCGGTAGCAAGCTTGATCGCTGTGATCGCGGCGGCCAGCACAGCCACCCATGGAAGCACCAGCTGCCACAGCTCGATCGGGCCTTCGACTTTTACTTTCTCGGCGGCGGTGGCGGGCCAGATGGGGGCAAGGGCGATCATCAGATAGCCGATCACCCAACCCGAATCCAGGAGGCTGCCGATGGCGCCGTAAGTCCCGCTTGCGGTGAGATACGCGAAAGCGCTGTCTGCGAAGGCCGCCGAGGCAAGTCCGCCCAGGAGCAGGAACAAGCTGCCCAGCTCCGACCTCCGGGCTCGGCGCAGGGCAAGCACGAGAACCGTGATCGTGATGATGTCTGCGACCGGATAGGCCAACCCGATCAACCGGGCGGGTGGTGACGCCGTGGACGTGTCGTAGACCCTGCCGAGCCCGAGCGCCCACGCCACGAACAGAAGGGATAGCGCGATGATCGCGCCTGCCAGGAGGGCTTCACCCCGCGTGGCCAGGCGGCCTGGCGCCGACGTGAAAGCAAACACTCCCGCCACGGCCAGGGGCATGGCGAGCAGGAAGCCCACGTCCGCCGCGGAGGGGAACGGCACGCTCACCCCCATGCCGACCTCGTAGACGGACCACACCACCTCGCCGACGCCCCAGCTGGCCGCGGACGCCGCGAAGAATGCCCACGCGAGGCGGGTCCGGTGAGACGTTCGGGCGGCGGCGAGCCCGCAGCTCACGGCCGCGATCAGCGCGGCGACCGCTTCGCCGATGTCGTCGACCGCGACCGTGGCTACGTCGCCACCTATGCGCAGCGCGGTCCAGGCGACGAAGGCCGCCGCCAGGACGGCCGCAGCCGCGGCGGCGATCGCAAATGCGCGCCAGTCTCGAAAACCGAAGCCGCTGAGGATGGGAACCGATCCGGCCGAAGGCGATGAGAAGAGGCCAGGCGGGGGCTCGTGGCGCAGGGCCGGTGCGTACGCCGGAGAAGGAGATCTGGCCACTACTTCTCCAGATCCATGTTAATTCATCCAGCTTTCAATTAACATGAGTAGGCAGTCACTTGT
>JBGPEO010000010.1:0-34752 GCA_041482895.1 Candidatus Dormibacteraceae bacterium | reverse complement strand
GCGAGGCTCAAGAAGGTGGCGGTGCGGAGGGGGTCGGCGGCGGTGCCCGCCTGGTACAGGTGATGCGCGATCTCGCTCGCCCGCTCGGGCGCGCTCTTGCCGTAGACCCGCTCGAGCGTGTCCGCCACGGCGAGGTGGTAAGCCTGAAGCCGGGGCAGCGGCAGGACAGCGAGCACCCTCTTGCGCACGAGGTCGTGCGCGAACCGGTATCTGTCGGGTCCAGCGGCGACCAGGAAGCGGCCCCGTGTGGCCTCGTCCAATGCATCTCGGAGCTCGTGACCAGAGAGCTCGCCGAACGCTTCCAGCAGCGGGAGGTCGAAATCGCGCCCGACCACCGCCGCGGCGACAAGCATTCTCTGGGCGGGCTCGCTCAGCCGCTCGAGACGGCGACCGATCAGGCCGCGCACGCTCTGGGCGAGCTCGAGGTCCTCTTCCGTAAAGCTGGGCTGGACGCGGCCACCGCCCCCGAGCATCGACTCGGACTCCGCCATGTAAAGGGTCGACTGCTCGACGAACAAGGGGTTGCCTTCGGTCGCCGCCTGAATACCCATCAGCTGTGTGGGATTCAGCAACGTTTCCGCGAGACCGGCCACTATCCGCTCGACATCGCGGTCCGACAGCGGGCCGAGTGTGATGCGCTGCGCGCGCCGACGGCGCAGCAGGCGCGACAGCACCGAGCTGAAAGGACGCGCGGTGTCGAGCTCAGAGTCCCAGTACGTGCCGATCATCACCATGTGGCTGCTGCCCACACGCTCGGCGAGGTCGCGGAGGAGGAGCACCGTTGCTTCGTCCGCCCACTGCAGGTCGTCGAGCACCATGAGCAGAGGCCGCTTCGCCTGCACGTCCGTGAGGAAGTCGAAGATGGCCCGGAAGAGCTGCTCGCGGAGCTTGTCGGCGCCCACCTCGCTTTGGGATGGCATGCCGCGCACCTTCTGGCGCAGGCTGGGCACAAGCTGCGACAGCAGCGGGCCGTTTGCGCCGGCCGCTTCCTGCAGAGACTTCGACGTCCCAGCTGCGACCGCTGTGGCGAGGACCTCGCGGAACGGTGCGTAGGGTGCGCCATCGTGCTCCATGCAGCGTCCGCTCAAGACCAGCCATCCCTTGCTCGCGGCCTCGACGGCCACTTCCGAGGCCAGCCGTGAAGCCCCGATACCCGGCGCGCCCGTGATGAAAAGCATGCCGCCTGACCCGGTCATCGCCCGGTCGAGCAACATCCGGATGTCGAGGCGTTCCTGCTCGCGGCCGACGAACCCGTCGCCGCTGGGCAGGGTTCGAGGTTCTTCTTTCACCTCGCCCGCCTTGACCTGGTGGAGACGCCAGCGATCGGGGAATCCCTTCAGCTTGTAGCGGCCGCGATATTCGAACGTCATCTCGGACACGGGGCCGACGAGCTGACGGACCACGTCTGAAACCAGGATCTCGCCGCCTCGCGCCTTGCCCGCAACGCGCGCCGCGACGTTGACGGCGGCTCCGAAGATGTCGCCGGCCTCTTCCACGACCTCCCCGGTGTTGAGGCCGATGCGAACCCTCACCTTGCGCTCCGGGTTCTGTTTGCTGTACTCGGTGATCGAGCGCTGGATGTCCAGCGCGCATTCGACCCCGTGGCGTACGGATCCGAAGCTGATCATGAAGCCGTCGCCGAGGCCTTTGATCCTGCGGCCCGCGTGGTCCGAGACCTTCTCGTCGATGATCGTCTCGTAGGCGCGCATGATCTCGTGCGACTCGGTGAACCCACGCGTCGACAGGAGGCGGGTCGATCCCTCGACGTCGGTGAACATGATGGTCACCGTGCCCTCGGTCTGGCCGACGGCAAGGCTGCCGATGATCGTCTCAGGGGTCAGCGGCGTCGATGCGTTCACCGGCTGGCCCAAGCCTTCGGCAACCGCGCGCAGCAGGTCCTGCGAGGCTTTGAACCCGGCCTCGCCCTGGGGATAGCGGATGGTCTGCAGAAGTCCGGCCTCGACGGCCTGCCGCAGCTCGCGACCGGCCGATTCCTTGCTCATCTTCCTTTCGGAGGCATAATCGCTGGCCTTCAGCTCAGCGCCCTCGAACGCCTCGGTGAGCGCCGGCGCGAGGCGGAGGTTGAGGTTCCGCCGCGTGATGAGGCTCTCGATTACGGCCCCGATGCGGCGACTCGCGCCGGCCGGGCCGACGCCGTCGGTGCCGCGAACTGTGGGCAGCATGCCGACATAGCCGCTGTTTGCCGCGGCCAGGTTGCCTAGCGCCGTGGTCGCGCGCGCCATCGCCGTCGCCGCCTGCAGCGCCTGGCTGGCCGCGATGTTGGACTGGCCGTGGGTAGGCGCCTGCTCCGGCTGTTCGGCCTGGTCATGCGCGGAGATCACCTGTGGCGTGAAGGCCGGGGCCGTGGGCGGTATGTATGCCGGGGCCTGCGGCTGCGGTTGCTCGCTCGACGCAATCGGCACCACAGGCTGCTGCGCCTGGGGCGCCTGCGCCTCGGTCGCGGCGGACGGCGCTGCGGCCTGCAGGTCGGCGACCGCTGAGCGGGCGGCGTCGATGAGCTTGCGCATCTCCTCCTGCATCTCCGGGGTCGATGCCATCGTGCTCGCCGGCTGCGTCAGGGACGACTGCACGGTGTGCTGCTGCTGCTGCTGTCTCGTATCGCCGGGGCGGTCGGAGCTGAACGGCACCACGACCACCTGACGGACGACGTTCTCACCGCTTCCTCGCTGTCCGCTCATCAGCGGGTCCTTGACCACCGGCATCATGCTGTCCGAACCGGCCGGGACGAATCGAGACTTGACCGGGTCGAACAGGTCCTGGTTGACCTGCACCCCGTAGAACGCCGCCTTGTCGAGCGAGGTCGGCACATAGCCCGTGGCGTTGTACTCCAGGCGCAGGTCCTCGCCCATACCGAGCAAGAAGATGTCGCGGAGGATGGCCCCGTTCGCGTCGTACCCGACAACCTCGGCGATCTGCGCGACCTTGCGGCGACCGTCAGGCATGCGGGCCTGGTGGACGATGAGGTTGACCGCCGATGCGATCTGAGCGCGGACGGCTTCGAAAGGAATGTCGATCGAGGCCATCATCACCATCGTCTCGAGGCGGGAGAGCGCGTCCCTCGCCGAGTTGGAGTGGATGGTCGACATGCTTCCGTCGTGACCTGTGTTCATCGCCTGCAGCATGTCCAGGGCCTCGGCGCCGCGCACCTCGCCCACCAGAATCCTGTCGGGCCGCATCCGGAGGCTGTTGCGCAGGAGCTGCCGGATGGTCAGCTCGCCCTTACCTTCGACGTTGGGTGGCCGGTGCTCGAGCGCGATCACGTGTGGGTGATCGATCTGGAGCTCGGCCGCGTCCTCGATCGTGATCACGCGCTGGTTATGCGGTATGAAGCGGGCGATCACGTTGAGGGTCGTCGTCTTGCCTGACCCGGTGCCTCCCGAAACCAGGATGTTCATGCGCCCGAGCACCGCGGCTTCGAGGAATTCCGCCATGGCGGGGCTGAGGCTTCCCTCGCGGGTGAGGTCCTCCATGCCGAGCACGGCATCTTTGAACTTCCGGATCGTCAGCGCGGCGCCGTGGATGGCCGCCGGCCGGATGATCGCGTTGACACGGCTGCCGTCCGGCAGGCGGGCGTCGACCATCGGGTTCAAGCCATCGATGTGACGCCCGGTGGTGGCCACCATGCGGCGGATCGTCTCCAGCAGCTGGTTCTCGTCCTCGAACCGCACGTCGGCTTTCGTCAGGACGCCGCGGCGCTCGATGAAGACCTGGTCAGGGCCGTTGACCATGATCTCGCTCACTGAGCGGTCGTGCAGCAAGCCGTCGAGGGGTCCGTAACCGACGGCCGCGCGCAGGATGATGTCGGCCAGCGCCGACTTTTCCTGGGAATTGAGCTCGATCCCGTCTTCGGCGAGGAAGCGATCGAGGTGCGTGCGCACGGCGCGCGAGAACGCGAGCGTGTCGCCGGTGGTGAGGCCGACATCGCGGATCAACGCCAGGCGGTCGCGGAAGTCGTTGGCGAGCTTGCCCAGGTCGCGTCCCTGCCTGGCTGCCGCTTCCACGATGTCGGACCGCCGCCGCTGCGGTTGCGACGTCGGCGCGGGCGCGGCCCACATGTCGACGGACTGCATCTCGAGCACGGAGGACGATGCGGCCAGCGCCGGGATCACGCGCTGGCGCTCGGTGAGGCGGATCTTGATTGCGACGCCCTCGCTGTCGGGCGCCTGTCCAGGGTCGATGTAGGCGGCGATCCACTCGCCGTCGCGGAAGCGGAGGATGGCCTTTTTTGCGGCGCTCTTGTCGCCAGGGTCCGCCTCCAGGTTCGGATCCTCGACCGAGCCGAACACCACGTACTTGATGTCGCGGCTGGGGATCCAGCGGGGACGGTCGGCATCGGGCGGGTTGTAGATCGGGTACCCCTGCGTGCCCAGCGCGAGAGCGTCCGAACCGCCTTCCTCGAGCCCCCCGTCGAGGCGGTGGACGGTGACCTTGAACCGCGGAGCGCGAGCCGGCGGCGCGCCGTTCGACGCGGGCACCGATGTGGGCTCCGGGGTCTGTTCCGGTGTCTGCTCTGGAATTTTGGGCGAGGTGGTGATGACCTCGCTCATTGGATCGTCTCGAATGACATTGGAGTTGGCCTCGCGGATGCTAGCACCGGGTTGCTGCGATTCATGCGATTCAACATCACCCGAAACGCTCAGGTGGCCGCCGCCGGTCGAGCACCCACTTGGAACCGGGCATTCGCTTGGCGACGCCCTTCACCTCGGCCGCTCGCGCGGCCAGCGCGGCGGCGCTCGTGTAGCGGCCAGGTTCTGCGATCACGATGCCGATCGAGACCGAGACCAGCGGGGCGCGCAGCGTGTTGCCATTGCGTTCTTCGAACTCGATCCAACCGCGTTCCCTGTCCTGAGGGTCGTAAAGCGCAGGCACTGCCTCATCGAAACGCTTGGTGATGGCCGAAGCGATCGTTTCCGCCAGGCCCGGATCGGTGAGGATCACGAAGTCGTCGCCGCCGACATGTCCCGCAAAGTGCCGCGGCGAATGGTTCTCTTCCAGGACCTCCAGCACGATCGTCGCGAGCGTCTTGATCACATCGTCGCCGCGCAGGAATCCGTAGTGGTCGTTGTAGCTCTTGAAGGCGTCGATGTCGGGGTAGAGGCAGGCGAACCGCTCGCCGCTCGACAGGCGAAGACCCATCTCGCGGAGGATGTCGCTGTTTCCGCTCATGCCCGTGAGCGGGTTGAGGTCGCGAGTGGTCGTGGAGCGGCTCATCACCGCGCGAATGCGCGCCACGAGCTCCTCGGGGATGAAAGGCTTGGTCACGTAGTCGTCGGCACCCGCGAGCAGGTGCTCGACCTTGTCCTTCAACGAGCTGCGTACGGTCAGGAACACGACGGGTATCAACCGTGTCCGGAAATCACCCCGGATCTCGGCCAGGATCTGGTCGCCGGTGGTGTCGCCGAGCATCAGGTCGAGCAAGATGATGTCCGGCCGCCATTCGACCGCGGCGCTGTGTGCGGACTTTCCGTCGCCCACCGGGACGCATTCGAAGCCCGCCCGCTCCAGGACACGCCTGACGAGTCGCAGGACCTGCTCGTCGTCATCGACGATCAGGACCAGCTCGCGGTGCCTCACCGATGCGTGCGAAGACGGCTGGCTGTCGGTGCCGACCTTGTTCGCAACGTTCACGAGGCCGTCGCTTCAGGGGCGGGTTCGGCCGGCCGCCGCAGCTTTTCGGTCATCGCGATGGCGCGCTCGGCGGCGGCCCGGACCTCACCGATGTCCGTCTTCACAGCCTCCGCGTCGTCGGTCTCTTCGGCGATCAGCTCGCTGTAGTTGATGATGACCGCGAGCAGGTTGCGGAAGTCGTGGATCAGGACGCGCCAGGCTTCGTCGGACAGCTCACCCGAGCTCAAAGCCGCTTCACCAGCCGCCATCGGTTGACCTCGCCATCGCGCTTGTACAGGAGCTCATCGAGGAGCCAGCGGGCCATTGGTAGGCCGCGGCCTTCTTCGCTCGAAGCGTCGGGCATGACTCGTGAGAGGACCTCTTCGACCGCCGGGCCTCCATCGACGAACAGGGCGTGGGCCGTGTCATCGTCGACCCAGAGCCGGTATTCGACCGGAGGATCCGTACCGGAAGGGCGCCCGTGCGTGAGCACGTTCGCGCCGATCTCCGCGAGCGCGATCTCGAAGTGCATGAGGTTGCGATCATCCGGGCCGCGCTCCGTCGCTTCACGCAGCTTCTGAACCGAGTCATGAAGCGTCTCCAATCCTTCATCGAGATGGGCGAGGGTGGCATGGAACTCAAACGGCTCCGAGTGACTCGCCAAGGTCAGAAGCCAGTGAGGGCTTCCTCTACTGTCGCGTAGTAAGGAAAAACCCGATCGAGCGTGGTGAGCTCCAGCACGACGCGGACCTGCTGGTTGGGGGCGGCAAGTCGCAGGTCGCCCTCCGAGCTGCGGATCTGTTTCAGCGCGGAGATGACCGAGCCGAGGCCCGTACTGTCGACGAAGCTGACGCCTTCCAGGTCGATGACGACCCGGGGCTTGCCGTTCTTCACCGCCTCTCCGATCGCGTCCTTCAATGCGGGGGCGCCGGCCACGTCGAGACGGCCCGTTGGAGCGACAACGGTCACACCGTTATCGACCTGGCGGGTCTGGACCTCAAGACTCACTTAACGCTCACCCAGCACGGGGGCTCACTATAGGTCACCCAGTCTCGAGTTGAGCCTCTCTACACTGCTGGGCGTGAGCTTGGCTGGGGGGCCGCTGCGCCTGTTGATCGTGGACGACGAGCAGGCCCTCGCGAAGCTGATGGAAAGGACCCTTCGCAGCCGCGGCTTCGAATCCGACGTTGCGTTCAACGCGGCCGAAGCGCGACGGCTTTTCGAGGCGAGCGATTACGCGCTCGCCCTGCTCGACGTGCGGCTTCCCGACGAGTCCGGTTACGGGCTGCTCGAGGAGCTCCGCGCCAGGCGGCCCGACACCGCGGTCGTGATGGTCTCAGGCGTCGACGATCCCGAACTGGGCAGGGCTGCCATCGAGCACGGGGCATACGCGTACATGGTGAAGCCCGTCGGAGCGACCCAGCTCTACCTGACCGTGGTCAACAACCTTCAGCGCCGCAGCCTCGAGCTCGAGCACCGGGCCACCCTCAGGCGGATGGAGGGGATGCTCGACGAGCGGGCCGAGCAGATGCGCCGGGCCGTCGAGCTCCAGGCGGGGATGCTTCCAGTCTCGCCATTAAAGGAAGACGGGTTCGAGCTTGCCGCCCATTTCACAGCTGCCAAGGAGATCAGCGGTGATTTCTACGACTGGTATCGCCAGGACACGGGCCAGCTGGTTGTGACGCTGGGGGATGTCATGGGCAAGGGCCTGCCCGCCGCGCTGATGATGGCGACCGCGCGAGCTGCGCTGCGGGGCTCGGCCGGGATCCTGCAGCTCGACGACGCGATCAAGCGCGCCTCGGCCGTGATGAGCGCTGCCCTCGAGGTGAACCACGCGTATGTGACGGCCTTTCACGCTGTTTTCGAGCCGGCCTCGGGTGAGCTGCGTTATGTCGACGCCGGCCACGGGCACGCGCGGCTGCTGCGCGGCGCGACCGGCCAGGAGACGCTGCCTCAGCGGAGCGCGCCGATCGGCATCTTCCCCGACAGCCAGTTCGCGGTCGGGACCGCGACCTTGAACCCGGGTGACACGCTGGTCGTGTTCTCCGACGGGCTGCTCGACCTGCGACCCGACCTGGCGACCAAGGATGTTCCGCTTCCTTATGAGGCGCGGCGGGCGGGCACCGCGCAGGAACTGGTGGACATCCTGGCCCAGGGGTCGAAGAGCCGGGAATTGTTTGATGACGTTACGGTGCTGGCCCTTAAGCGTTTAAGCCCCTCACCCTAGCCCTGCGCGCAAGCGGCGATAAGGATGGGCCTAACTGATTTCTCCCCGAGGGGGAGAGGGCTAGTTCTGCCCGCCCTCAGGCCTCTCCCTTTAGAGGCGTCGGAAGAGCGATCCACCTTTCTAGTAGGGCCGCCACGACGTGCAGCTTCACTGGTTTTGAGATGTAGTCGTCCATGCCTGCGGCCAGGCAGCGCTCTCGATCCCCTGCCAGCGCTGCCGCCGTCATCGCGATGATCGGTACATGGCGGCCCGCCCCCTCGGCCGCCCTGATCAGACCGGTCGCGTCGTACCCGTCCATCTCCGGCATCTGGCAGTCCATCAGCACGGCGTCGTACTGCATGCCCTGCAGGATGCTCACGGCCTCCGCGCCGTTGGCGGCGACGTCCGCCCGGTAGCCGAGCCGCTCGACCATCCGCACTGTGACCTTCAGGTTCGCCGCGTTGTCCTCGACGACGAGCACCCGCGACCCCTGGCGCGTGCGATCGGGTGGTCCGAGCTCCACAGCAGCGGCAGGCTGATCCGTGCGCAGAGACCGCTCGGCGAGCAGCGTGTGCAGGACGTCGAACAGCTGCGATGGTCGCACCGGTTTGACGAGCTCCGCATCGACCCCCGGCACCGGGACCTCAGACTGGCCGGCGGACGTGAGGAGGATGACGACGAGCTCTTTCAACCGCTCGTCCGAGCGGATCTCGCTGGCCACCGCGCGGCCGTCCATGCCGGGCATCATCATGTCGACGATCGCGACATCGAAGCCGTCGTCGCCGCTGGCGGCGACCTGCATCTCCTGCAGCGCTTCGCGTCCACTCTCGAAGCTCCGCTCGCGCAAGCCCCACGACTGCAGATAGCGTTCGAGGATCGCGCGGTTGGTCCGGTTGTCGTCGACCACTGCGACGAACGTGCCGGCCAGGCTGACCGGAGGCTGCGGCGTTCGCCTCTTTGCCTCGGCTTCGCGAAACAGAGCCGTGAACCAGAACCGGCTGCCGACGCCTTTCTCGCTCTCAACGCCGATCTCGCCGCCCATGAGCTGCGTGAGCATGCGCGCGATCGCAAGGCCGAGCCCCGTTCCGCCGTGCTTGCGCGTCGTCGAGCTGTCGACCTGCGAGTAAGTAGAAAAGACGCGAGCCTGCTCTTCGGCGGTCAGCCCGATCCCCGTGTCCGACACCTCGAAGCGGATCAACGTTCCCGGCCCGCTGCTGTCGTGCCGGCGCGCGCGCACGACCACCTCGCCGGTATCCGTGAACTTGATCGCGTTGGCGACCAGGTTGATGAGCACCTGCCGCAGGCGGCCGGGGTCCCCGATCGCGCTCTCGGGAACCTGGTCTCCAACGTCGAGCACCAGCTCGATGCCTTTGTTGGCGGCCGCTTCCGCGAACAGCTCAACCGCTTCTTCCATCACGTGCTTGGGGCTGAAATCGATCGTCTCCAGGCGAACGCGACCCGCCTCGATCTTGGAGAAATCGAGGATGTCGTTGATGATCTCCAGCAAGGCATCGCCAGAGGTGCGAACCGTTTCCACGTACTCGCGCTGCTCGAGCGTCAGCTCTGTGTCCAGTAGAAGACCGGTCATTCCGATGACCCCGTTCATCGGCGTGCGGATCTCGTGGCTCATGGTCGCGAGGAACTCGGACTTCAGGCGAGTCAGCTCCTGCAGCTCCTGGTTGCTCTGCGAAAGGTCGGCGAGCAGCTCCGATTTCGCCTCCTCCGCGGCGGAGGCGGCGGTGCGGTTGGTCTCGAGCTGGATGACCACGCGGCGGACGAGGACTCCAAACGCGATGAGGAGCAACGCCTCGAGCGACGCGGCGGCAGGGTCACCGGCCGCGGGGTTGACCACAGTCACGAGGACCAGGTCGGCCACGGCGAGCGCGGCCCCGACTGCGAACTCCACCGTCGTGTAGTAGAGCGCGAGGAAGATCAAAGGAAGGAGCACGAAAGGAAACGCGCGGACGATGCTCAGCCCGAATTGGACCTCGAGAGCGAAGGCGACCGCAAGTCCGCCGATCGGCGACACGGCGTGCAGGTACCGAGGTATGCGCTCCCACGGCAGCAGCACCAGCGCGCTCGCGAGCGCGGTCAGAACGATTGAAATGCCGAGGCCGAACTCCGACATTCCCCACAGGGGATAGAGGGCCATGCCGAACCCGACCACGACTGGAAGCGCGGTCAGGATTCCGTTGCGCGCGGGGATGTCGATCTGGGCCAGCGGCGCCAGGACGAGGATGACCCCGATCGCGGCGGCCCCGGCAAGCACAGGGGAGGCGACCACCGCCGCGTAGCCGTGCAGGCTGACGAGACCGACGATGGCGAGCCCCAGGAAGGGGTAAACGCGGCGGCTCAGACCGTCGGCTTGGAGCGGCGTGGTGGGGGCGTTCAACTTCAACGGCCGGGCGCTCAGGATAAGGTGTCGCGCCCCCGGCGGTCCTTGGATCTTCGCGTCCTAGACAGGCGGGCGCCTACGGCGCTAAAGCCTGCGTCAAGGGGCCCGGCGCCGCGTCGCCGCCCCCGCGACCACGACGCGGGGACCCCGCAGGAATGCGCTCCTAGCGGCGCCACCCTTTCCTTGGCTCCGCCCGTCGAGGCCGCGAATATCCGGCGGACGGCCGGGATCGCGACACCTTCGTTAAGAGGGGCTCGGGTGAATAGGGCGCAGGTACACTGGGCAGCCTGCGCACCTTCCATCCCGCCAGGGGGGGCGAGGTTTCCGAGGTGTTGCCAGTCGTGAGTCCACGAAAAGCCCCAAAGCCGTCGTGGACCGTGAACCTGGTACGTGGCGCGACGCCCATTTTCGCCGTCGCCGCGGTCTTCGCGGTCCAGGTCGCGGCCGGCGCCGGCCCAGTGCTCGCTTTCCCGCTGTACCTGACGGTGATCCTCTTGACGGCGCTCCAGCTGAGCCGGCTGGAATCTCTCGCGACCGCCGTGGTGGCTGCGATTGCGATTCTCATACCGTCCCTGTTGGGGGGTGGCCTCCCCGGGGACCTGGCTCCGGCTCTGGCGCTGGCGGTCGTGCTCCTCGTCGCAGCCTTTGCCATCACCGAGGTCGTGCGCCAGGTTCGTGCCAGGGCGGACCTCGCGAAGCGTCAGTCGGACGAGGTCGCGGCCAGCGAGGAACGCCTCCGGCTCATGCTGGAGGCAGCGATGGTCGGCCTCGCCCTGATCGACGGCGAAGGGCGGTGGGTGCAGATCAACGAAAGGTTGGGAACCATCCTCGGCCGTCCGCGTGACGAGCTCCTGCAACTGCCTCTGGAGGAAGTCACGGCTGAGAAGGACCGCCCTATCCTCAGTGAAGCGCTCGCCCTGCTCCGCAGCGGCGACATCGTCAGGTGGGAGGCGGAGCTGAACCAGGTCCGGGGCGACGGCACCCGCGTGCCGGTCGCGATCGCGATCGGAGCCGCGCCGGGACACGGCACCGGCGAGTCGTTGCTTCTCGTGCAGGAGAGCGACATCTCGGTGCGCAAGCGACTCGACGGGCTTCGAGACTGCCTGGTCGCGGTGAGACACGTGATCGTCGCCGGCTTGACCTGGGAGCAAGCCGTGCCCCAGATCCTCAGCAGCCTGTGCGCCTACCTGGACCAGGACCTGGCTCAGTTCTGGGCGGCGGATCCCGAACGGCAGGCCCTTCGCGTGCGGCACTACTGGCATCGCGATGCTTCGAGCTTTGAAGCGTTCCGAGAACAGAGCCGGGCGGCAGCCGTTCCGATGGGCGCCGGCCTGCTGGGACGAGTCTGGCAGTCGGGCGTGGTGGCGGCCGTCGAAGACCTGGCGAAAGCCAGCGATTACGCAAGCGTCGAGGTCGCGCGCGAGGCAGGTCTCAGGTCGGTGATCGCCTTCCCGGTCGTCGACTCCGGCGTCGTGATCGGCGTCGTGGAGCTCCTGGCCGAGCACGCGCGCAGCGTCCAGGACGATGAGGTGACGATGCTCTCGACCATCGGCGTCGAGACCGGACAGTTCGTCCGCCGCTCTGACACCGCGCAGGCGCTGCGGCGCAGCGAGGCGGATCACCGCGCGATCTTCGAGCGCTCTCCGATCGGAATCGTCCGCATCAGCGGCGACGGCGACCTGGTCGAAGCCAACCCGGCGCTGCTCAACATGCTCGAGCACGACCTGGATGCGATGCGTGCCAACGCGTGGCCCGACCTGCTGCGCGCGTATGACCAGGCCGCGGCCCGCCAGCGCTTCGCGCCTCTCCTGGCCGGCATCACCTCAGGCGGAAGCGTGCAGGTGCGAGCCGCGACGGGCGGCGGGAAATGGTTGTGGCTGCAGCTGACCGCAACCTCGATCCCCGACTCGAACGGCCGGCCCGAGCATCTGCTCCTGATGATCGAGGACGTCACCGCGGTGCGTGACACCTCTGACCAGCTCGCCGAAGCGCTCGAATCGCAGCGCAATGCGAACGCCAACCTCGAGAAGCTCGACCGCACCAAGACCGAGTTCCTGTCGATCGTGAGCCACGAGTTCCGTACGGCCCTCACCGGCATACAGGGCTTCAGCGAGCTGATCCGCGACGGAGGGCTGGAAGTGGACGAGGTGCGCGCTTACGGCGGCTACATATTCAATGACGCGGACAGGATCAACCGCCTGATCGGCGACATGCTGGACCTCGACCGGATGGAGTCCGGCCGCATGAGCATGCGTGCCGGCGACGTCGACATCAACGAGGTTCTGACGGAGGCCATGGCGAGAGCCGGCACAGCCGTGGCCTCACCCGTCGAGTTCAAAGCGGACCTCGATCCGCGACTACCCATCGTCGTGGGCGACCGCGACAGGCTCATCCAGGTGGTCAGCAACCTCGTCAACAATGCGGTCAAGTACTCGCCGGATGGCGGCACGGTGACGCTTTCCACGCGCTCCGAGGGCGGATTTGCCCTGGTCAGCGTGGCGGACACGGGTCTGGGCATCCCGCCGGACGAGATCGGACACGTGTTCGAGCGATTCCGCAGGGTGCGAAGCGGTGCCGCACAGTCGATTCCTGGGACTGGCCTGGGCCTCACGATCGTTAAGCAGATCGTGGAGATGCATGGAGGCAAGATCTGGGTCGAGAGCGCGGTCGGGCACGGGTCGGCTTTCCACTTCACCGTTCCCCTGGTCGCGGACAACGTCACACTGCAGCGGCGGCATGCCTGACGAGACGGCGACTGGACCCTTCACGGTACTGGTGGCGGATGACAACGATGTGGCGCAGCGCCTGTGCAAGCGCGTGCTCGAGAAAGCCGGCTACTCCGTACTCATCGCGGCGGACGGGCTGCAGGCAGTCGAAGTCGCCCTCAATCAACACCCGTCGATGATCCTGATGGACGTCGCGATGCCCGGGATCGACGGCCTCGAGGCGATGCGCCGGATCAAGGAAGCCGTGCCGACGATGCCGATCGTGATCGCCAGCGCGCACTCCATGGCGAGCGATCGTGAGCGCTTCCTCGCCGCAGGCGCGGACAACGTGCTCAGCAAGCC
The DNA here is from genome assembly GCA_041482895.1 of Candidatus Dormibacteraceae bacterium. GTDB lineage: Bacteria > Chloroflexota > Dormibacteria > Dormibacterales > Dormibacteraceae > Palsa-870. The sequence goes on along the minus strand of JBGPEO010000010.1, from coordinate 21,455 downwards.
GTTCCGGCTCGCCGACCTCGTTGCGATCGTCGCGAAGCTCGCCCAGGAGCGAAAGTGAAAGACCTCACCGGGACTCGCATCGGCCAGTACGAGATCGTCGAGCGCCTGGGTGGCGGTGGGATGGCTGTCGTCTACCGAGCTGTCCAGCAGCCGCTCGGCCGCGAGGTTGCGCTGAAGGCGTTGTCCTCTGAGCTCTTCCAGGACGACGGGTTCGTCAAGCGCTTCGAGACCGAGGCCAAGACCCTGGCCAAGCTCGACCACCCCAACATCCTTCCGATCTACGACTTCGAGCTGACCGACGGGGTCGCATATCTAACGATGCCGCTCATCCGGGGCGGCACGCTGAGGGACATCCTCAACCGGGGCCCGCTCGACACCCTCACCGCGTGGCGCTACCTGCGCGAGATCGGCGACGGGCTGCAGCACGCGCACGACGCAGGAATCGTGCACCGCGATCTCAAACCGACCAACGTGCTGATCCATGCGGACGGTCGCGCGATGCTGGCCGACTTCGGGTTGGCGCGCGGCGCCGGCCAGCCAACCCACCTGACCACCATCGGGCTCGCCATCGGAACGCCGGGCTACATGGCGCCGGAGCAGGTCATGGGCCACGACGTGGACAAGCGCGCCGACATCTATGCGATGGGCGTCCTGACTTTCGAGATGCTCACCGGACGGCTTCCGTTCATCGGCTCAAACCGGATGGAGGTCGCGTACTCGACCGTCAACGCGCCGATTCCTTCCGCGGTCAAGCTGAACGCGGCGCTGCCAGACGAGCTCGACCAGCTGCTCGCGAAGGTGCTCGCCAAGGACCCGGCGCAGCGCCCGCAGACGGTGCGCGACCTGCTTGCGCAGATGGCCCGTCTTCCTCAGCGCCGGCAGCAGGTCCCTGCGCCTGTCGCTGCTGCACAGGGCGGCGTCGCGACATTGTCGCCCCGCGCAGGCATCACCATCGAACCGGCGACCGCGGCCAACATGCGCGTGGTGGCGCCGGCGGCCCCCGCGCCGCCGCCGCCGGCGTTGCACGGCTCACCTATCCCAACTCCGACGGCCGTGGGCGGATCGGCAATCAGGACGCTGGAGCTGATGGGCGTGCGCGCATCGCGTGCGCGCGGCCGCTTCATCCTCAACTCACACGTGAGCAACCTGGTGCACGTCGCGCGCGATGTAACAGGCGACCGCTGGCCAGAGATCGCTTACGCGGCTGGGCTAGTGCAGTACGTCGAGCAGGACCCGCCGCACGACGATCAGCTCTCCTCTCCGGTGGAATCTCTCAGCCGTTTGAATGAAGCGTTCGAGACGGTCTACGGGCCCGAAGCTGAGGACATGATCCGCACCTGGGGACGTAGGGCCACCGAGCGCTGGCTCGCGGAGGGGCGGCACGGCATGGGCGGTCCGCGACGTCTGGTTCCCGGCCGCCAGCGCAAGCTGGCCGGAGTCGTGAAGGGTTTCACGGAGGCGATGGATAACGTGCGCGGCGAGCATACGCACGCGTGGCTGCAGGTGGACGAGCACCAGTTCTGGCTCGTCAACTTCTCGAACATGTTCGCGCTCGGGCGCATCAAGACGGTGAAGTCGTGCCACATCTGGACGGCCAGCATCGAGACCATCCTGCGGTGGGCAGGCCTCGCCAACGACTGGTATGTGGAGGAGGTCGAGTGCGGCTCGGTGACGGGCACGTTCGACTGCGTTTTCGCGATTCGATCGGTCGAAACTTAGTGACTTAAGTCACTCAAGATTTGTTTCGCCGGTTGTTACGCGACTCGGGGTAGCATCAGTTCTGTCGAACGGTTTCGGCATCTTTTCATTACCCTCCCTCCTTTCTGAAGGTCCTCTGCCGACGGGTGGAGGACCTTCTCCTTGAAGCCCAACCCGGTGAGCGGTGCAACTCCCCCCTCCGGCGCTTTGCGCCACCTCCCCCTTGCGGGAGAGGAAGATTCTCTTAATGCGGTTTGCGATCGATGTCACGGCTTGTTGGCGGCCGCAGCGTGTCGGCATGACCACGGTCGCGATCGAGCTGTCGAAGGCGATGGTGTCACACAGGGGAAAGGACGACATCGTCCTGCTGTGCAGCCGCGAACGTCCGGCCGCCCTTGTCGACCTCGAATGCGAGGCGGTCCTGTCGCCTTACCGGCACGAGGTCAACCTGAAGGCACGATGGCTTCCGGCCATCGAACCGCAGCTGGAGGCGGACGCGATCCTCTACCCCTACTGGCCGAGCCCGCCGTTTCGACGCCACGAAGCGCCTCCGGCGGCCATCTTCGTCCACGACCTCGCCTTCAAGCTGCGACCGCAAGAGGTGCCGTGGCAGCAGCGCGCCTACATGGGTACTGTCCTCGGACCGGCGCTGCGCAAGGCGGCCGCCGTGCTGGTGCCATCGGAGTCGACGCGCCGCGACCTGCTCGACCTGTACAGGATTCCGGGCCTGGAGTCGAAGGTCGATGTCATGGCCGAAGGTCTTCCGCCCGCGGTGGCCGCCGGTCCGCTGCCTGATGGACTCGAGCCCGGTTTCATTCTTGCAGTCGGTACGGTGGAACCTCGCAAGAACTACCCACGCCTGCTTGCGGCGTTCCGGCAGATGCGCGAGAGGCACGGATCGTCGCGTTTCATCATCAACGGACGTCCCGGCGTGCCGCAGCTAGTGATCGCGGGCCGACCTGGCTGGGCGTATGGCGACACGTTGGAGCGGATTGCCGCGGAGCCAGGTGTTCGCTACCTCGGACATGTCGACGAGCCGACGCTGACCGCGCTTTACGAATCCGCATCCGTGCTCGCCTTCCCGAGCCTGTACGAAGGCTTCGGGCTTCCGTTGCTCGAGGCGATGTCGCGCGGCGTCCCGGCCGTGGTCGGGGCGGCCGGCGCGCTGCCCGAGCTCGCTCTCGGTGCCGCGATCGCGGTGAAGCCGGATGACGTCGATGCGATCGCGGGTGCGCTAGAGCTGCTGCTCTCCGACGCGCAGCTGAGGCAGAAGCTTGGCGACGAGGGAAGACGCCGCGCGGCCGATTTCACATGGGACCGGGCGGCGGACCAGACGCTGGCGGTTCTGCGCCGGATTGGAACCGCTATCCATCGTAAAGTCGCGTAATGAGAGGAAACCTACGGTTTCCTCTGCGCGCCAGCGCGAGCAGGATGGGACTAACTGATTGCATCGGGCCTCTCAACGGCCGTTCGCGCCCGTCGTGCTTCCATGTGCGACTCGGCCGGATTCGAGGCCCTGCTCTCCTTCCCTTTGGATCGGACTACTTTGAATGACTTCTCCACGCGACACACGCGGCTGAAGGCGCGCTGGTTAGACGGCCTGGCGAAGCCAGGCCTACCGACCACGTAGAGTCCCTTGGATGGCAGATCGGATCCCGGTCGTTGTTTTGCTCGCGGGGACGCGGCATGACTACCTGCATCTGGCTCGCCCGCTGCTGAGGTCGCTCGAGGCGACGCATCACTTCACGGTCGATGTGGTCACCGACGTGGAGCAGCTGCCGCTGCATAGAGCGAAGGTGCTGCTCGCGGCGAGCGATCATCCGCTGCACTCAGGCCAGGCGGCGCAGCTCACGGATTTCGTGCGCGCTGGCGGCGGCCTCGTGCTTCTTCACGGCACGCTTGCTTCCTGGGCCGAAGGCGGCGATCTCTCTGAGCTTGCGAGTTGGGCGCCCAGCGGGCCTGGCCCGCTGACGGAGCTGGTTGTGCGGCCGGATCCGTCGACCACGCTGACCGCACGTCTCGGACCGGAGCTCAAGGTGCACGACGAGCTGTACTTCTCCGAAGGACCGCCCGCAGATGCAGCGGTGCTGCTGCGGGCGAGCTGGCGTTTCACCGACCAGGTCGTGGCGTACGAGCGGCGCGTCGGGGAAGGACATTTCGTCCATCTCGGACTCGGCCACGACCCGTCCACCTATGAGCTGGAAGGATTTCAAAAGCTCGTCCAGCGGACCCTGATGTTCGTGGCGGGCCGCGAGGCCGCGGCTCCTGTCGGGGTCGGCCTGATCGGCTATGGCGCAATCGCTCAGGCGCACGCGGCCTCGATCACCGCCACGCCGGGCTTGCGCCTGGCCGGGGTCTGCGACGTTTCAGAGGAGCGCCGCGCGCAGGCCGCTCGCGATTGGTCAGTGCGGACGCACGCGCGCACCGAGCAGCTGCTCGAAGACCCCGACGTGGGGCTGGTCGTGGTCGGAACTCCACCGAGCATTCATGCCGACTCGGTGATGGCAGCTCTGCGCGCGGGCAAGCACGTCGTGTGCGAGAAGCCGTTCGCCCTTCGAGTGGAAGAGGTCGATCGCATGATCGATACGGCGGCCGCGCGTGACCTGGTGTTGACCGTTTTTCAGAGCCGGCGCTGGGATCCCGATTACCTTGCGCTTCGCGACGTGGTGCGTTCGGGCCGGATCGGGGAAGCGTTTTACATGGAGTCTTTCATCGGCGGCCACGACCACCCGTGCGATTTCTGGCACAGCCACGAGCCGATCTCCGGCGGAACGATCTACGACTGGGGCTCGCATTACTTCGACTGGATCCTGCAGCTGTTCACCGATCCGGTGCGGAGCGTCTCTGCGCAAGCGCACAAGCTGGTGTGGCATGACGTGACCAACTCCGACCAGGTAAGGGTGGACCTCACGTTCGCGGGCGGCGCGCAAGCGAGCTTTCTGCAGTCGGACATCGCCGCCGCGCGCAAGCCGAAGTGGTACGTGCTTGGCACGCACGGAGCGGTCGTCGGCGAGTGGCAAGCGGAGCACGTTCCGGCAGACTTTCCGGCGCGGGTGAAGGTGTTTCGACCCACCGACGGCGGCTCCAACGAGGAGTTGTTGGCGCTTGCGCCACGCGACGACAACGGGTTCTACAGGAACCTGGCCGACCATCTCGCGTGGGATGAGGCGCTGGCCGTGACGCCCGAGCAAGCTCGCCGCACAGTGGCCGTCATGGAAGCCGCCTCACATTCGATCGCCCGCGGCGGGGCACAGATTGAGGTCGACATATAAAGGACACGGGCGTGGGGTGGGGTGTGCTGGGCGCCGCTCGCATCGCGGGCGGGGCGGTGCTGCCCGCGATCGCTGCGTCGAGCAATGGCCGCGTGGTCGCGATCGCGAGTCGTGACCTGGAGCGCGCGAAGCAAATGGCCGGCGGATTCGACGGCGCGCGGGCGGCCGCCTCGTATGACGACCTGCTCGCGGACCCGGAGATCGACGCCGTCTACATCCCGCTGGTCAACAGCGACCACAAGCCGTGGACGATTCGCGCGCTCGAGGCGGGCAAGCACGTGCTGTGCGAGAAGCCGCTGGCCATGGATGCGGCCGAGGCCGAGGAGATGGCTGCCGCGGCAAAGCGCTCCGGCAAGCACCTGATGGAGGCGGCCATGTACCGATTCCATCCCCGGACGCGCGCTTTCGTCGAGTCCCTTGCGGACCCGATCTACGTGCAGGCCAGTTTCGGGTTCACGCTCAAGAACAAGACGGACTACCGGTTTGAGTCCGCCATGGGCGGAGGTGCGCTGCTCGATGTCGGGTTCTATGTCGTGAGTGTCGCGCGGTGGATTCTCGGCGAACCCTCGGAGGTGTTGGCGCGGTCCAGGCTGCGGGATGGAACGGACATGACGACCAGCGCGCTGCTCCGGTTCCCTGGCGGCGAGACAGCGGCCGTGTGGGCGAGCTTTGAGTCTGCGGAGGACCAGGAGCTGACCGTGGTCACCCGCCAGGGCGCGTATCGCCTGGGGCGGCCGTTCAACTGGCCCGATGAAGTCGATCAGTACCAGCTAATGGTCGAGTCGTTCGCCGACAGCGTTCTGCACGACCGGCCGGTGGCGATCCCGCTCAGCGAGTCGATCGCGAACATGAGAGTCCTCGACCGGATCCGCGAGGGCGCCGCTACTCCCTAACCAGCGCCTTGAACCGTGCGTTGTCGCGGAGCGGTGCGAAGTCGGCATCTGTGGCCGCGACCAGTCTTGCGTCCGGTCGCATGGGCAGCGCCTCTTGCAGCAGAGCCAGCGCGTCATCGGTCCGGCCCTCGGTCACCCGCACCCCGGCCAGGTTGTAGAGGGTGGCTCCAAGGATGTGCGCCGGCGCTGCTATGGCGCGCATCTCGGAGGCTCCATCCTCCGTCAGTCGCTGGAAGCCAGCCTGGTCGCCATTCTCTTTCATGTACTCGGCGATGTGGTTGCGCGGATGCACGTAGCTGTTGCGCAGCAGCGCTTCGCCGGTCGTGTTGGCGGTGAACCACTTGAACGGACGATCCCCCAGCTCGCCGGCCAGCGCGATCAGCTCGGTGAGCAGCTTTTCCGACCGAGCGGCCGCGTCCGCCAGCGGCGTGCCAATTCCACTCGCAAGCTCAGCGTCGTTGACCTCGTCGATGCTTTCAGGCGGTGCGGTGTAAGGGCGGGCGTGGCGGAACTCGATCAGTGCGTTTCGCAAACGTTCGCGCCACATGCTGATGTGGAACATGACCAGGGCAGCCGGCCAGCCTTTGGGCTGCGTCTCGGACTGGAGCGCCTCGGCGACGAACTTTCGCTCCAGGTCGCGCTGTGACTCGAGCGCCTTAAGGACGTCCGAGTCAGTCATCGGCTAGGCCGGGGTCAGGTCGGTGGTGCCGGTGCCCTTGATCGTGATCGGCCCGGTGAGACCGGGCAGGCCGGAGCTCGCGGGGGCATCCACGTTGAACGTGCCGTTATTGGTTTCGGTGGAATGCGTTTTGAGCAGGCGGTGAGTACTCGGATCGATCCACGTCGTGACGTCGGAAGTCACGGTCCCTTTGATCGACAGTCCCCCTGGCCCGGAAGCCACCCCGGCGGCCGCCGGCGCGCCTAGCGTCATGTCCATCGAACCATTGCTGGTGGTCTCGACGACAGCCGCGTTGACCCCTTGAACCGACTCGTTGCGCAAGTACTTGCTGTGGCTGGTCACGTGAACCGTGCCCGTCCCGCCGGGATTCGCCTGGTCATAGCTCTTGGACCATGTATCCCCCGGCCTCACCGCGTTGCTTGGCAAAACCGCGGAGACGAAGAAACCTCCACCCAGGCCCGAGAAGACCAGGAAGGGATCGGCGCTCGCAAATTGGTGCCCGTCCATGCTCAGGACCCGTCCATCGGCGGCGACGGTGACGTCCAGGGTGGTGTCAGGGATGCCCGTGGTGGTGTTGGTGACCCCCGCGGTCGCGCTCTTGACGTTGTAGTTGCCGAGCGTGATCGCGAGGTCAGCGGTTCCCGATGAGTCCACAGATTTGACCTTGACTGTCTCGGTCGCGGACATTTCGATGTCAGCCGGAACCGTCATTCCGCTCGCACCCAACGTCTGCTTGATGGTCGAATGAAACGAGTACTTGAAAGTGTCGCCACTGTGGTAGCCGAGCGACAGCGTCTGCGCCTGTGCAGGAACAGCGCCACAGGCAAATGCGAACAGTGCCACCAGGATCAGCCGCTTCATCGACGAAACAGTACGACTACGGTGCCGTCTTCGCGGCGGTTTCCAGCGATTCGGTGGGTGCGGGCAAGACGGTAGACGAGTCGGGAGGGTACGCGACCGAGATCGGGATGAGCTGGCGGAAGCCGGCCAGCGCGGGGATCCAATCGGCCAGCATCTTCTTCGCCAGGACGCTTCCGGTGCGACTCAGGTGCTCCTCGATCAGCGCCCTCAGCTCGGGAGCGTCCTCGGACGGGACCTCGCGCGAGACGACGCTGTCGGCGTTGAGCTGGTTCCACGAGGTTACGTATGCGACCCCGCCGGTCATGCCGGCGCCGGCGTTCCATCCCACCGGGCCCAGCGCCACGGCCACTCCTCCCGTCATGTACTCGCAGAAGTGGTCGCCTGCGCCCTCCACGACCGCGGTGGCGCCCGAGTTGCGCACGCAGAACCTCTCCCCGACCCGACCCGCCACGAAAAGACGCCCGCCGGTCGCGCCATAGGCGATCGTGTTGCCGGCCAGCACCGGATCGCTTGTCGCGTCGCCGGCAAACGGCCGGATCGCGATCACGCCGGCGCCCATCCCCTTGCCGACGTAGTCCTGCGCCTGACCCTCGAGGCTGAGCTCGACTCCCTCGTCGAGGAAGGCGCCGAAGCTCTGTCCGGCGCTCCCGACGTACTGACGGGACTCGCCGTTCTCGAGAGACGCGCCAACAGTCCGCTTCGAGTTGTCGATGGGGCCGCTCGGCGGCGGCGGCGCGGTGGGGTCGCCGTTGCGGGCCGTGAGCCGCCGGCGCGGGAGATCGCCATCCGTTTGCGCAAGGACACAAGAAAGGTCGAGCGTGGTTTCCGAGTCCTGCTCGAGCAGCTCGGAGCGGCCGACCACCTCCTCCAGCGAGCGAGCTCCCAGCCGCGCCAGGTGCTCGCGGACCTCTTCGGCGATCAGAAACAGGTAGTTGACGACGTGCTCAGGGCGTCCTTCGAACTTTGCGCGCAGGTCTTCTCGCTGCGTGGCGATTCCGGTGGGGCACGTGTTGAGGTGGCACTGCCGCGCCATGTCGCATCCGAGGGCGACGAGGACCCCGGTGCCGAATCCGAACTCCTCCGCTCCGAGCATCGCGGCGATCACGATGTCGCGGCCATTGCGAAGGCCGCCATCGGTGCGAAGGCTGACGTGCTCGCGAAGCCGGTTCGCCACCAGCACCTGCTGGGTCTCGGCCAACCCGAGCTCCCACGGCGCGCCGGCGTTCTTGATCGACGACAAAGGAGAGGCACCCGTGCCCCCATCGTGCCCGGAGATGAGGATGTAGTCCGCCTTCGCCTTGGCGACGCCGGCGGCGATGGTTCCGACGCCCACCTCGGACACGAGCTTGACGCCGATCCGTGCGCGCGGGTTGACCGTCTTGAGGTCGTGGATGAGCTGCGCCAGATCCTCGATCGAGTAGATGTCGTGATGGGGGGGAGGTGAGATCAGCTGCTGGCCCGGCTGGGCGTGGCGCAGGCGGGCGATCAGGCTCGTCACCTTCATGCCGGGCAGCTGGCCGCCTTCGCCTGGCTTCGAGCCCTGGGCGATCTTGATCTCCAGCTCGTCAGCGCGCTTCAGGTAGCGAGGGGTGACGCCGAACCGCGCGGAGGCGACCTGCTTCACGCGATTGTCGCGTCGAACGATGTGATCGTCGTCGTACATGTCCGGGTCCTCGCCGCCCTCGCCCGAGTTGGAGCGCGCGCCGACCTGGTTCATGGCGATCGCGAGCGCCTGGTGAGCCTCGGGAGACAGCGCTCCCAGCGACATCGCTGTGCTGACGAATCGCTTGACGATCTCGCTCGCCGGCTCCACCTCATCGATCAGAATCGGGTCTTCTGACTCCTTGATCCGGATGAGCTCGCGCAGGGACTGAGGCTGTCCCATCGACGAGAGACGGCGCCACTCGCGGTACGCTTCCTGGTCTCCGGTTTGGGCGGCCTTCTGCGCCGCGCGCACCGCGAGCGGGTTGTAGGCGTGGTGCTCGCCCAGCTTGCGGAAGCGGACGCGTCCGTGGTCCGGCAGCGCTTCGGGTCGGGTGCGAGCCATGCGTTCGAGGTCTGCCAGGTCGGCGCCCCCAATGCGCGAAGGCACCGCCGGAAAGCACAGCTCCATCACTTCGGCGCCGAGCCCGAGCGCCTCGATGACCTCGCCGCCGCGATAGCTCATCACGCACGAGATGCCCATCTTCGCCATCACCTTCAGCAGCCCGGCCTCGAGCGCCTTGCGGTAGCGGACCACGCCGTCCGGTGAATTTGCGCCCTGCGCGCGCCCGGCAAACTCGGCGGCGGTCGCGAACGCAAGGTAAGGGTGCACGGCGGTCGCGCCGACGGTGATCAGGCAGGCGAGGTCGTGGACGTCGACCGCATCGCCGGCAATCGCGACGATGTCCTTGTACATCCGCTGGCCGGTCGCGAGCAAGTGCTCGTGGACGGCGCCGACGGCGAGCGCCATCGGAATCGGCAGTCGTTCGGGGCCTGTCCTGCGATCGCTGAGCGCGATGACGCCATCTGCCTCGCCGGCCTCGCGGCGCAGCCGCAGCAGCCCGTCGTGCAGCGTTTCGTCCGGCGCGTAGGTCGCGTCGAGTACGGTCGCCTCTTCGAGCGCGCGCGCGAGCTCGGCGGCCCCGAGGACAGGCGAGTCGAGCTCGAGCAGACTGGGCCTCACGAACTCAGAGGCCGCGCCGTGGGTTCGCGGGGACCCCGTTTTCGCATCGGTCGGAACCGCGGGGTGGTGCAGGCGCCGGAGCTCGCGGTCGACGCCGCCTTCCGGCTCGAGGGTGCCGCGTCGCGGTCCGAGCAACACTCGCAGCGACATGACGGCCTTCTCGCGCAACGGGTCGATGGCGGGGTTCGTGACCTGCGCGAATCGCTGGCGCAGGTAGCCGTAGATGCGGCGTTGCGTGCGGCCGAGCGACGCGATGGGGATGTCGTCGCCCATCGAGTACACCGGCTCGGCGCCGGTCTCCGCCATGACCTCGACGACGAACTTGACGTCCTCCGCGCCCCAGCCGTGGAGGCGATGGTGCATCGGAAGGTCTTCGAGCGGGTCCAGGTCGATGTGATGCCGCTCGACCGGTACGAGGATACGGTCGGCGAGCAGACCGTAGTCATGCCGCGCCGCGGCGCGCTCCTTGGCCTCGTCGTTGCGCAGCAGCGAACCGTCGCGTGTGTCGACCAGCAGCATCTGGCCTGGTCCAAGCCGGCCGCGTTCGACGACCGACTCCGGCTCCATCGTCACGACTCCGGCCTCGGATGCCGCGGCCACGAGGCCGTCGGAGGTGCGCTGCCAGCGCAGGGGCCGCAATCCGTTGCGATCGAGAGCAGCGCCCACCACGAAGCCGTCGCTGAACGCGAGCGCCGCGGGGCCATCCCATGGCTCGAACCGGATCGACTGGTAGCGGTAGAAATCGCGCACCGCGGCGGCGAGGTCTCCGCGTCCTTCCCACGCGTCTGGGACCAGGCTCATGAGCGCCTCGGACACCTCCCAGCCCCGGTTCACGAGCAGCTCGAGCGCGTTGTCGAGCGACGCCGAGTCGGATCCTTCGGGCCAGATCGCACCCTGGAGGTCTGGCTCGAGCTCGGCTTCGCGCGCGCGCATCCAGGCGCGGTTGCCCGTGATGGTGTTGATCTCGCCGTTGTGGGCGAGCATCCGGAACGGCTGAGCGAGCCGCCAGTCGGGCATCGTGTTGGTCGAGTACCGCTGGTGAAAGACCGCCAGCCGGCTCTCGCACGCGGGATCCTGCAGGTCGAGGTAGAAGTCGGACAGCCGTGTTCCCGCCATCAGGCCCTTGTAGACCAGGGTGCGGCTGGAGCAGGACGCGAGGTACATGCGAACTCCGTCCGCCTCGGCTCGGCGCTCGGCGCGGCGGCGGGCGAGGTAGAGGTGGTGCTCCCATGTATCGGGATCGAGGTCCGGTTTTGTGATGAGGCCGTGCCAGATCGCGGGCTGCGAGGCGAGAGCGCGTTCGCCGAGGCTTGCCGAGTCGACCGGGACCTTGCGCCACGCGACCAGCTCGAGGCCGCTTGCCGCGATCGATTCGGCGACGACGTCCCGTGCCCTTTCGTCCCACTCGAAGAGGGCGGCGACGGCGAAATCGCCTCCGAGCAGGCGGTGCGGGACCTGGATCAGCAGCCCGGCGCCGTCACCGCTCTTGCCGTCCGCGTCCAGCCCACCGCGGTGCGCCAACCGGGCAAGGGCCTGGACGCCCAGCGCCACCGCCCGATGGCCGAGCCCGGGCGCGGCGACAAAGCCCATGCCGCAAGCCGCCCGGCTGGTGGGCACCTCCCCCGGCCAGGCAAGGCGTGAAGGACGTAGCGCTGGGGGCACGAGCTCGAAGGTAGTTCAGGGGGCCCCGACCCAGCTAGTGGATCGACACCAAAAGAACCGCCGAAACCTTATGTGGTCTTAACAGTAGCTAGAAGCCCAGTAAAGCCTGGACCCGGAGAGCGACTGCCAGGTTCAGGCGCGTTTCGGGATCCTCGAGATCGACCCCGCTGATCTCGCGGATGCGGTCGAGCCGGTAGCGGAGCGTGTTCGGGTGGACGCGCAGCTTCTGGGCCGCGTGCTGCTGCTCACCGGTCTCGAGGTAGGCACGCAGCGTGGCGACCAGGTTTCCCTTGCGCGAGCGGTCGTGCTCGATCAGCGGCCCCAGGTGCCGGCGGCTGTAGTCGACAAGGCGCTCGTCGGTGACCGCGGCCAGAAGCCCGGTCAGACCCAGCTCGGGCACTGCGATCACCTGGCTCCAACGCTTGAAGCGGGCGAGCGACTCCATCACGGAAGTGACCTCGCGCAGCGCGCCGGCCACGCCCGTGGGAGCCTCCGTCGGACCGCTGAAACCGACCGAGATGGTGAACCCAGGCTTCCACTCTGCGATCGCCTGCTGGATCTGGAGCCCGAGGGCGTGGGCCCGGACCTGGTAGTCGGCGACCTCGGATCCGAGGGGAAGCAGCGCCACGACCTGGTCGGAGCGCCCCTGGACCAGCGCGCGCGGGTAGCTGATCCGCACCACCCCGGTCACCCGGCGCAGGAACTCGCGCTTCAGGGCCTGGATCGCGTCCTCGGAGATCTGGCGCGCACGGTTGAAGCCGCGGAAGTCGTCGATATCGACGAGCATCACGACGTGGCTGCCGTGCAGCGGGTACCCGAGGTGGCGGGCGCGCCTCTGGGCGGCGGCTTCGTCGCCATACGTCCCGTGAAGGAGGTCTTCGAGATACTCGCCTCGGACCCGGCCCTCTACCTCGGACAGCTCGCGTTCCTTGGCCACGGAAAGCGCGAGGACCAGGGCCGCCTGCTCAATCGCCATGAAGGCGAGCTCCTCGTTGTGAGGAGGGTGGTCGAGGATCGAGATGTAGCCGAGCACCTGGCCCGCGGCCAGGATCGGGGCGATCAACCGCTCGCGCGACATGCCGAGGTGGGGGAACGCGGGGACCTTGACCGGGCCGCGGTTGGCCTCGACCTCGCGGAGCATGCGCTGGATCTGGGGGTCGAACAGGACGCGCTGGGGGGTGCCCTGCCGGAGGATGGTCTCCTTGCGGTGCGGGTCGGCGCTTCCGCCGGCGTGCGCGAGAAGGTGGAAGCTCGCGTCCTCGACCGTCACGGCGCTCTCCAGGAGGTCGGCCAGCGTGCGGCAGATCTCGTTCACGCCCTTGCCGTCGAGGACGAGCTCGGTGAAGCGACGGTGGATCTCGATCGAACGCTTGAGGCGCCAGTGCTCGGCGTTGATGATCCTCTCGAGAAGGGGCGCCATCAGGTCGATCAGCTGCACCCCGGCAGCGACTGTGAAGAGGGGGACTTTGAGACGGTCCGCCTCGCTCAGCATCTCGGCTGGGAGCTTGCGCAGGTAGGGCAAAGGCCTGACCACCAGGCCGACGCCGCCTGAATCGGCGATCCGGCCCACGAGGCGGATCTGGGCTTCGGCGTCGTCTTTGATCGGAAAGCCCGTCGTGAACATGAGGTCGCCGGCGCGGGGCACGATCTCGGGCGTCTCCATCAGCCGGACCCACTCGATCGCCTGATCGAGGCCGTCGGCGCCTGCGACGAGCTTGGCGCCCGCCAGGATCGAGCGCATTGCGTCGCGTACCGTAGGCCGCGGCTGGAGCTCGGTCTCGGCCGCTTTTTTGGTCGCCATATCCAGAGGATAGTGTGTGGGCCGAGGACAAGCAATCGCGCTTAAGGGTTGTGCCGCGATCACTAGGAGGATCACGACGCACCGCGTAATCTCGTGTCATGACCTACGACGAGGCGCCGGCTTGCGAGCGGCACGACACGAACGTGCCGATGGAGTTGCGCACGATGCATTCGGACGAGTCCCGGCCTGAGGTGGTGGTCGGGCTGTACGAGTGCCCGGAGTGCGGCCACGAGCGAAGGCTGCCGATCCGGACGAGCGACGCGGCCTAGCTAGCGCGCAGCTCAGGAGCCCGGCACAGCCGCGATTTTCGCGGTGGCCGTCGACGGTCGCGCGAGCCACTCCCTCGAGACTTGGGTTGTAGTCCCCGCGCCCGAGGTAGCCGACGGTCTGGTAGTTGATACCGAGAGCGTCCGCCAGCTGCTGCCGGAGCCGCGCTCAGCCCGAAGCATTACAGCAAAAGGTCAAGCGGATCACTCAATTTGCAAAGTAACGACTCAGTCAAATGAATTTAGTTGACAGTTAAGCAATCGACCGGTAGGGTGACCCCTGGCTCGGGCTCGTAAGCCGGCTGGGAAGGGAGGGGTTACTTGTTACGACGCTATCGAGCTTGCCTGCTCGTTGCCGCACTCGGGTTGTCAGTCCTCCCGCCATTGACTGCTCACGCCGCAACATCGCCCCCCGGAGCGCCCACCGGCGTAACCACCAGCTCCGGCACGCTTTCCGCGACGGTTTCCTGGACGGCCTCGGGCGCGCCAGCCGACAGCTACACGGTGGTTTCCAGCCCTGGAGGCATATCGGCAACAGTGGATGGCACCGCGACGAGCGCGACCGTCAGCGGACTTGGCTTTTTGATCAGTTATACGTTCTCGGTCACCGGAACCAACTCGTCCGGCACGAGCGCGGCGTCCGCACCGTCCAACCCGGTCACCCCACTGCCTCCCGGTGGTCCTTATCACCAGGGCTTCTCTCTGGTTCTCCTCAACACAACCTTGAGCGCGGGACACCCGATCGCCACCAACTTCGGCGACGACCCTGTGCACCTGCCCGGGATCTCTGCCGTCGTCCTGAATGTCACCGCAAGCCAGGCGTCGGTCGCCACCAGCGTCCAGCTGGTCGTCAACCAGCAGGTCGTGCAGGCGATCGGAGTCGGTCCGGGTCAGGTCGAGTCGAGCCTGGTCGTGGTCCCAGTGCCGCCGCAGCTCACGCAGGCGGCGATACAGGTCTCCTCGGGGACCGCCCACGTCGAGATCGACTTCGTCGGCTACTTCACAGGTCCTGCCTCGGTGCGAGACCACAGCGGTCTGCTCCAGATGGTCCACAACACAACGTTGCTCAACACGTCAATGGCGGCAGGCGCCTCTACCGACATTCCAGTCCTGGGTCAGGGTGAGATCCCGAGTGCCCACGTGGCCGGCGTGCTGCTCAACGTGACCGCCCTCAACGCGACCGGTGCCGGCTCATTCGCCCTGCGGCCCACAGGCTCGTTCGCAACCGGAATCACCACGATAGGTTTTGCCGCAGGGGAGACGACGGCCAATCGGGCGATCGTGCCGCTGCCGGCCGGTGGTTCGATCACCGTAGTCGACCGCGGCGCGGCAGCCGGTGTCCGCGTGGACGTGCTCGGCTGGTTCACCGACGCCACTGACGCTTCCGCGATCGGCTCGCTGTACAGCCCGCTTACGCTGGTTAGGCTGGTCGACACCGCCGCGCACGGTGGGCCGGTTGCAGCCGGCGGCTCCGTCAGCTTCCCGGTGTGGGGACAGGGTGGAGCACCTGGTATCAGCGCCACCGCGCCGCCAACCAGCGTTCTGGTGCAGGTCACGGCGCTGTCGCCGTCCGGAGCCGGTTCGATCGCGATCGCGGGGGCGTCGGTGGTCGACTTTGCCGCGGGCCAGACGCTGTCGGGCGTCGATCTCGTGCGCCTCGCCAGCGATGGTTCAGCTTCGCTGACCGTGCTCGGGGCCGCATCCAACGTGACGGTGGACCTGGTCGCCTACTTCTCCGGCGACCTGATCGTGCCCGGAAGCACCAAGGTTCTCAGCGCCAGCCTGTTGGCGGCGATCACCAACCTTGGGTCCGACCTCTCGATCACGTTCGCGGCAGGAGCCCAGGTCAGCCCGCCGATCCGCCTCAACGACGTGGTGGCGGCGGGTGTCAGCCCGACGACACCGAATGGTTTCCTGCGGCGGGTCCTTTCGATCACGACCAACTCCAGCGGCCAGACGATCCTCGGGACCCGCATCGCGAAGATTCCCGAGGCTGTCACCGCTTTCTCGATCGAATGGGTGCTGCCTCCCAAAGGCAGCCTCTTTGGTGCGAGTCGCGGCGTGGCGCCGCTAACGCTGACGCCCGCTGCTCCTCCCACGAGCACCAGTCCCTTCCCGCCGCCACTTGGAACATCCATCGATCCGAACTACCCCTCTTTCTTCATCGCCAAGCCGCCGCAGAAGCTCGTGGTGGATCTCTCGACCATCGGCCTGGGCGCCAGCGAGCTCGATGTGAACGACCTCGAGATCCAGGCGCTGCCCCATTTCAAGACTTGGGGCAACCCGTTTGCCGGCCAGGCCCTTCATCTGAGCGTGGGATTCAGCGTCGCAGCGAGGGCCGCTATCCAGCTCCAGCTTCTAGCCACCGTGAACCTGGTGGATCAGGTTCTCTTCCAACTGCCGCTTCCGATCGAGATCATCAAAGCCTTCGATATACAGATAGGGCCTGTCCCTGTTGTTGTCGGATCCGACGTCAACCTGAAGGTCACCTTCACCGTACGAATCAATGGCGGTCTTGACCTTGGCTTCAACGTCGATCGCTACGGCGCCGTTTCGGGCGGATTCAACGGTTCCACATTCTTCGTCGATCAACCGGTTTACCAGGATTACCTCACACCAAAGCAGACAGTCACGATTCAACCGGACGTGCAAGAACAAGCCGAGCTAGACGTGCACGTGATGCCCGAGATCACGTTTTATGGTGGGATCGGGGCGATAGGCGTTGACGTCCAGCCTTACCTGCGGGCTACGGTCGCGCCGCTGTCGACGCCCTGGTGGGATGTGTCGGCGGGCATCTGCCGGTCCCTGTTCATGGAGCTGGACCTGGTCTTCTTCAGTCAGACAGCGGAGTTCCCTCCGGTTTGCGTCGAGATCGAGCTGCTGCACGCTCCCGGAGCGAAGTTGATCGTCACGCTCTCGCCGACCTCGGCTACGGTGCCGCGCTCGACGACGGCGCAGCCGGGATCGGCGCACTTCAGAGCCGGCGTGGCTGGAAGCAACAACGGCGTGACCTGGTCGATCAAGGAAGGCAGCGCGGGCGGCAGCCTGTCCAACGCGACCCAGACCGATGTCGATTACACGGCCCCGAGCAGGGCTGGTACGTACCACGTCGTCGCCGCCGCGATCGACGATCCGACGTCAATGGGCACGGTGGTCGTAACGGTGCCGGCCGAAGCGCCCAAGCCACCCCAGAATGTCTCGGCTGTCCTGGCGGGAACTACTTCAGCGACGGTGACGTGGAGTGCACCCGCTGACGATGGCGGAGCTGCGCTCAGCGCCTACCAGGTCACCGTCTCTCCGGGTGGTGCGACCATCAACACGAACGCAACCGCCTTTACCGCGACGGCCCTGAGCCTGAACCCGAACACCGCCTACACGTTCACGGTGACAGCCACCAACAGCGCAAACCTCACCAGCGCGGCTTCCGCAACGGCGTCGGTGACGACACCCCCGGCGGGCCCGATGTCAATCACGCCGACCGCGATCGATTTCGGTCCGGTGGCGATGGGACAGACCAGTCCTCCCCAGACCGTGACCGTGACGGCGGGCGGACTGCCGCTGTTCGTGACTTCGGTCGCGCTCAGCGGTCTACAGCCAGGTGACTTCGCCATCCAGTCGGACCTGTGCACCGCCCACCTCGTGTTGCCAGGCGCCATCTGCACTTTCGCGGTCGTGTACTTGCCGACGGTGCAGGGCTCGGTCAGCAGCGCCGCGGTGACGATCACCGACACCGATCTGGCGTCGCCGCAGCAGGTAATCCTCGCCGGCAGCTCGCCTGTTCCGACCACGCATGCCGTCGAGCAAATCGGCTCGATCCAGATGCTCGACTCACAGCGAGGCTACCTCGTGGAAGGCGGCGGTTTGGGCCGGCCAAGCGTCATGGCGACGATCGACGGTGGCAACACCTGGAACTTCCAGACCATGCCGCTTGACGCCAGGGTCGATCCGACGACCGTGCACTTCGTCGACGCCACTCACGGTTGGGTGCAAGCGTGCCGTCCGATTTCGCCGGCGCCGACATGTCTTGAGATGTTGGTGGGCACGACAAACGGTGGACAGACGTGGCAAGACCTGGGCCTTATACCCAACCACGTGGCTCTTCAGAGGCTGTGGTTCACAGACGCGTCGCACGGATGGGTGCTCGGCGGGGTGTCTACGGGGCCGCCTCCGTCAGGAGCCTCCTTCGGACCGATCGTCAACGGCCTTGAGGCCACGGCGGATGGAGGATTGACCTGGACGCAAGAGACCCTTCCCGACCCGGCGCCGGCCGACTGTGGATTAGAGGAGGAGGGCAACACAGGCCTGAGCTTCGCGGATCCGCTCCACGGCTGGATCATGGGTTTCTACCTGTGCTGGGGATCCACCGCTCCTTACCCCGTGATCACCGAACGAGGGGTAATCAGCTGGACCACCAGCGACGGAGGCGTCACCTGGACCGCGAGCGTCCTGCCGCAGTCGATTCTTGGCGTCGGCACCGTGCCTCGAGTTGTAAGCCCGACTCAGATTCGCATGGAAGGGGCCTTGCAGATCGACCCGAACACAGTGATACAGGTGTTGCTCGCAAGCGATGACGGCGGGGTGACTTTCACCACCTCAGGCCCCCTCCCCGGCCCCGCCGGAATCCCGCAAGACCTCAAGTTCATCGACGCCTCCAACGGTTTCATGATCGGGATCGACAACGAGTTGTGGCGTACCTCCGACGCGGGCAACACCTGGGTGCTGGTCGGGACACCTCCGCCGTTCCAGATCCCGGGCGCGACCAGTGTCAAATTCCAGTACACGCATGTGGAGGCGATCGACGCCAACAACATCTGGGTCGTCGGCGTCGCGCAGTACTACGCGAACGGCTTCCACTTCCCAGGGATCGTGCGACATTCGTCCGACGGTGGCGCGACCTGGACCACGCAGCTGCTCGGAGACGGGGCCTAAGGGCGGCTCGCCTGACAGCCGCTGCATTGTGACCCTGGCGGGATTCCCCGGATCAGCCGTGGTCGATGTGCAGAAAGAAGTGCGCGATCATGGCGGCGTACACCGTCGCCAGCACAGCCGCCAACCATGGGTGCTCGAGAAGGAACTCCTGCAGGCGATGCCCTAGCGGGGGTTTCCTGCGCAGCGTCATCACCCAATCGAAGATGGCGACCAGCCACAGCGCCCCGGGAACGAGGCCGACGAAGATGAAGAAGCCGATTTTCGACATCAGGACTTGTCCCACGGCCGCCAGGGCCGCTTCGTCGTCGGATACCAGATCCAGTTGCCGAGCAGGACGCCGATGATGAACGCTGCGAGCTCAGATACCCAGGGATTGTCAGCAGCGGCGCAGCGGACGTAAGAGGTGATCGGCGGCGGATCGCCGCTCGGGTGGAACACCGCAAAGGTCTCGTAGCCCAGGAGGACGGTGGCCAGGACGAGAAAGCAAACCAACCCCAAACCGATGATCCGGTCTGGACTCAATCGACGAGAGAGTACGAGCGGACCGCCGTATCTCGACTTCTTGAGGTAACCGACCATGCGTCCGACCACGAAGCCGATCACCGAGACGGCCGCGAGCTCGACCCCGGTCGGCCACACCGTCGCGTCCTTCTTCTCAGTGCACCGGGTCACGTCGCCGCTGACGATTCGCGAGACGCCGTAGACCAGCATGGCGCCGAGTACAAGGATCAGCACACCAAGGACGACGAGCTCGACCGCGCGGCTGGCGTCAGGATGAGCCCGCACCGCCTGCCCGACTTTTCCCGCGGGTTTGTCCTTGTCTACTGCCAAAGCACGTAGCCCGCGCCTATTCCCAGGACTGCAAAGAGGAGGACCTTCAGGTCATGGGAGCCCGGGAGCGCCCATTTCCTGGTGGCTCTGTAGAGCCAGCCGAAGAATCCGGAGAGCTCGCGGCCGGCGACGTGCACCGCCACCAGGCCGACCGCATAGGTCGCGAATCCGGAAGCCGCGGTCGAAATGGTCGTGATGAAGTCGTGTGAGATGCCGTAATAGACGTCTGACCACAGCAGCGCGAGAATCGCGCCAAAGCCCAAGAGCACGGCGTAGGTGAACCCCAGAACCCTCTCCCAGTTCACGAGTGATATGTAATACGCGAATTCGTTGCTGTCAAGTGATCTATGGCCGTCAAAGGGAGGCGCGTCAAGTGTGGTACTGGGTCGGATTGGCGTCTGCTCTATTCAGCCTTGCCTTCGCTCTCGCGCTGGTGACTCCTCGAATCAACAGAGCTCAGGCCAGGCGAACAGCCTGGCGCCTGCCGCTTGGCCCGCTGACCCTGGACCTGAGCCCCTGGACCCTGGATGCGCCGTTTCGGTACCGGCCGAATTCGGTGCATTCGGTGCTGGCCGGCTGGGGTCCGACAGGACAGCGGCTCTCGTTCTGGCTGCACCTGACGCTCGATGCCGTCTTTCCGCTGGCATATGCGGTTTCGCTGTCGCTGGCTATCGCGCAGGCGGCCGAGCCGCTGCGAATCAACGCGATCGTCTTGACCGTGTGCCGGTGGTTGCCATATGCGGCGGCGGTCTCGGACTGGAATGAGAACATCGCCATCGCTGTCCTGAGCCGGCGAAGCGGGGCCACGTGGCCATGGCTCGCAACCGGGGTGTGGCTGGCCAGCGGCGCCAAGTGGCTGTTTTTGGCGCTTTCCATCGGCATCCTGGCCATCTGCTGGGACGCTGACGTGAACCCGACGCTGGCCGCCTGGGGGGTTCCGGCGGTGGAACTTGCGCCCTGGCAGGGCTTCTATACGGCGACAGCAGGCGGGTCAGCCGCCATCCTGGGCCTCTTCTACGTGGCCCAGAGCGTCCAGGGTCAAAGGCCGGCGCGTGCCGAGCATCAGGCCGGGCGGCAGCATGTGGCGCTCACGTCGACGTTGACCACGGTCATGATCCTGCTGATTTCGCTCGCCGCCCTTTGGGGCCACCAGTCGGCGCGCGCATTTGGCGTCATCTCGATCGTGCTGATGGTCGCGTACTCCGTCGTGTCTCTCTGGCATCAGCGCTATGTCGGCAAGAATCTCCGCTTTCAGAGATGGCGCCGGGGCCGCGTGGTTGGAGCAGTCATCGCGGTTGGCATCATCACTCTCGGCGGCATCGGAGCCCTCGAGGACAGCCGCACCGGCCTGGTGCTGATCGCGTCGGGAATCATGGTCTGCTTCGCGCTCTGGGCGATCACCGCCCTGGCCCTTCTCTATCCGCAGCCCGAGACCGCTCCACGAATCGTTCGGAGTCGCTGACCACCCCCGCAGAGCGCCTGGAATGGCCCAAAGCACTAAGTCCCCTTGCGCGGGCAACTGATCATCTCAATCCCGGGATTGCTCGCCGAATAGATCTGCCAGACTCCTTTCCCCGACTCAGCTCCTGCCAGGTCAGCCCTTTCTGGATGATGATCGCGGGATCCTTGGATTCCTTGATCCCATCCGGGCCGGTGCCGATAGTTGGACTTGACCCGCCGTGAATCGAATGCACTTCGGCAACCCCCGCGATAGTCCCAAACAGGCCTTCGGAGGAGAACGGCAGGATTGTCACCTCGAGCCAAACCGCGGACGCCGGCGCCACGGTAAATGGAGTCGATGGGTTCCACGGGTCGAGCTTCTCGTTCAGCAGCACGGTCCTGGCGGCCGGCTCGCAGATCGTTGAGGTGGAGCTCTGCGAAGGCGAGCCGCAGCTCGC
>JBGPEO010000009.1:0-38225 GCA_041482895.1 Candidatus Dormibacteraceae bacterium | reverse complement strand
CTTGCTGACGCCAGAGGGGCTGGAGAAGCTCAAGCGTGACCTGGAGGTCGCGCTGAAGCGCCGCGCAGAGGCGGGCGAGCGCCTCAAAGAGGCGTTCCAGCCTGGCGACATCGAGGACAACCCCGAATACGAGCAGGCGAAGGAAGAGGTCGGATTGCTCGACAGCCGGATCTACGAGCTGCAGGAGATGATCGGGCGAGCGCAGATCATCAAGGACACGCACTCGAGCGTGGTGCAGCCGGGCTCGACGATCGAGGTGGTCGACAACGAAGGCGACGTCGAGACGTACCACCTGGTAGGCGCGGTCGAGAGCGACCCCTCCGCGGGACGCATATCCGTCGAGTCGCCGGTGGGCAGGGCGCTCGTTGGTAAGAAGAAGGGCGACAAGATCACAGTCAGCGTGCCCGCCGGCTCGCTCACGCTAACCATCAAGGCGGTCAAGTAGCACCACGTCAGTAACGACGCCGGCTGCTTCGTCGCAACAGCTCAATCCCGAGGCAATCGCTGACCGCACGACGGTCGGGGTGTTCTTCCGACAGGCGGCCCGTTATGGCGACCGTCCGCTGATCCACTATCTGCGCGATAACGCATGGCAGGTCCATACGTGGGCGGACATGCAGCGCGACGTCCTGGCCGTGGCCTCCGCTCTGATCGAGCAAGGTGTGGAGCGCGGCGACCATGTCGTCCTGATGTCCGAAAACCGCCTGGAGTGGCTGTATTGCGACTTCGGCATCCAGGCCGCCGGCGCGATCACCGTTCCGATCTATCCGAATGTGACCGAGGAGATCGCGCAGAAGATCGCCGCCGACTGTGACGCCACGCTGGCCATCGTGTCGGACGCGAGCGAGGCAGCGAAGCTGCCGGTCGCGGGGCGGCTACGGACCGTCGTTCTGATGGACAGCGAGGTCGCGCGCTGGGTCGCACAGCCAGCGCGACACCTGGCCGAGATCACCTCCCGGCTGGCCGGCATCAAGCCGGACGACGTCTGCACCATCGTCTACACGTCAGGCACGACCGGGGATCCGAAAGGCGCTGAGCTGGCCCATCGCAACCTGGTGGACATCACTCGTGCAGTCTTGAAGGTGCATCCCCTCAGCGAGACCGACTCCACGTTCTCCTTCTTGCCTTACGCACACGTTTTCGAGCGCATCAACTCCATCTTCGCCGCCATCATGTTCGGCGGTCAGACGTGGATCTCCCGAGGTCTCGAGCATCTATCCGAGGAGCTCGCCGAGGTCCAGCCGACAGTCCTGTGCAGCGTTCCGCGAATGTACGAAAAGATGAACGCGGCGGTGATGGCGCGGGTGCGCGAGGCAAGCGCTCCCCGTCAGGCATTGTTCCGGTGGGCCATTCGCGTCGGGACCAGGTACGCCCATGAATCAACCAGGAGCCCGCTGCTGACAGCTCAGCACGCCATCGCCGGCAGGTTCGTGCTGGCGTCGCTTCGCCGGCGGCTCACGGGCGGCCGGCTGCGGTTCTTCATCAGCGGCGGAGCCGGGCTGGCTCGCGAGATCGAGGAGTTCTTCTGGGCGATCGGCGTTCCGATCCTCAACGGATGGGGCATGACCGAAACCTCATCCGGCGCCTGCTCCAACACGCTGCACCAGCACCGTTTCATGACCGTCGGCAAACCCTTCCCCGGTGTCGAGCTGAGGATCGCCGACGATGGCGAGATCCTGGTCAAGAGCCCCGGCAACATGCCGGGTTACCACAAGAACCCGGCGGCGACAGCCGAGATCCTCAAGGACGGATGGATCTACACCGGCGACATCGGCGAGCTCGACGCCGACGGCTTCCTGAAGATCACAGACCGCAAGAAATCACTTTTCAAGACTGCCGGCGGCAAGTACATCGCTCCTCTGCAGCTGGAGTTCGCGCTCGCGCGAGACCCGCTCATCATGCGTTCAATGGCGATCGGAGACGGCAGGCCCTACGTGACGGCGCTGATCGTCCCGGACTCGGCCGCGGCCGCGAAGCAGGGTCTCGACGAGATCGGCCTGAAAGCGCACATCCAGAAGACCGTGGACGACGTCAATGAGCACCTAGGGAGCTGGGAGACGATCAAGTACTTCACCCTGCTGCCGGCGGATTTCACCGAGGAGAGCGGCGAGCTGTCTTTGAAGCTCGACGTCAAGCGGAAGGTCGTTGCGCAGCACTACCACGACCAGATCGAATCGATGTACACGGGCAAGAGCAAGCCCGCGTAATCTCTCGAACATGGCCGGTCCGACCGACATGTCCGAGCTCCACCTGGCGCTCGATCGCCTCCGCCCCCAGCTCTGCCACTGCGGTTTGAAGGGCGAGTGCCTGGGCTGCAAGGGGATCGAGATGGTGCGCGCGCAGGCAGAGGCCGTGGTCGCGGCGGCAAGCCAGCCCATCCTGATCCAGGTCGCCCAGGAGTCCTCGATGAAGGACATGACCGCCCGTTTTCAAGCCATGTCCGAGCGCCTGATGGCAGACCCGGACATCCGCCGCTCGGCCGAGCAGATGCAGGAGCGTCTGATGGCCGACCCCGACACCCGCCAGCTCCTGGAAGAGCTGATGCGCCGTCTCGGCAACCCACCCGAGGAACCCCCGAACTAGGTCAGGTCGTCGTGGTGGCGGGGCTTGCGGGCGCGGCCGGCTTCGGACGCCGCATCGGCGTGCTCCAGAACGGGATCGGGCCGGTCTGCAGCTGCTTGATGATCGCCTGCTCCTGCGCGGAAGTCAGCTTCTTGTTGGTGACCGCGGTGTCGAGCAGCGGGGTCAGCTTCGCGATCAGGCGGGTGCGGAACTGCGCCTCGGTGACCGGCGGGTTCTGTGACGCGGCGATCTGAGAGAGCGTCATGCCCTTCGCCAGGTCGGCCTTCAGCTGCGTGTCGCTGATACCGAGCGCGGAGGCGGCGGCATTGATCAGCTGCTGGGTGTACGCCCCAATGGTTGCGCCGGCGGCGGGAGCCGGAATCCTGCCGAGGTTTCCGGCAAGAGAGCACGGTGGCTGGCTCGCCAGCCTCTGCTTGATCGCGTCCGCCTGGGCCTGGGTGAGGTCCTTGTTCTTGACCTCGTCGGCCAGCGTTTCCACGATCGCTTTCTGGACGGCGGCGTTCACCTGGCTCTGGCTCTTGCCTAGGTCGCTCGACAGATGGGAGACGAAGTCGTTGCAAATGGCTGACGCGCTGGCCTTCTGGCTGATCAGGGCGGCATCGGCCGAGGCCGGCTGCGACGAGGAAGGGCGGAAGCCTACGTTCAAACCGGCGGCGGAGGCGGTGACCAGGACCGCGGCGCCCGCGACCAGGACGGCGCCTGCGGCGAAACCTACGACTCTCAGGTAGCGGAGCTTGGCAAGGCTTGTCATCACGTCCTAACTATCCCAACCTCGCGCCCCTACGGTCGTCACGCTCAAGGTCAAGGTTTTGTAAGGCGCGGGGGCAGCGCCTATATTCGGCGGATGGAATCACCGCCCAGCTCGGGTTGGTCCGGGAAGCACGCGGTCGAGCTGTACGTACGGACCTACACCACCATGCTGCAGAGCTCGGGCGAGATCAAGGTCGAGTCGCTTGTGCAGGCCCACCTGGGCATGGGCTCGGTGCTGCACCCGCTGGCCGCCGAACCGCAGACCGACATGGGAGCCCTGCTCTACGCGGTGCGCCGGCTTCCGGAGGCGATCAGCCGCTGCCGGCACGTGGTGATGGGCCAGAGCCCGCAGGGCTTCCGGGTGGTCCTCCACGCCGACATCCTCACCTGGCAAAGGGTCAAGGCGCCCGCCCGGCGCCGCCGCTGGTACCACGACGGCAAGGACATGCTTGCCGTGCTCATCGCCTCGGCTTCGGACATCGACGACCTCATTCCTACGCTGGTCGCCTATCAGATCGAGTGGAACAAGCTGCACCGCGCCATGCAGGACGTCGAGCTCTCGGACGCCCAGGCCCGGCAGGCGGTAGGAGCGAGCGAGGACGACTGGCACCAGCTTCACGACGCGTGGGGCGACTCATTCGACTCCAACCTTGCTTCCATCAAGCGCGAGGAATGCAGGATCGTGCTTCGCCTCATCGGCGGCAGCCATATCGGCTATGCCCGCAACGCGAGCCGCTGGTGGCTTCCGATTGCCGGCGCGATGGGCGAGATGGGCGCGCGTGACGCGCCGATCTATTTCGTCTCGTCCAACTCGCACAGCCTAGTCAACGTCCTAACTGGGGTCGCACGCGAATTCGAAAGAGACATCGTCGATTGGATCGGGACTCACCATCCCGAGCTCGATGAGGAGCGTCGCAAGCTGGAAGCCGGACACATCCGTGCTTCACGCCACAACTGGATGTACTACGGTGCGCGCCAGGTCTTCGACCATCATCCGGATCGCGAGCGGATGCGGCGGCGGAGGGCAGAGATGGAGGCGGCGAACGGCGTCCGGCACATACCAGCCAAAGGCACAGGCGTCGACTCCGCGGCTCAGGTGTTCATGCTCTCGAAGCTCGACCCCGGTGCGATCGATCCGCGAGTCGGCGCAGTCGACGAGAAGAAGCTGCGCGAGTCGGATGCCTGCATTCTCAACGTCGACTACCCGCTCGGCCAGGCCGCCTATCACATCCTGCGGCAGGTCGCCGAGCAAGCGTCGTGGATGAGGGGCCTGTACGTGCTCGGTAAAGCGGCGACGCTGAACGCGGACGTGGGGGACGTGATGATCCCGAACGTGGTGCACAACGAGCACTCGGGCAACACCTACTGGCTCGCGAACTGCTTCACCGCGGCCGACGTGCAGCCGAATCTCGTCTACGGCTCGGCGCTGGACAACCAGCGCGCGGTCACCGTGCGAGGCACGTTCCTGCAGAACCGCGACTACCTCGACTTCTACTACCACGGCCGCTACACGGTGGTCGAGATGGAGGCCGGCCCGTACCTCGACGCGTGCTACGAGATCGTCCAGCCCGATCGCTTCCCGCTGAACGAGAGCGTCAACATGGCCCAGGTCAACTTCGACCTGGGGATCGTCCACTACGCGTCGGACACTCCGTACACGCAGGCGCGCACCCTCGGCGCGCGCGGGCTGAGCTACCGGGGTATGGACTCGACCTACGCGTCGGCTATTGCGGTCGCGCGGAGGATCCTTCAGCGCGAGGACGTGCTGCTGCCTCAGGGTCAGCCGGCGGGCTGACGAAGAGCAGGTGCTCGTGCGGGTGATTGTGGTCGCCCGCGCCGTGATGGATCACGCCGCACGGGTGGCAGCTCTCGACCTGGATCGTCGTGTGGCCGATGGCGAACTTCCCGCAGAGCCGGCTCTCGAGGTCCCGCACGACATGCTCTGCGTCCTCGAGCGCGCAATCGCCCACCACCACGTGGCAGCTGAGAGCCACCTCGTCCGATGAAAGCGCCCAGACGTGAAGGTCATGCATGCCCGTCACCAGCTCAGTGCTCGTGATCTCCTTCGTAACGGCGGCCAGGTCGATCTCGGCAGGAGTGCCCTCCATCAGGAGGTTGACCGTCTCCCGCACGATCTTCCACGCGCCGAATGCGATGAGGACCGCGATGCCCAGCGAGAGCAGAGGGTCGATGTAGAGCCAGCCGGTGAGCAGGATCACGACCCCGGCCACCACCACGCCCACCGAGGCGCCGACGTCCCCGACGACGTGAAGCAGCGCGGCCCGCAGGTTCAGACTGTGTGACTGCCCGCGCAAACCGAACGCCACGAAGGTGTTGATGGCGATCCCAATCAGGGCCGCGACGATGACGACACCGCCCTGGACCGGTTCAGGGTGCGCGAGCCTCCGTACTGCTTCGTACGCGATGGCGATGACGATCACGATCAGCGTCACCGAGTTGACGAGCGCCGCCAGAATGCTGACCCGGTGGTAGCCGTAGCTGCGCTGGGCGTCGGCCGGGCGTTTCGCCTGGGCGACCGCGAACCAGGCGAGGCCCAGGGCAAAGACGTCGGTCAGTACGTGCCCGGCGTCCGAAAGCAGGGCCAGGGAGTGGGAGATCAGGCCGCCGGCGAATTCGACCGCCAGGACCACGCAGGTGAGCGCAAGCGCGAGCTTGAGCGACGATCCGCGCGACCTCACTTGCTCCATGAACTCATCCTACCCATCGGGCCTAACGGTGAGTCGCGGACGGAACCTGCGACGAGAGATTCGGCGATCCAGGTGGCCCAGCTGCTAGGCGCGGCCGAGCATCGCAGCGCGCGCATCCGTTGATGCGTAAGCGAGAAGGGCAGGTCGCAACAACGCAGATGCGCCGCCTGGGCGCCGAAGATCCGTCGCCGGTTTCCGGCCGCGACTCACCCTACCGGTACCAGTCATCGCCCTTGTCCAGGTATGCCAGGAGCATCCCGTGCCGCAGACCCTGGTGGCTGACGTGCAGCACGGCGAGCCCGTACCAGTCCAGTAGCAGGAGCAGGGCCTCCACCCCCGCGCGCATCGCCTTGACCCGGCTGGGCGGCAGCTTGACCGACTTCGCCACCTCCGCCGCCCGATCCATGTCCAGGCGGCGCTCGCAGGTGAGCAGGTCGGCGGTTGTCAGGACCGGCGGCGGGTTCCGGTGGGTGAGCACGAGCGGCAGGTTCGATGCCGTCCCGCCGGTGGCGACCAGGCGCTCGACGTCTCCGTCCGGTGCGTGGGTCAGCTCGCGCAACGCCGCCTTGCGCAGGCGGGCGCGCTCCTCCGGTTTGGGCGGGTCGGACAGGTAGGTGCTGGCCAGCACTCCCGAACCGATCGGCAGGGTGGCTGAGCGCACCATCGCTTGGCCGCGGGCGATCACCACCTCGGTTGAGCCCCCGCCGAGGTCGACCATCGCCCACTCCCTGCGCACCGCATGACGGCTGGCCACGCCGAGGAAGCTGAGATCGGCCTCCCGTTGAGCTGAGATGACGTGGACCGGGACGCCGATCGCCCGGCTCGCCTCGCGGATGAAGGCATCGCGGTCGGTCGCCTGTCGCACAGCCTGGGTGGCGCCTGCGATGAGGACTTCGAAACCGTGGCTGCGCGCGCGCTCCACCACTGAAACCAGGGCTCGAATCGCAGCCCTGGACCGGCTGCCGATGGCTCCTGTGCGGGCCACGTAAGGCCCGAGCTCGGGTTCCTCGACGTAGTGAGCGACATCCTCGAGCTTGCCTCGCACAACATCGGCCACCAGCGAGTGCACGGTGTTGCTGCCGATGTCGACCGCCGCGAGGCGCATACACGCTCACTCTAGAATTTCGCCGTGGGGAAGACGCGCATCGAGAAGGATTCCATGGGCGAGATGGAAGTGCCGGCGGATGCCTACTACGGCGCCTCGACCCAGCGCGCGGTGCTCAACTTCCCGATCTCGGGCCAGCCGCTACCCCGCCGGTTCATCCGCGCCCTGGGCCTGGTCAAGCGCGCGGCTGCGCAGACCAACCTCGAGCTCGGCCTGCTCTCGCGGCGCCGTGCACGCGCGATAGCCGCGGCGGCTCAGCAGGTTATCGACGGCGAGCTCGACGAGCAGTTTCCCATCGACGTTTACCAGACCGGCTCGGGCACCTCGACCAACACCAACGCCAACGAGGTCATCGCGACGAGGGCGACGGAGCTTCTCGGTGGCGCCAGGGGGTCACGCCTCGTCCACCCCAACGACCACGTGAACCTCGGCCAGTCCTCCAACGACGTCATTCCGACCGCGATCCAGCTCGCGGCCGCGATGGCGATCCAGGACGAGCTCGTCCCGTCCCTCGAGCGGCTGCAGAAAGCACTCGATGCCAAGAGCAAAGAGTTCTGGCCGGTGATCAAGACCGGCCGCACGCATCTCCAGGACGCGACTCCGATCCGGCTCGGGCAGGAGTTCAAAGGTTACGCCGGGCAGATCGAGGAATCGATACGGAGGGCGAAGGCGGCGGTGGACGAGCTCGCACGGATTCCGCTCGGCGGCACAGCCGTCGGCACGGGCATCAACTCACATCCGCAGTACGCGCGAATGGCCGCGGCGAGGCTGGCCAAAGCCACAGGCGTCCCGGTCCGCGAGACGTCGAACCACTTCCACGCGCAGGCCACGCTCGATCCGCTGGTAGCGGCACATGGTGGGCTGCGCACGATCGCGACCAGCCTCTGGAAGATCGGATCCGACGTGCGGCTGATGGGCACCGGTCCCATCGCCGGCCTGGGCGAGCTCCGGCTCCCTGAAACTCAACCCGGTTCGAGCATCATGCCGGGCAAGGTCAACCCGGTGATAGTCGAGTCTCTTTTGATGGTGATCGCCCGTGTCTACGGAAACGACCTTACGGTTGCGATCTGCGGACAGTCGGGCAGCTTCTTCGAGTTGAACGTGATGATGCCCGTGGCGGCCGTCGCGACTCTCGAATCGATAACGCTCCTTGCGACCTCCGTCCGGAACTTCTCCGAGCGCTGCGTCGAGGGACTTCAGGCCACGGATCGCGGCCCCGAGCTCGTCGAGCGAAGCCCGATGCTCGCGACCGCGCTCACTCCCCTCATCGGATACGACGAGTCGGCGAAAATCGCGAAGGAATCCATCCGTACGGGCAAGAGCATCAGGCAGCTCGCGCGCTCCAAAGGCATCAGCGAGGCGGCGTTGAACAAGGTTCTGGACCTCGGAAAAATGACGAAACCCGGCCTGGAAGGTCCCGGCGGAGGCGGCTGACGGCTCGAACTCGCCACCCGCTTACTCGTTTTCGACTTCCCGTAGTCCTCCTCGCGGTGATCATCGTGTACGGCGTCGCCGGCTACATGCTGATCGAACGTTGGAACCTGCTCGACGCCTTCTACATGGTGATCATCACCATCAGCACCGTCGGCTACCAGGAGATTCATCCACAGTCGGCAGCCGGCCGGATCTTCACGTCGACACTTATTGTCACCGGCGTGGCTACCATGCTGTATGGATTCGGCGTCTTCGCCGAAACGCTCGCTGACAACGCGTTTGGCAACTACAGGAGAGAGCGCCAGTTGGAGCGCAACCTGAACCAGCTCCGCGACCACTTCATCATCTGTGGCTACGGCCGCATCGGAACTCAGATCGTCGCGGAGTTCGAAGACCACAAAGTCCCTTACGCGGTGATCGACCAGACCGAAGAAGCAGTCGGGCGGCTTCGCGCCGAAGGTCGCCTGCACATCGAGGGCGATGCCTCCAGCGAGGAACTGCTCAGACAGGCGGGCATCGAACGCGCACGGGGACTGATCTCCGCGGTCGACTCCGACGAGCGTGCGGTCTATATCGTCCTGGCCGCACGCGCGCTCAACCCAGGCCTCTACATCGTCGCCAGGGCGGGCCGGCCCGAATCGATTCGGCGCCTCGAGCTCGCCGGCGCCACGAGGGCGATCTCTCCCTACGGGATGGCAGGTCACCGTATGGCCGAGATCGCCGTGCGCCCTGCGCTCGTCGACGTGCTGGACACGCTCCATCACGGAGAGGGAGGTATCGGCGTTGAGGAGCTGCTCGTGGGCGATGGAATGGCGTCGATGGGCAAGACCATCGAAGAGGCTGGGTTGCTCGACCCTTCGGCGGCGAAGCTGCTTGCACTCAGGCGCAACGACGGGACGCTGTTCGTGAGCCCAAGCCCCGATCTGCGACTCGAGAAGGGCGACCTGCTGATCGCCCTGGGCACCGAGGCGCAGCTGCTCAGGTCGACGTCGCTGCTGAGGTAAACCGGCCGGCCCCAGGGCCCCGGCGCCCAACTAGAGTGGGCGAATGAGGTCCCTTGGGCGGCACCCGGAGCGCGTCGCCTTCGTCTCTGTTTTCATCGGCCTGGCCATCGTGCTCGGCAAGCTGGTCGTCGGCCTGCTCACTGGAAGCCTGGGCATCCTCAGCGAGGCGGTTCATTCAACCTTCGACCTGGCCGCAAGCATCTTCACTCTCTTCGCGGTGCGTACTGCTCGCAAGCCCCCGGACAAGGAACATCCCTACGGCCACGGTCGCGCCGAGAATCTAGCCGCTTTCGCGCAGGGCATCCTCCTGCTGGTCACGGCAGCCGGGATCGCGTTTGAGGCCATCCGCCGCCTGGTCACCGGCGTTCACAACGTGAATCCCGCCGGCTACGCCTTTGCACTGTTGGTCGGAACCCTGTTGATCGAGGTCGGTCGAGCCATTGTCCTCAGGCGAGTTGGGCGCCTAGCCTCGAGCGACGCGTTGCTGGCCGACGCCACCGACCGCTTGTCCGACGTGCTTTCCACCGTCGCTGTGCTCGCCGGCCTCCTGGGCGTCCGGATGGGCCTTCCCGGAGCCGACTCGGTGGCAGCTCTTCTCGTCGCCTGCATCATCGTCCGGGCGGCGGCGATGCTCGTCTGGCGCTCGGGCGACATCCTCATCGACCGCGCGGCGGGGGGTGCCGAGCGACAGCTGCGCTCAGCCATCCAGGACGTCAATGGAGTTCGTGAGATCCGCTCGGTGCGCGTGCGCCGGTCGGGGCCCAACCTGATCGGCGACGCGAGCATCGCCACCCGGCGAATGCTTTCGGTCGAGGCCGCTGGAGCGCTGGCCGACGAGATCAAGCGCCACGCTCACTCGGTCCTGCCGACCCTGGAGCTCTCGGTGGTGGTGGAGGGCCAGGAACGGCAGGGCGACCTGGTTGAGCGAATTCACGCCGCGGCCGCGCGCGGCGGCGACGTTCGAGACCTGCACAACGTGACGGTCGAACGCGAAACGGACGGCTCGCTGCACCTGACGATGCACGCGAAGCTGCCCGGCGACATGACGCTGGCCACGGCGTCCCGGTCGAGCGCCGCGCTCGAGGAGGCGCTGCGAACCGAGCTCCCGGATGCGACACGTATCGACGTTCACCTGGAGCCATTGGAGCCGCACGTGGTGAGCGGTGAGGATGTGACCGCGAGGCGGACCCAGCTGGCCGCTCGCATGCGAGAGATCGTCGAATCGCACCCCGAGGTGCGTCGCCTGGTCGACGTTGAGCTCAGTGATCGCCATCAACGCATCCATGCTCACGTCGTCGCCGAGGTCGCCGGAGACATCAGTCTGGAGGACGCTCACCGCATCGAGACCGAGCTCGAAGAGCGGATCCGGCGCCAGCTTCCCGAGGTGCATGAGGTGGTGGCTCGGGCGACGGCATGACCATACCCCGTCAGGGCCGTGGTGAGATCCCCGTCTAAATGAGACCTGGTCGGGCGGCAGACCTGCCGGCTCTGTTCGAGCTGTGGCAGTCGGAGGTGCGCGACGGCCGCCGCGACAGCGTGCCGGTGGAGCCTCACGTGCAGGGGATGCTCGCGCGCTTCGACTGGGGGGCGCTGTCGCGTGTGGTGGAGGATGGGCCGTCTACCCTCGCCGGGGCGGTAGTGGTGACGAGCCGCGGGTCGCCGGAGGGCACGGTCGCTCGCATCGACCCCGCGGTCGCTTCCGGCGACACACCACTCGCGATGCGGGACCTCGTGCAGTGGGGCCTGCAGCTTTCCCGCGCGGCCGGCGCCGTGGCGGCCCAGGTGTGGGTCGGTCCCGGCCAGGCCAGCGTGCTCAGGGCCCTGCGCCTCGAGATGGTCCGGCCGTGGTGGCGGATGGACCGTACGCTGTCCGGCGGCCTCCCAAAGCCGGTCCCGGTCGACGGTTACGAACTGCGAGACGCTTCGCGCGTTCCCAAAGGGTCGTGGGCTCAAATGCACAACCGCTCCTTCGCCGACCACTGGCGCTTTTCCGCCCGAACGGAAGAGGAGCTGATGATGGGAAAGTCGCCCGAGCTGTGCCTGATGGCGGTCACTGCGACCTCAGGTGAGCCGGCGGCGGTGACTCTGTGCCAGCTGGAGACCTATGTCGAGGACGCGCGACCGCAGCCTGTTGGCCTGGTGAGCTCGGTCGGGACCGTCCCGGAGCACCGGCGCCGGGGCCTTGCCAGCTGGCTGGTGGCCGAGGGCTTGCTCCGGCTTCGGACTGCCGGCGCCCGCCACGCGACCCTGTACGTGGACGGTCTGAACGAAACGCGCGCGTTCGACGCCTACCGCAAGCTTGGCTTTGAGTTGGCGTTCGAGGCTGAGGTCTGGGAAGCTAGCTTCAAGTGAGAACCAGCCTGGCCGCGGTCGTCGTGCTGACGCTCGTAGCTTGCGGACCTTCCAGTGCGAGCTCGCCGAGCCAGGCCTCGAGGGGTTCGCGGCCGGCGCCGCCACCGCCGACTCTCGCGACCGCTATACGTAGCGCGGTCGACCTCGGCCCGGCAAACGAGGCGACGACCGTATCGCTGACGTTTGTCCTGAAAGTGCGTGATCCCGCCCGTCTGGCGCGGTTGATCGCATCTGGCCAGACCGTGACGCCGGAGACCTACGCCGCTGAGTTCGGCCCGGACCCAGCCGCGGCCCTGGCGGCGACAGCGTGGCTGCGCCAGCTCGGATTCCACAGCTCATGGCGAACCGGATCGAGCCTGATCGCTGCCGACGGGCCCGCCCCGCTGGCGGCGGCGCTGTTGCGGGTCGACATCGAGACCTTCCGCCAGGCCGACGGCACGACGTTCTACGCCGCGCTCGACCAACCGCACATCCCGCCTCAAATTGCCGCAGAGGCGAGCAGCGTCAGCGGCCTCGACAACTATCGAGGCGCGCGCATCCTCGCTGTACGGCGCGGCGGTCTGACGCCAAGCGACGTCCTCTCCTTCTACAACCTCAAGCCGTTGCGCGATGCCGGCCTCGACGGGGCCGGCCAGACGATCGTGCTTCCCGAGATCGACGACCTTCCCAACCTCAACGACCTGAACAAGTTCGCTACCGAGTTCGGGCTTCCCCCGTTCGACTCCTACCTCACTGTCATGCGCGACCCCAACTGGGGCACCCCCGAGAAGCCTCAGGGCGAGGCGGTGCTGGACCTCGAGATCCTGCACGAGGTGGCGCCTCAAGCCAAGCTGGTGATCTACCTCTCGGCGGCCGATTTCGGACACGGCGACCGAGCGTTCGACCAGATGGTCACCGACCATCTCGGTTCGATCATCTCGGAGAGCCTCGGCGCGTGCGAGCCGGATACGTCCGGGGGCCACCGCGACGCCTACGCGAGCATCCAGGACCGAGCGGTGGCGTTGGGCATGTCGCACTTCGTGGCCAGCGGGGACAACGGCGCCTACACCTGCGGCGAGGACCAGCCCCCCGCGGGAAGCTTTCCATCGACCCTGCCCACCGTGACGGCGGTGGGTGGAACGACGGTGTTCGAATCACAGCAGGGCATCTATTTCAAAGAGATGGCCTGGGGCGCACCGCTCGATCAGAGCGGCAGCGGCGGCGGGGCCAGCCAGTTCTATCCGGTGCCCGCCTACCAGCAGGGCGTCGCCCAGGCCAACGGTCATGGTCTGCGGCAGGTCCCCGACGTGGCGGCCAACGCCGACCCCGCGACCGGGTTTCACATCGTGTTTGGAGGCCGTGAGGGGCAGGTCGGCGGAACCTCTGCGGCGACCCCGTTGTGGGCCGGCACCGTCGCCCTCGTCAACCAGGACCTCGTGAAGAAGGGGCTTCGCGAGGTCGGGTTCGCCAACCCGGCGCTGTACTGGATGGGCCAGAACTCGGCCACCCTTTCGGCGAAACCGTTCCACGACGTCTCCGCGGGCAACAACCTGGCCTACGACGCCGGCACCGGTTGGGATTTCGCCACTGGCTGGGGCAGCATGGACGGAGCCGCGCTCGACGCCGCGTGGGTCCTCTATATCAAGGGTGGGGGTGCGTGAACGCAGCATGAAAGAGAGACGAGGCGAGCGCCGCCAGGGCTTGGGACGCCGCGCCGGCGAAACGGGCGTCCGGCCCCTCGAGGGACCGCCGCTGGTGAACTGCCCGCACTGCGGGATGGTCGTGCCGGCGGGCGATTTTTGCGGACACTGTGGCGCGCACCTGGTCACCGCGAGCACGTCCCGCACTCACGCATTCGCCGCGGTGCCATCGGAGCGTGTTGCGCATCCGTCGATCATCAGCACGCTCTTTCCGCACCTGCCTCATCGCCGCGGCGGCGCGTTCCGCTGGGCGCTCATTGCCGGTGGCACGGCCGTCCTCCTGCTCGCATCTCTGCACCTGTTCGCCCCGGCGACGGTTGCGGCGAGCTTTTTGCTGCCAGTGCTCTACCTGCTCTACCTGTATGAGGTCGAGGTATACGAGGACGAGCCCTGGCTCTTGATCGCCGCCACGATGATCACGGGCGCGGTGTTGGGCTACGCGGTTGCCACGTACTCTGGCGAGGCGCTATCGCGCCTCAATTTGACGGGCGACAGGGAGAACGCCTTCGTGCTGGCCGGCGTGGCGATTCCGATCGTCGCCCAGGCGCTGATGCTCGCCGGCCCGCTGTTCCTTTACCTGTTCAGACCGCGCTACCGCGAGCCGCTCGACGGGCTGACATTCGGCGCAGCATCCGCGCTCGGATTCACGCTGACGAGCTCGCTCGTGGCGTTCTGGCCCCTCATCGGCGGAGCGCTCGTCGCATCCGGCGCGCCGCTTGACTGGTCGCTCCGGCTGCTGCGTGCGGGGATCCTCGTGTCCCTCATCAACGCAAGCACGACGGGACTCGTCACCGCCGCGGTCTGGCTGCACCGTTACGACCGCCGCCGCGCGGGCCTTCCCTGGACCACGAGCATCCTGGCCACAGTGATCGTCGCCGTAGTCGCGCAGGTGGTGATCGGGATGCTCGGCTTCGCCATTCCCGACCTCGTCGCCTCGACCGCGGTGCTGCTCATCGCGACCCTCGCTCTCCTTCTATATGTGAGGCTGGTCATCCACCAGGCTCTGCTGGTCGAGGGAGCCGAGCACGAAATCGGGCCAGAAGCGCCGTGTCCCGAGTGTCACCGTGTCGTGCCGGCCATGGCGTTCTGTCCCGCCTGCGGGGCCGCACGCGCCGCGGGCACCAAGCAGGGCCGCACTCGCTCCGGCGGAAGCGCTTAGATGGCGGCGCAGCTGCGATTCTGTGGGCGCTGCGGCGCCCCGGTCCCGGTCGGCGCGACTTTTTGCGGTCGCTGCGGCGCGCCACAGGTGGCCCAGGCCGTGACGGCGGCGCCCGTCTACAGCTATCCGGTGGCCCCTCGCGCGCGATATCCGACTGCGCGCCAGTGGAGAAGCTCGCAGATAGCGGTGGCAGGCGGCCTGCTCGCCATCCTCGCCATCGTGACTGTGGCGGTGAGCATCTTCGCCGTGTCACACGCCATCGGAGGAACCCATTCCCCGTGCACGGTCAACTGCGGCCCGAAGTTCGTCACGCCGCTCGCGGAAGGAGCCACGTATCACAGCTCGGCATTCAACTTCGAGGTCGACTACAGCTCGCAGTGGACGGTGCGCAGCCAGGACGCGAACGGGATCTCGCTGGGCACCCAGGTGGGCGCCCTCTCGGTCGTGGGAGCCAAGGCGGGCCAGCCTTTGAGCCAGGTGCTGCAGGCCACGGTGGCGGCACTTCCCACCGCGCAGTGGCAGGACGTATCGCAGATTTCGGACCTGAAAGGAGCCCACCTCGGCGAGCAGGACGGAATCGGCGCCGTTTACTCGGCCAACTTGATCGGGATCAATTCCACGTCCGCCCAGGTGCGTTTCGCGGTCATCGTCGCCACGAAGGGGGGAGTCACGGCCGTGATGTTCGCCGCGGACCCCGCGGATCCCAAGAACTCGCCCAACGGCATGCCCGAAGGGCAGTCGTTCGACTACATGTGCCAGGAGTTCCGCTGGGCGGGTAGCGCTTAGGAGCTCCGTCGAGAGGACTTGGACCTGATCAGCTCCCAGGTCGCGCGCACGTCTTCGAGCGTCGTGCGCAGGTTGCCGATCGCGATTCGCAGCGCGTACGTGCCGCGCACGTCGGTATGTGAGATCAGCGCCTGTCCCGAACTGTTGACCTCGTCGTGAATGTGTTCGTTGGCGGCGTCGCCGGCACGATGGCGGAATACGACCGTTGAGAACGGCGACGGAGCGAGCACCTCGAACTCCGGATCTGCCTCGATCCAGCCCCTCAGCTCCTGGGCCATCGCGATGTGAGCGGCGATCCGGCCCCGCGCTCCGTCGATGCCGAAGGCACGAAGCACGAACCAGAGCTTGAGTCCCCGAAACCGACGCCCGAGCGAGGTCCCGTAATCCATCAGGTTGCGGACCTGGGCCGCCTCGCTGGTCTGGAGATAGGCCGGGGTCAGGCTGAATGCGCCTCTCAGGACCTCCTCGCGCCGGCAGTAGAGGACGCTGCAGTCCATCGGCGTGAACAGCCACTTGTGCGGGTTGACGACCAGCGAATCGGCCTGATCGCAGCCGGCCATCACCCAACGGTGGCTGTCGAGCACCGCCGCTGCTCCGCCGTAGGCGGCGTCGACGTGCAGCCACAGGCCCTCCGCCTTGCAGATGGCGGCAATCTCGGGCACGGGATCGACCGCGGTGACCGAGGTGGTGCCGACCGTGGCCACGGCGGCGAAAGGCAAATGGCCGTCGCGCCGGTCGCGCTCGATCGCTTTGCTCAGCTCGCGCGGGTCCATGCGAAAAGCCGAATCGGTACCTATCTTGACGATGTTGTCCTGGCCGACGCCCAGCACGATGCCCGCCTTCTCGACCGAGGAATGCGACTCCTCGGACGTGTACATGCGCAGGCGCGCGGCCGGCATGCCGTGCCGCCGAACGTCGCCGCCCGATATGGCTTCGCGAGCGGCGGCCAGCGCGTAGAGGGTGCTGGATGACGCGGTGTCGTTGATGACGCCAGAAAAGCCCTCTGGCAGCCCGATCGCCTGGCGGAGCCAATCGCACGCGACCTCTTCGACCTCCGTCGTCGCCGGCGACGTCCGCCAGAGCATCCCGTTGACGTTCATGGCGGCGATGAGCAGCTCCGCGAGGATGCCCGGAGCAGACCCTGTGGTCCCGAAATACCCGAAAAATCGCGGGTGGTTCCAGTGCGTGATCCCCGGCAGCACGAGGCGCTCGAAGTCCTCGAAAATGACATCCAGCGCCTCGCCATGTTCGGGTGGTATCGCGGGCAGGCTGCGGCGAATGTCCCCTGGCGAGACCTGCGACATGACGGGTCGCTCTCGGATCGTGTCGAGATAGTCGCCCGCCCACTCCACGGCGCGATGGGCGGCCGCGCGGAACTCCCGCGAATCGACGTCGCCAAGCGGACCAGCGAAGACCTCCGACCGGCTCATGTCAGCTCCGGCAAATCGAAGGTGATGTCGTAGACGCCGCCGCTGAGCCTCGCATTGTGGATCCAGCCCATATTTCGAAGCAGCCCGAGCATCTGCTGGTTCTCAGGAAGGACGATCAGCGTGAAGGTCTTGATGCCGTGCTCGCGCGCCGCCCGCGCGAGGATCGCAAGCAGCGCTCCGCCGAGACCTCGATGCTGGAATTCGTCCACCACCGCCTCTGCGACCTCGGCCACGTCGGTGCCGGGCACCCGGTCGTACCGCGCCACGCCGAGGATGCGCTCCTTTCCCGTGGGTTTGTGTGTCGTCGCGACCAGCGCAAATCGATCGTTGTAGTCGACGACGGCCAGCCGGTGCGCGAGCGCGTCGGGCAGCCTCTTCAGCGGCGAGAAGAACCTGAAGTAGACGCTGCGCTCAGACATCGCCGCGACCGCCTCGTGCAGCAGCGGCTCGTCCTCTGGCGCGATGGGCCTGATATGAACCTTGGTCCCGTCTTCCAGGTCGAGTACCCGCGGCTCGAATTGCGGAGTCGGCACCGCTACAAGGTAGCGGCCTATAGCATCCGGGATGCATGACCGGCTCCCTCGAGCAGCGATGGCGCAACCTCGGTATGGCCGCCGGCGCCGTGACCGCGGGCCTGTTCGCGGCCTTCGACCTCTACCAGTGGGCGCTGGCCTATGCCGGGGACAGGTTCCACAACGACTTCACCTTTTACTACGCGGCGGCTCGGATCGGGTTGGCCCACGGCTGGGCGTCGATCTATGACCTTGAAGTTCAGCAGGCTCAACTCAAAGCGATGGGTTCGGGCATCAAGATCGCCGAGCTCGCCCGCTACATCAGCCCGCCGCCGGTGGCCTGGTCCGCACTTCCACTGACGCTGCTCCCATACACCGCCGCCTACTGGGCCTGGAGCGCGCTGCTCGTCATCGCCCTCGCCCTGACGTGGCGCTTCGCCTCTCCCGGCCACGGACCGTGGCGGTTGGTTCACCTGGCGGCGGCGATCGGGTGGCTTCCGGTCATCTACGGACTCCAGCTTGGCCAGCCCGGCCTCTTCGTGGCGCTCGGAGTCACTGGCTGCTACGTCCTGCTGGGAGCGGGGCGCCCCTTCTTGGCGGGCCTCGCGCTCGGCGCTCTCGCCCTCAAGCCTCAGCTCGCGTTCCTCGTGCCCGCCGCGCTGCTCGTGAGCGGACGCACGCGGGCTTTCTGGGGCAGCGTGGTTGCCCTCGGCGTGCTCGGCCTCGCGTCGGCATTCGCCCTCGGCCCCGGCGGAATCGCGGCTTATGAGGCCAGGCTCAGCTTCGCGGCCGGCGTGCCGGTGAACCGTGAGCTGACGCTTGCGCCGCTGATTGGCAACCTGGCGCTGACGCGCGCCGTCCAGGCCGCGATCGCCCTATGGGCGCTGTTTCTCGCCTACAGGTTGCGCGACCGGGGGCGTGAGTGGATCTTCATCCCGGCGCTCATTGGAGGATTGCTCGCCAGCCCTTACCTTCACCTCGACGACCTGGTGATGCTCGGGCTCGCCGCCTGGCTCTACCTGCGCACCGCCCCTCGCGGGTGGGCGATCGGATTCACGCTTGCCACCGCGGTAGCCGCCGAAGGCCTGCCCATCTGGGGACCGCTGCCCGTGATCGCTTGCGAGGTGGCCGCGCTGGTGCTGCTGTCCGTCATTTCCCGTGGCGTCCCGCGCCTTTCACAAAGCGACTCGCTCCCTGTTTCGCCTCGCCCGACATCAGCACCTCGAGCCCGCCCCGATGCTCAGCCCGCGCCGCCTCATCCAGGCTGAGCGACCATTGCGCCAGCACGCTGCGGCGGTCGGCACGCAGCGCGCCCTGGGGTAGCTCGGCGATCTGACGCGCAAGCGACTGCGCCTGCTCGAGCGCGCGCCCCGGTTCGACCAGCCGCTCGACCAGGCCAATCTGCAGGGCCTCGATCCCAGGTACCGGGCGGCCGGTGAGGATGAGGTCGAGCGCCCGGCCCTGGCCGATCATGCGAGGCAGGCGGATCGTTCCCATGTCGATCAGCGGCACGCCGAAGCGGCGGTTGAACACCGCAAGCGTCGCGTTGCTGGCGGCGACGCGAAGGTCGCACCACAGGGCCAGCTCGAGCCCGCCGGCGACGCAGTACCCCTCGATCGCGGCGATCACCGGCTTGCTGAGCACCACCCGGGTAGGTCCCATTGGTCCGTCGCTTGCCTTCGGCGATGGGTTCGGAGGGCCGGCGGCGAGAGCTTTCAGGTCGTAGCCCGCACAGAAATGCTCACCCGCACCCGTCAACACGGCGACCGCCAGCCACCCATCCTTCTCGAATCTCTCGAAGGCCGCCTTCAAGGCCGATGCAGTCGCCGGGTCGACCGCATTCCTCACCTCCGGCCGCGTAATGGTGACCGTCATCACGCGGCCCTCGGCCGTGACCTGGACTCGCGGAGCCGAGCGCGGCGCCGTGCGCCTACTCCGCGTCCATGTACGGATAGCGGTGATCGGTTGGCGGCGCGTACGTCTCCTTGATCGTGCGGGGGCTGACCCAGCGAATCAGGTTCAGGAACGAGCCCGCTTTGTCATTGGTGCCGGAGGCTCTCGCACCGCCGAACGGCTGCAGACCCACGACGGCGCCCGTCGGCTTGTCGTTGATGTAGAAGTTGCCTGCCGCGTTGACGAGAGTCTCGGAGGCTGTGCGGATCGCGTGGCGGTCCTGCGCGAAGATCGCGCCCGTGAGCCCATACGGGCTCGTCCGGTCGCACAGCTCGAGCGTTTCCTCGAACTTGCCGTCGGCGTACGGGTAGACCGTGAGGATCGGTCCGAACAGCTCTTCGCGAAGCAATTTGAAGTCGGGGTCGGTCGTCTCGATCACGGTCGGGCGGATGAACCATCCGACCTTGTCGTCGCCCTTGCCTCCGGCGACCACCTTCGTGCTTTCCGCGTTGCGAGCGAAGTCGATAGCCTTCATGTGATTGGCGTACGCGTTTCCATCGATCACAGCGCCCATGAAGTTGCGGAAGTCAGCCACGTCTCCCTGCGGGATCGCCTCGACCTCCTCCGCCATCTCGGAACGCATCGCCTTCCACATCGATTGCGGTATGTACGCTCGGGAGGCGGCGGAGCATTTCTGGCCCTGGTACTCGAACGCGCCGCGAATCAACGCCGTGCGCAGAGCATCCGGGTCGGCCGACTCGTGAGCAAACACGAAATCCTTGCCACCGGTCTCTCCGACGAGGCGGGGGTAGGTGCGGTAGTGACCGACGTTCTGGCCCACAGTCCGCCACATCCCCTGGAACACCTCGGTCGACCCGGTGAAGTGGATCCCGGCAAGCTCCCGGTGCGCGAGAACCTGCTCGGAGATCTTCGAGGCGCTGCCGCTCACCATGTTGATCACGCCGGGGGGCAGGCCGGCCTCGTTCAGGATCTCCATGAGGAAATGGCTCACGAGCAGCGTCTGGGTGGCAGGCTTGAACACCACGGTGTTGCCCATGAGCGCGGCCGCGGTCGGAAGGTTGGCGCCGATGGACGTGAAGTTGAAGGGGCTGACAGCGAAAACAAATCCCTCCAGGGGCCTGTACTCGAGACGGTTCCACGCGGTGCCGTCGTTGGTCGGCTGCTGCGTGAGCAGCTGGTCGCCGAAGAATGCGTTGTAGCGCCAGAAGTCGATCGATTCGCAAGCCGCGTCGATCTCCGCCTGGTGGACCGTCTTGGACTGCCCGAGCATGGTGGCCGCGTTGATCGTGTCGCGCCACTTTCCGGCCAGCAGAGAGGCCGCGCGGAGCAGCACCGCGGCGCGCTCGTAGTAGGAGGTCGCCGCCCACGCCTTACGGGCTTTGAGGGCCGCGTCGATGGCGTCGCTGAAGTCCTTGTCGGACCCGACCGCGTACTCGGCAATGCTGAGCTCCTTGCGGTGCGGCGAGCGGATGTCGGCCCTCGAGGCGCCCCATAGGCGCTCTCCCCCGATCTGCATCGGGACCTCGGTGCGCGCGTCGGTCAGCTCGGCCAGGCGCGCCTTGAGGGACTTTCGGTGCGGATCGCCCGGCGCGTACTGGCGGACCGGTTCGTTCACAGGGTTTGGGACTCGGAAGTGTCCGTCGGCGGTCATTTCGACTCCTCGGTGGTACTGCCTTTGATCACCCAAATCGTAACCCGGGCTCGTATCCCAACAAGTTGGCCGTCAAGACTGTGCGGAGGGGTTCTTTGGTCGGCCTGATCCCATCTCGCGGTGCTCGAAGTGCCGTGGTGGGGGACCGGATCCGGCAGACGGTCGCGCTGCTCGGACGGCGCGGCTATGCGCTGAGCGCTGAGCGCCTCGCCACCCTATGCATCGGCGGTGCGATCTCGCCGCGCGAGGTGCAGTGGACGGTGGCGGCCAGCACAGACCTCGTGATCGCGGACGATCTCGTGCTCGATCGCGGGGAGCTGGCCCGTGTCGACCAGATCCGGGCTCGCGCTCAGGGCCACAGCACCGACTCTGGCGCCTACGTCGAGATGACGGCCCGGTTCGTTCGGGCGTTGGTGGCCCTGGCGCCATTCATCCGCAGCGTCTCGATCGCGGGTTCGCTCGCGAGCGGAGGGTTTCGGGCGTCCGACGACGTGGACCTCAACCTGATCGTGGACGACGGCCACCGTCACCTCGCGTACGTCGCGTTGAACGTGCTGGGATTGGTTCACGCGCTGGCGCACAAGGCGAAGCCGGTCGACGACCTCACACGACGTCCTCTGGCCCCACGCTTGATGACCGCGAACCTGATCCTCGAACGCTCGCAGTGCCTGCCACTCGAGCGCCAGGACGAGGACATGGCGTTCGAGCTGCTCATGGCCGAGCCGCTCTTCGGCATCGACCCGATCGATGAGCTGATCGCAGCCAACCCTGCCCTCATCGAGCACTTCCCCCAGCTCGCGGACAAGCCGGCCACGCTGCTCATCGAGCCTACGTCCCACCGCCTGCCGGGCATGCTCTTCCCCAGGTTTCTCGACGGCGCGGCCCGCGCCCTGGGCGAAAGGGCGTGGCGTTACATGCAGTGGACCCGGCGTCATCATCCGGAGGCGCTCGCGCGGGTCACATATGTGCGTTCGACGATGCGCCCATACACGCTGTTCGACAGGCCGGAGAACTCGCCTTGATCCTGTCGATCGCGGCCACGATCCTGATCGTCACCAGCGCCCTTCTCTTCGCGTTCGGCCTCAACCTGCTCTATCTGACGTGGCGCGCGACAAGGTTGCGTCCGCGACCTGCTCCATCGATGGTGGACAGCGACGAACCTGACGTCTGCGTGCAGGTGCCCGTCTACAACGAGCGCTACGTGGCGGAGCGCGTGATCGATGCGGTGTGCGCGATCGACTGGCCGCACGACCGCCTCGAGGTCCAGGTCCTCGACGACTCGGATGACGACACGAGGTCGATCGTCGCGCGCCGGGTCGCGATGTGGCGGCTCGAGGGTCTGCGGATAGCGCATGTCCGACGAAGCACGCGAGACGGCTATAAAGCAGGCGCGCTGGCTTACGGCCTGACCCTCACCCAGGCTCCGCTGGTCGCGATCTTCGATGCGGACTTCGTCCCACCGCGAGACTTTCTGAGGCGAACGGTGGGCGCCTTCACAGATCCAAAAGTCGGGTTTGCCCAGGCCAGATGGGGTCACCTGGACGAGCGCTACTCGTGGTTTACCCGGCTTCAGGCGCTCGCGATCGACTTCCACTTCCTGGTCGAGCAGGCGGTGCGTTCCGCCGAGGGTTACTTCACCAACTTCACCGGCACGGCGGGGATCTGGCGCCGCGCCGCGATCGAAGATGCGGGCGGCTGGAGCGCGGACACGCTGACGGAGGACCTCGACCTCAGCTATCGGGCGCAGCTCCGTGGGTGGCGGGCGGTGTACGTCGAAGACCTCGTCGTGCCCGAGGAGCTGCCGGTTTCGATCGACGCTTACCGCCGCCAGCAATCCAGGTGGGCGACCGGAAGCTTCCAGTCCGCGTTCAAGCTCCTCGTCCCAGTGCTGCGCAGCCGCAACCGAGCCGCGGTCAAGCTCCAGGCGAGCGTCCATCTCCTGGCGTATGGAATCGGTCCGTTGATGCTCCTTCAGCTGATGTGCTACCCAGTCCTGCTGGTGACGCTCGGCCGGCACGGCCTCCCGTGGCCGCTTACGGAACTGTCTGTCCTCATCGTGCCGATCGCGGTGTCGCCGTGGTTCGGGTTCATAGTG
This sequence comes from Candidatus Dormibacteraceae bacterium, assembly GCA_041482895.1. GTDB lineage: Bacteria > Chloroflexota > Dormibacteria > Dormibacterales > Dormibacteraceae > Palsa-870. Next base: position 15,063 of record JBGPEO010000009.1, on the reverse strand, counting down.
GCGCAGACGCGGCTCGGGCGCCGCTGGTGGTCCGGCCTGCCATCGCTGCTCTGCCAGGTCGTGGGCGCCGGCATGTCGCTGACCGCGATGCTCGCGCTCCTTCGCGCCACGCGCCGCGGCGGCAAGTTCATTCGAACGCCCAAGCACCGGATCGAGCAGCCCGGCCAGGAGTGGCGTCACCAGGCATATGTCCGCGTGGGAGACCCGCGCGCGCTCGGCGAGGCTCTGTTCGGAGTCGGCGCCCTCGCGATCGTCCCGGTCGCAGGCGAACTTCAACAGTGGCTGCTCGCCCTGTACGCCAGCATGTTCGCGCTGGGCTTCCTCTCCCTGGCCTCGCTCAGCGCGGTCGACGCGCTCGAGGTCCTGGCCATCCGCAACCTCGGCCGGCGAGCGCTGGCTCGACTCCGCGCGGGGCGGCTCGCGCTGGTCCTGCTCGGCCTCTGCGCTGTGCTGCTGGTCTTCGCCGCCCAGATGCCCGAACCGTTCGAGGACGGCTACGGGCACTGGCTGATCGCCGCGAACCTGGCCGCGACCGGGCACCTCCACGACCCGCTGTTCGGGATGGAGGACACGTGGCTGCCTGGCTATCACGTGCTGGCGGCCGCGGTCCTGCGGGTGTTCGGCTTGTGGCAGCTGGGAGCGCTGAAGGCACTTGGGGCGTTGCTCGGCCTGGTCACGCTCGCCTGCGTCTACGCCCTCGCGCCGAACACGCGCCAGGCTCGACTGGCCGTCGCGCTTCTGGTTCTGAATCCCGTATTCCTGTTCACGTCTGGGTCGGCGGTCGTCGAACCGTTGCTCACCGCGCTGCTCTCGGCGGCCGCCCTCGCCGCGGTCCGTGGCCGGATGAAGGTCGCGGCGCTTTTGGCCGCGCTCGCATGCCTGACCGCCACGAAGGCTTGGATCTGGATCGCGGCGGTGGCCGGATTCACTGCCCTCGAGCTCGTGCGCCGGCGAGCCCCGGCCGGCTGGCGCTGGCCCGCGCTGGCGTGGGCGGTGCCGGCGATCGCTGTGCTGGTTTTCCTCCAGCTCGCCTTTGCGCCCGCCACCCACTCGGTCGCCCGCGGCTCGCTCGAGGTGGTTTCGGCCACGACTCGTGGCAGCATTCCTGCCGGAGCGCTCGCTCGGGTCTCCGAGCTCGCGCTCACCTATGGGCGCGCGGCCCTGCCTCTGTTCGCGTTCGGCGCAGTGGGGTTGTGGGCGATCGTCCGCCGGTGGTCATCGGGGGCGGACCGAGCGACAGTGCGCTTCCTGCATTTCCCGGCCCTCGTCTATCTCGCGGCAGTTTTTGGCCTGGTCGCGATCGGGGCCTACACCGGAAGCCACCGCTACCTCTACCCGGCGCTGCCCTCGCTTGCATTGCTCGCCGCGGCTGCTCTCGACCGGTATGCCCCCGCGGTTCGGTTGGTTGCCGTTGCAGCCACGGGCTTGATCGCGGTCGCATTCCTCCCGGCCTTCGCGAGCTTCGCCGCCGACAACACCGGCCTGATCGCCGCCGGTCGCGCCACCGCCAGCGGCTCTGGGGTGCTGATCACCGATTCGCCTGTGGTGGCCTTCTACAGCGGCCGAACGCCATCTCAAATCGTTGGATCGCAGGTCCTTCCTCTGAACCGCCAGGACGCGCTCGCGTGGATGGCTTCACGTGGCGTGAGCGACGTGGTGCTCGAGGACATCAGCTACTACCGAGCCACCGCGCTGTTCCCCGATCTCGCAAGCGGCCATGCCGCCCCGCCTTTCGAGCCGCTCGGTCAGCAGGCGCGGTACCAGGTCGCCGGAGGCAAGGCCGTATACGCATATCGACTCGGGACGGCGCTCATGACGCAGTCGATCTATCCGGGGGTCGACGCGTGCATCGAGGGTGCGCCCGGCGAGGGCAAGACCGCGCCCCTGGCCAAGGGCGTCGTTCTGGAGATCGGAGGAAATCACGTAGCCGGCGAGGGGATGGGCTTTGGCGTTCCGATCGTCCACTTCCCCGACGGATGGGTCTATTCGCGGACCGCGACGACGGTCGACATCTCGACCGGGACCAGCACGGTCTGGAAGCGGACCTATCAGCTCGACGAAATTGGCGGTGACGCCGCGCACAGCTACTCATTCGTACCGATCGCGTCCCGTGGTGCGATCGAGGTGACCTACGCCGTCGACTCAACCGGCCTCAATACGACAGTTCAGGTGATCCAGCTCGAGCCCGGATACTCCGAAATCGGAATCCTCAACGAACAGTCGGCTGCCTTCAATGACTTTGCCGCCGACGGGAGCCCGAACCTCCTCAACGGACAATTCGGCAACTGGGAGCCGGTGACCGGCGCCTGGGCGCGGCTTCAATCCAAGGACCTCGGCGTGCAGTGGTCGGTGCCCTCGATTACGGGCGCTCAACTTCATGGCGGCCGCGAGCTGAGCCAACCGGACTTCAACTGGGCCGGCCTCGACTATCTCTTTCCGTCCACCTTCGCGGGCGCCGCGTACCACATCAATATTCAGGAGGCGAAATGACGCCACAGGAACGAGTCGACGTCGTTCTCGTCTATCCGCAGCGCGCTCCGGCGCAGGGACGGCACTGGATCATGCCATCGCTCGGGCTGATGTACCTGAGCGCGTCGCTGCGCCGCGCGGGATACGCGGTCCGCCACATCGACCACACGTTCATGGAGCGCCGCGAGGTGCTGGCCGAGATCGAGAGACTGAGGCCATCCGTGATCGGCATCTACTGCATGATCACCATGCAGGACGAGGCGCTCTCGCTTGCCGCCCAGGTGCGCGGCAAGGCCCTTACGGTGGTGGGAGGTCCATACCCGTCTGGCGAGCCCGAGACCTTCGTCGACCAGTTCGACCTGGTCGCCGTCGGTGAGGGTGAGGAGACGATCGTCCAGATCATGGAGCACCTCGACGACCGCCGGTTTGAAGACATCGCGGGCCTGGTTTTCAAGCGCGACGGAGAGATCGTTCGCGGCGTGGCCAAGATCCGCACCAAGGACATGTCGCACCTCCCGCTGCCCTATCGCGGCGACGTCCCGAACGCCGAGTACATCGCGTACTGGCGCAAGCACTGGAAGGACGCGACGACTCCTTTGATGTCGACACGAGGCTGCCCCTTCCGCTGCGATTTCTGCCACAAGTCGGTCTTCGGGGACCTCTTCAGCGCGCGGCCGGTGGAGTCGGTCGTGGCGGAGATGCGTGAGATAGTGGAGCTCGGCTACGACCACATCTGGATGTCGGACGACCTCTTCACCCTGAACTACAAGCGAACGTTCGAGCTCGCGCAGGCGATCGAGGAGGCGCATCTTCCGCTCACGTGGGAATGCCTGAGCCGCGTCACGCACGTTGACCGCGCGCTCTTCGATCAGATGCGTCGCGCGGGCTGCAAGAGGATCTTCTTCGGCATCGAATCCGGCGACGAGAATGTGCTGAAGGAGATGAAGAAGGGCATCACACCGGACCAGGCGCGCGCGGCCGTTGAAGCCTGTGTCGGGGCCGGGATCAAGGCCGCGGGGTTCTTCATGGTGGGCTACCTGGGCGAAACCACGGACTCGCTCATCCGCAGCATCAACTTCTCGAGCAGCCTTCCTCTCGACTACGTCAGCTACACGATCGCGTATCCGCTGCCCGGCACAGGCTTCTACGAGCGCGTGCGCGAGCGCCGCCAGCGCGGAGAGTGGCACAAGGTGCGGCACAACCGGCTGCTGTTCAACACCGACTTCTCGGAGCACAAGCTGCGGGCGGCGATCCTGAAGGGTGCGATCCAGCACCGTCTCAACCGGATGCACCTGCGTCCGGCGGCCAGAGCCTTCCAGCTCGCCACCGACCCCGTGCTACGCGCGCTCCGGTAGCGCTCGCGATCGCCGTCGCCATCGCGGCGATCTCGTGCGATCCGACGCCACCCGCGGGCACACCCACGTATCCGGAGACCGGCCTTGTTCTGCTCACCCTTCGGGACGGCGCCCTTGCAGGATCGGCGTCGGTCGGCTCGGACGTGGTCGCGGTGATCGTTTCCGAGGACGGCAAGACCGCGTATCTCGCGGACAGCGCTCCAGGTGACGTGTACGCGGTTCGCATTCCAGGTCTTCAGGTGGCGTGGAAGCAGCACGTCGGAGGGGCGCCTTTCGGCTTGCTCCTGAATCAGGGACGCCTCTTCGTGAGCCTGTTCAGCGGGGCTTCCGTCGTCGAGCTGGACCCGTCGAGCGGAACGAAGCTCGCCACCGACCCGGTCCCCGACGGCCCTGCGGCGATGACTGTGGACGCCGGTGGCCACGTCGTGGTCGCCGGCACCCACGGCCAGCTGAACGTCATCGGTGGTGGGCAGCTGGCGGCGGGAAACGGGTTCGGCGTGGCCGAGGCGGGCGGGCGGCTCTGGTCAGCGGACTACGAACGAGCGGAGCTCGTGCCCGCGGGCGACGACCACCGCGTCGGGCTTCCGCTGCCGCTTTTCCCGTTCTGGCTTGCCCCGGGCGCGGGCACTACGCTTCTGGTCGCCGCCGAAGGCGGGACCGAAGATACGGACCCGGGTGGTGTGTTCGCTTTCGATACGATGACCGGTTCGTTTATGACCCTGGCGACTCCCAAGGATCCGGACCAGGTGCTTTTCTCGGGATCGACCGTCTTTGTCGCCGCGCACGGCGACCGGGACGTGCTCGCGATTCAGCTCGGACGGACGAATGTGTGGGCCCCGGGCGCTGGGGCGGTTGCGCTTGCTTCCGACCCGCCGCTCGGGTACCTGGTCGTCGCGGTGAACTCGCATGAGTGAAAATCCCCTGCAAGCAGCGTGGGCCAGCGTGTTCAGGATCGTCGTCGGACTCTACTGGCTCTACTACGCAAGCCAGAAATGGCAAGGCGTGGGCTGGATGCACAGCCTCATGATCTCGACGGCGAAAGCCAACCCGATCCCTGGATTGCACGAGTTCCTCGTTCAGGTCGCTGTGCCGAACTGGTTTCTGTTCGCTGTAGCGCAGGGCACAGGCGAGACAGTTGTCGCCGTACTTCTCGTCATCGGGCTGGGAACGCGCTGGGTGGCCATCCTCGGACTGCTGCTCGCGATCAACCTGGCCCTCACCGTGGCCTTCGCCGCCGATCCCGGGTTTCGCTTTCTCTACTACCTGGCCGTGCTGATCAATGGCCAGGTCATCGTGTCCGGGGCCGGCCCGATCGCCCTGTCCAGGTTCGGTTGGGTTCCCGCCTTCTTGCGCTGACGGCCCTCGCCGTCCTCATGTGTGCGTGCTCGCAGCCGACCGGCGGCCCCGGCGCATCCCCCAGCGCGCCGCAGGCCGGCAAATGCCGGAGCGGCCCGCCTGAAGCCGGCGTCCACAATCCAGACCGCCTGCAAGTCCTCGACCAGTGCAAGCATGCCGAGGGGATCGTGGTCGACGTCGCGCACGAGGACGACGGTGACTATCACGTCTGGTTCCGGGCCGACGCGGGATACGAATACCTGCTGAATCCGAATAATCACTTCCAGGCCAAGCCCGCGATGCTCGCCGAGATCACGCCGGACTGCCCATCGTCGACCAACCCGCCCGACGCACAATCGGCCGCGCATTGTCCGAAAACCAGCCTGCCGATCCCCAAGCTCGGAGACCACATCGCGATCGACGGTCCGTGGGTGCTGGACACCGATCACGGCTGGCGGGAGGTCCACCCTGTCGACTCGATCCAGATACGCTAGACGCTGTGAGCATCGACGCCGACGGCTATGGGTTCCCGGAGCATCAGCCCACGCTGGCTCGCTTGATGGAGGACATCCGCGTGCTGTCGCCCGCGGGAGTGGAGCGGGTGGCTCGTGGTTGGGACCTGCACGTCGGTACCAAGGGACTGAAGGAGTTCGAGGAAGCGGAGAAGGCGGCGCTGCACGCCATCGAGCAGGCCGATCGCGGTCCTGCCTGGGACCAGGTGAGGAGCTCTCTCTTCGGGCTTACGGAGTCGGGTGACGCACTCGTGTCGTGGAAGGCGGAGCACGGCGACATCGGCCACAAGGCGGAAAGGGCCGCGTTCGCGGCGGCGCTCGGCCTCGTCGCGAGCAACCTGATCGGTAAGGAGCAGTCCGCCATCCTCATGCGACCGATGGCGGAAGCGCTGCCCTGGCTGCTCCCGGAGCAGACCCCGGCCTAACCGGCGTCGGCCGCCTCGATCGATTCCAGCCAGCGCCTTGCTTCGGGGTGGGACCGCAACCGCACGAAGGTGATTCCGCGCCACCTGGGATCTGCCATCGCGTCGAGGTAGCGCTGCACGAACTCGTGGTACTTGACCCAGGACCAGAGGATGACGTTGTCGTCCGGGTTGAGCGACACGAAGTTGGTGAGGGGCTCGCGATTCCCGTTCCACAGCACCTCCCTCGTCACGGCCCGGCGCACGGTCCTCGCGATCACCTGCCGCATGATGGTGCGCCTGGGGAGGTCGAGCCAGACCACCGTGTCGGCTCGCTGCCACACGGGGCCTTCGACCACAAAGCGCCTGTAGTTGCCGTCGACCACCCAGCCCGCCTCAGACGTCGCCTTGTCGACGTCGTTCATGAACTCGAAATCCGGCCGCGGCTGCCAGCCCGCCTGGTGCATGAACGCGTCCAGCTCAACGTACGGGACCGCCAGCCGTTTTGCGAGCGCTCGCGCGAGCGTCGATTTGCCCGCGCCGCTCGAGCCCACGACGGAAACACACCGCACGGGCGCGAAGCTTAGGTCCGGTTAGGACGTCGCGGCAGGCACGAGCCGCGCGAGGTCGACGCCCATGTCGGCGAGCGCAGACTCGCTCACGGGCCGGCGGCTTTCGATCAGCTTGCCGCCCAGCTCGTTGGTCTTCGAGTCGTTCATCGACAACACGCCGTCGATGAGCCCGTCGCGGAGGTAGAAAACCGAGAACGACAGGGCCTCTCGGTCGCCGCGCCACACGGCGCGGTCATCTCCCGACGCGTTGCCGCGGTACTCCATGTTCACGTCGTACTGGTCGGACCAGAAATACGGCAGCTTCGTGTAGGGCTTATCGCCGCCGGTGATGTTCGTCGCGATTCCGCGACCCTGGTTCTTCGCGACCTCCCAGTGCTCGACGCGGATCGCGCGGCCGAGCACCGGGTGCTGGTGAAGCGCGATGTCTCCACCGCAGTAGACGCCCTCGGCCGCACGAAGCGCCTCGTCCACACGCACGCCGCCGCCTTCGATGGTGAGGCCGAGCGCCTTGGGCACATCGAGGTTGGGATCGATGCCCACAGCCTCGAGCACCAGGTCGGCCTCTTCGCGCCGGCCATCGGAGAGCGTCACCCCGACCACCCGGCTCCCGTCGCTGTGCCAGGCCTGCACGGTGGTGCCGGTTCGCAGGTCCACGCCCTTGGAGCGGTGGATTGTCGCGTAGATCTCGCCCACCTCGGGACTCAAGGCGCGAGAAAGCGGAACCGGCGCCGCTTCGATCATGAGAACGTCCTTGCCCATCTGCCTTGCCGACGCGGCCACCTCCGCGCCGATGAACCCGGCTCCGATCACGAGCAGACGAGAGGTGTGTTCGAGCGCCTGGCGGATGGCCTTGCTGTCGCGCAGCGAACGAAGAGTGACCACGTTCTCCGCGCGCGGCCCGTCGTGAAGACGGCGCGGCGTACCGCCGAGACCGAGGATGAGCATGTCGAACTCGACCTCGCCGCCGCCGTCAACCGCGAGCTTGCCTCCAGGGATCGAGCCGCCGATCACTTTCCGGTTCAGCTGGAGCTCGATGCCCTGCTTTGAGTAATCGGCCTCATCGTGAAGAAAGACCTTGGGCAGCTCGACCTCGCCGCGCAGGAATTCTTTGGACAGGTAAGGGCGGTCGTAGGGGCGGTCGCGATCGGAGCTGATCAGCGTGACCATGCCGTCGAAGCCTTGCTTGCGAAGCGCGAACGCGGCGGCGTCCCCAGTACCGCCGCCGCCGACGATGACGACCCGCTTCACGCTCAGACGATACTCGCGACGGGGTGCAACCAATGATGGGGATCGGGCGCGACGCCACGCTGGATGTCGACCAGCGACTGGCGCAGGCGCATCGTGATCTCGCCCGCCTTTCCGTCGCTGACGGTCCACGAACCGTGTGCCGACTTTACGGAGCCCACTGGGGTGATCACCGCCGCGGTGCCGCAGGCGAAGACCTCGGTCAGAGTTCCGTCCGCGCAGCCGGTGCGCCACTCCTCCGTGCTGATCTTGCCCTCTTCAGCCTCGAACCCGAGGTCCCTGGCCAGCGTGAGAAGCGAATCCCGGGTGATCCCGGGCAGCAGGGTTCCGGTCAGCGCCGGCGTAAGCAACCTGGCCTTGCGACCGCTGCCGAACACGAAGCAGAGGTTCATGCCTCCCATCTCCTCGACCCAGCGATGCTCCTGGGAGTCCAACCACACCACCTGGTCGCATCCCTGCTCGGCCGCCTGCGCTTGGGCAAGCAGGCCGCCTGCATAGTTGCCGCCGGTCTTGGCCTCGCCTGTACCGCCCGGCGCCGCGCGGCTGAAATCTTCCGAAAGCCACACCGTGACCGGCTTGACGCCCCCCGAAAAGTAGGAACCCGAAGGCGATCCGATCAACAGGAAGATGACCTCCGAAGAGGGACGCACGCCGAGTCCGACCTCGCTCCCGAACATGAATGGCCGCAGGTACATGCTGTGCTCGGGAGCCGAGGGCACCCACGCGCCATCGATGGTCATCAACCGATCGATGGACTCGATGAACACATCCTCGGGCAGCTCAGGCAGCGCGAGGCGCCGGGCTGACCGGCGAAAGCGCGCCGCGTGCGCGTCCGGCCGGAAGACGGCGATCCCTCCGTCCTCCTGGCGGAAGGCTTTGAGGCCTTCGAACACCGCCTGCGCGTAGTGAAGGACAGTAACGGCCGGGTCGAGCTGCAGAGGCGCGTAACCAGTCAGCTCGGCGTTGTGCCAACCTCGGTCCCGCTTCCAGTCGATGCGGACCATGTGGTCGGTGAAGATCCGGCCGAATCCGGGGTCGGCGAGCAGCCGTTCTCTCTGCTCGGGCGCGATGACGTGGGTAGTCCTCGTGACGGCGAACTCAAGAGCCGAGGTTTCGATACTCATCAGTCAAGAGTAGCGGGCCACCCGGCGATCTACGATCAGCCGTGCAGATGGACCGCAGCTCGCTTGGACTGCCCCCGACCATCTCGGCCTGCCTGTTCGATCTCGACGGAGTCCTGACTCAAACCGCCAGGGTCCATGCCGTGGCCTGGAAGACCACGTTCGATGGGTTCCTGAAGCAGCGGGCGGAGCGAACGGGCGAATGGTTCAAGCCGTTCGACCCGGTCGCCGACTACGACGAGTATGTCGACGGCAAACCCAGGGAGGAGGGCGTCCGGTCATTTCTCGCCTCACAAGGCCTCACTCTGCCGGACGGGTCGGAGGGCGACCCGCCCGAGGCCAACACCATCCACGGCCTCGGCAATCGCAAAGACCAGCTCTTCCTTCACCTCATTCGAACGCATGGGGTCGAGACCTACGAAGGATCTGTCCGGTATCTGCATGCAGCCAAGGAGGCGGCGTTGAAGGTGGCCGTCGTGACGTCGAGCAGGAACTGCAGCGAGGTCCTACGAGCCGCGCGATTGGAGGGCTTGTTCGATGCGCAGGTCGATGGCATCGTGGCTCATGCCCGGCGATTGGCCGGCAAGCCGGCGCCGGACACGTATCTGGAAGCGGCGCGGATGCTCAGCGCGACGGCCACCAGCTCGGCGGTTTACGAGGACGCCCTGGCGGGTGTCGAGGCCGGCCGGGCCGGTGGTTTCGGCCTCGTCGTCGGCATCGACCGGGTGGGCCAGGCGGCCGCCCTTCGGCAGCACGGGGCGGACGTGGTCGTCAAGGATCTCGCGGAGCTCATCAAGACGACTTGATTCACAACGAAGGCTTTGCGACCGAGCCATGGGCAGTACGCGAGATTGGCTTGAACCTCGACCTGCTCGGCCAGACCGAGTCCATCTTCGCATTGTCCAACGGCCACATCGGATGGCGGGCAAACCTGGATGAGGGAGAGCCTCACGTGCTGTTGGGTTCTTACCTCAACGCTTTCTACGAGGAGATCCCCTTGCCCTACGCCGAGACGGCTTATGGCTATCCCGAAGCCGGTCAGACGATTGTCAACGTCACCGACGGCAAGGTCATCCGCCTCCTCGTCGACGACGAGCCGTTTGACCTCCGCTACGGAAAGCTGCACTCGCACGAACGCGTGCTCGACCTGAAAGCCGGCGTGTTGCGCCGGACCCTGGAGTGGGAGTCGCCTGCGCATCGCCTGATCAGGATCCGTTCGACGCGCATGGTCTCGCTCGTGCACCGGGCTCTGGCCGCGATCCTCTATGAGGTGGAGCCGGTCGATGGGCCGGCAGACGTCGTCGTCCAGTCCGAGCTGGTCGCCAACGAGCCTGTGGGCGACCTCACCGGCAGAGATCCACGCGCCGCCGCCGCAACCGCATCGCCGCTGTCTCCGCAGTTCGCCGGGCATGAAGGCCGGCGCGCCATTCTCATCCACTCCACGAAGAAGAGCTCGCTCACGATGGCAGCTGGGATGGACCACGTGGTCAGGGGTCCCGGTGGAACCCAGATCACGTCCGAAAGCACGGGGGACGAGGCACGGGTCACTGTGACGGCGCGCCTGGCGCAGGGACAGCGCCTCAGCCTGGCGAAGTTCGTCGCTTACGGATGGTCGAGCCAGCGGTCGACGCCGGCATTGCGCTCGCAGATCGAAGGAGCGCTCGCGACCGCTCTGGATCACGGCTGGAAGGGCCTCGCCGCCGCGCAGAAGAAGTACCTGACCGACTTCTGGGCTCGCGCCGACGTCGAGTTGAAGGGCGATCCAGAGGTCCAGCAGGCAATTCGCTTTGCAATGTTCCATGTGCTGCAGTCCGCGGCGAGAGCGGAGCAGCGCGCCATCCCGGCCAAGGGCTTGACCGGCCCCGGCTACGACGGGCACACGTTCTGGGATACCGAAACCTTCGTCCTTCCGGTGCTGACGTACACCGTGCCCGGCGCAGCTGCCGACATCCTGCGGTGGAGATTCCAGATCCTCGACATGGCGCGCGCGCGCGCGAAGGATCTCGGCTTGAAGGGTGCGGCGTTTCCGTGGCGGACGATCCACGGCGAAGAGTGCTCCGGCTATTGGCCCGCCTCGACCGCGGCCTTTCACATCAACGCCGACATCGCCGACGGCGTGCTCAGATATGTCTCCGCCACCAACGACCTTCAGTTCGAAGAGACGGTCGGAGTCGAGCTGCTGGTCGAGACGGCGCGGCTGTGGATCTCGGTCGGCCACCACGACCGGGGTGGCTTGTTTCGGATCGATGGGGTAACCGGTCCGGACGAATACAGCGCTCTGGCAGACAACAACCTCTATACGAACGTCATGGCACAGCGGAACCTGGTCGCCGCGGCCGACGCCGTCGGTCGCCATCGCAATGTGGCGAAGCGGCTCAAAGTGAGCGCGCGCGAGGTGAAGGCGTGGCGCCGGGCGGCAGACCGCATGTTCATCCCGTACGACGAAGAGCTCGAGGTCCACCGGCAGGCGAGTGATTTCACCAAGCACCAGCGTTGGGACTTCAAGGGGACCAAACCCGACCAGTACCCCCTGTTTCTGCATTTCCCCTATTTCGACCTGTATCGGAAGCAGGTCACCAAACAGGCAGACATCGTGCTGGCGATGCACCTGCGCGGGGACGCGTTCACCCATGAGCAAAAGGCGAGGAACTTCGCCTACTACGAGGAGCTCACCGTCCGCGACTCCTCGCTCTCTTCAAACACGCAATCGATCATCGCGGCCGAGGTCGGCCATCTCCAGCTGGCCCACGACTACCTGGGCGAGGCGGCGCTGATGGACCTGAACGACCTCGAACGCAATGTGCGCGACGGCGTTCACATGGGCTCGTTGGCGGGCGCGTGGCTGGCGGTCGTCGCGGGACTTGGCGGCATGCGCCACCACGGGGAGACGCTTGGCTTCGCGCCCCGCCTGCCTCCTCGAATCCACGGATTGACCTTCAGGGTGACATTTCTCGATCGCGTGATCAAGGTGACGGTCGCCCGCAAGCGCGCGACGTACACCCTGGTGCGGGGCAAGCCGCTCTCGTTCGAACACTACGGGAAGGAGCTGCGCCTGACGGCGCGAAGCTCCGTCGGCCGGCCGATTCCAAGCCTGGTGCCGCTGCCCGAACCCACGCAGCCAGCGGGCCGAGCGCCGGCCCGGAGAGGGCTCGAGAAGCCTCGCGAGCTGAGTCCAACTGGGAGAAACTGATGAGCGGACAGGACTCGAATCAAAACTTTCGCGACTCGGTAGCCCTCTCGCTCCTGGCCGACCCAAGACCGACGCTCGAGAATCTCGCGCGCAATACCGGCCTGACTTACGAGGAGGTTGTGCATCACGCGCTCGTGCGTTATGCAAGCTCGGGCGCCGAGGCCCTGCTCGCGTGGGACCCCTACGCGCTGCGCGAGCTCATCGCCGCCCGCAAGGCTGAGGACTGGCGGAAGGTCGGATCGATCATCGACTGGCTCGAGGCAGGCCTCGAGTCCACCGAGTGGCACTGAGCCTTTAAGCCCCGGAGGTCAGATCGAGCTGCGCGAAGCGCCCTTCCCGGTCGGTGCTCAGGCGGCACTCGCCTGCCAACCACGTGACCGGACGCATGAAGACGGGACCGCTGAAAGCAAACGAGTGGTATTCGCCGTTCTCTCCGCAGGCATCGGCGCCGGTCTGCCCGATCTCGGATGCGAAGGGCTCATCGATGATCCGGCCCAGCCACGACTCGTCCAGCTTCGCCAGCTCCACACATGTCACGACCGCCCTCCCACCCGACGCCACGAACTCGCGCAACAGAGCCTCCGGCGGCTCGCCCCAGATCGGTTCGACGTGCGCGAGGCCGGCGGCCACAACACGCGTTTCGTACCAGTCCCTCACGTCGGCGAGGTGGATGTCGCCAAAGACGACGCCGGCGAAGCCCTCGACACGCAGCGAGCCAAGCTCGCGAACCAGGCTCGCCTCCATCTCCGGCCAGCTGGTGGGAATCGCCCGGAGGTCGATGCCGATCGCTGCAGCCTGGGCTTCCAGCATCTCGACGCGCGTGGCGTGAAATCGAACGCGCCTAGTCGCCGAGTCATAGAAGGAGATCAAACGGGCGACGTGGATTCCCGCCCGCCTGGCGCGGTCCAGCGCCAGGGCGCTGTCCTTGCCACCCGACCACATCAAGGCGTAAAGCTTGTCTTTCACCGAGTTCCCCATCCGCCTGGACATCAGTTGCTTGCGCAACCAGTTGCTGATCGTAAGGGCCTGGCGACGGCCCAGGCTGAAAAGGGAGATTGTTCATGGGCACCTGGAAGTTCGACCCGTATCACACGCAGGTTGAGTTCTCGGCCAAGCACGTTGGCATGATGACTGTCCGAGGTCACTTCGCCGAGGTCACCGCAACGGGTGAGATCGACGTCGAGCACCCCGAGCACTCGAAGATCGAGGCCAGCATCAACACGCTGAGCATCCGGACGCACATCGAGACGAGGGACAACGACCTTCGCTCGTCCAACTTCCTGGAAGCTGAGAAGTACCCGACCATCACCGTTCACGAGCACCAAGATCGGGTCTGTCTTGGCCAACCGAGACGGCGGCAGGCCTAATCGGGAGAATTGCGCGCATGCCCGCGCCGGCCGCCCGCCCGCCCCTTTGGCTCGCCGCCGCGGGCGTGGCCAGCTTCTGGGCCGCCGCCTTTGGCTTCGTGCGGCTGACCAGGATGTTCGTCGACGATCCTTTTGCCAACGACTTTCGCGTGTTCTACGCGGCGGCAAAGGTCGGCCTGCAGGCCGGCTGGTCGCACATCTACGACGGCAACCTCCTGCGCGCGGCGTCGATCACCTTCCCCATCCAGGACAGCGGCATCGACTCGGCCCATTACTACGTGAACCCGCCGCTGCTCGCGTGGATCATCGCCCCGCTCACCGCGTTTCCGGAGCCCGTCGCGTTCGCGCTGTGGACCGTGCTCGGCCTCGGCGCCTTCATCGTCGCGTGGTGGGTGGCCTGCCCCTTCACAGGGCTGGCTCGACTCACGCTGCTGCTGCTGGGGCTCGCCCTGTGGTCGGTGAACGAATCGCTGCGGTTCGGACAACCCACGTTGCTGCTCATGGCGCTGGTGGCGGTCGCCTGGCAGCAGACCAGGGAAGGGCGGCCGTGGGTGGCCGGAGCGATGCTCGCCGTGGCCGTGATGCTCAAACCCCAGGACGTCATCCTCGTCCCCGTCGCGATCCTGATCAGCGGCCGGATGCCGGTCTTCATCTCCTTCCTGGGATGGGCGGCGGCGCTCTCGATTGCCTCTGTGCTGAGCGTGGGATCGGCCGGCATCCACGATTACCTTGGCGCGGCGGCCCTGGTGCAGGCAGACCCCATGCACTACTACGACACGGCGGCGTACGTGTTTGGAATCGGACCGGGTGCATACGCGGTGGAGATCGGCCTCGGAGCGCTCGCCATGGCGGTCGCGTATCTGCGACGCACGGAGCTCGAGACGGTCTTTGCCCTCGGCATCCTGGGATCGGTGATGGCGAGCCCGCATATGCACGAGCTCGATTACTCGGTCGACCTGCTCGCGGCGTGGCTCGTCTTGAGGACCGGCCCGACCCTCGCGCACAGGCTCTGGCTCCTGGCCGGCGTCCCAGCCTGCCAGTTCACCTCGCTCGCAATCGGCAATCCGCTGCCTGAGCTCGCCTGGCAGCTGGGCTGGCTTGGCATCCTGGGCCGCGGGGCGATCATCCAGAGGCGATCGGGGCTGGTCCCAGTCGAGCACGCACGTCGACCCGCTGAGACAAGAGATGAGGATGATGGCGTGACGCTATCGTCGGCCGATGGAGGGTAGGCGGCAAATCGCCAGAAAGGTGCCGGCCATCACCGCTCACTTTTGGGCGGTGAAGATCCTCACGACAGCCATGGGCGAAGCGCTGTCCGACTATCTGGTCCATACGATCGACCCTTACGTCGCGGTCGCGGTCGGCGGGTTCGGAATTGTCGTCGCGCTCGCTCTGCAGTTCGCGGTGCGCCGGTACATCGCGCCCGCCTACTGGTTTGCGGTGGCGATGGTGGCGGTGTTCGGGACCATGTGCGCCGACGCGGCCCACATCGAGCT
>JBGPEO010000008.1:0-38814 GCA_041482895.1 Candidatus Dormibacteraceae bacterium | reverse complement strand
TGTCGGCCTACGACGCCTACTTCGCCGGCAAGCTGGAGGACGTCGAGCTGTCCCAGTCGAGGATCGATGCGGCGATCGAAGAGCTGCCCCGAGTCCCGGCGATGTCCTGACCGACCTCGGGTCTAGAAGCGGCGGCCCCGGACGTGCTCGATCGAGAAGCTCGCGGTGTCGGCGATCAGCATCACAGCCATCACGCCGGCTTCTACCGGGTCGCTGACCACCACGTCGGCCGCATCTGGGACCGAGCCCGCCATGCTGGTGCAGAGGACGATGATCCCGGCCTCTCTGATCTCGCGCACGGCGTTGCTGATGTCGCCGCCCATGAGCGCTCCCGCCAGGACGAGCGCTCGCGCCCGGTGCAGGCGGGCCACCGCGCGCACCGCCTGCGCCAGCTGCTCTTCACCGACAAGCGGAATCGTGTCGACCGAGATCCGCTCGCCGCGGATGTTGTGGCGGTCAGCTTCTGAGACCGCCCCCTGTGCGACCATGCCGACCTGCGCGCCGCCGCCGATCACGATCACCCGCTTGCCGTAGATGGTCTGGAACGTGGGTACCCGGGTGACGTTGGTAATCCCCTGCAGGCCTACCAGGTCCGCCAGCAGCCGCGCTTCATCGCCGGCGCCGGTCACCTCGAGCTGGAGCTCGGCCGAATCCGCCGCGGAGCCCCCTGCGATATAGGTGATGTTCGCGCCGTGCTTGAAGATCGCCTCCGAGATCCGGTACAGCACGCCGGGTTCGTCCCGTGTGGCAACCAGCAGCCCGAGCACCTCGCCGTCAGACACGCGCACAAGATTAAGCTCGCGGTGCTATGAGATTTCTCGACCTCACGCAGGACTTCTCCCTGCACACGCCGGCGTTCGCCGGGTACCCGGGACCCGCCATCCGCTGGATCAAGCACCTCGCCTTCGACCGGGCCGGAGGCCAGGAGATCACGATGACGCTCCACGTCAGCACGCATCTGGACGCGCCCGCCCACTTCATGACACGCGGCAAGTTCATCGGGGACCTGACCTTGAACTTCCTGGTCGGCTCGGCGTGCGTCGTCGACCTGGAGAAGATGGGGGTGGGCGACTACGACCTTTACGGGCCCGAGCATCTCGAGCGCTGGGAGAAGGAAACGGGCCACCGCATCGAGCGGGGCGACATTCTGGTCATCCACACCGGTTACCACCGTTACTACCCGGAGAACTGGACAGACCGCTCGCAGGCCGACGAGACCAGGTATTTCATCCGGCATCCGGGACCCGCTCGAGACTTCGCCGAATGGGTGCTGGAGCGCGGAGTGCGCTGGATCGCAGTGGACGCTGGCAGCGCGGACCACCCGATGAACACCGTGATCAGGCGAATTCGCGCGGACGAGGCTGAGGAGGCCGAGAAGAAGCTGGGCCGGAGCCTGGACGAGATCTTCCCCAAGGCCGACTACCAGATCATGCACACGCTCCTGTTCCCGCACGACATCATCCACATCGAGAACCTGGGCGGGCAGATCGACGAGGTGCTCGACCAGAAGATCCAGCTCGGCTGCTTCCCGTGGCGCTTCCAGGGCGGCGAGGCGGCCCTGTGTCGCGCCGTTGCGATCGTGGAGTAGTGAGTCTGGAAACGCGCTCGACAATCCATCGGCCTGGGCGGCCGGGCGCCTGCGGCGCTAAAGCCGGCGTCGCCTCCTGCGCGCGCTCGGTCGTGCATCTACGCGATGCACTCCCTCACGTGCTCGTCGGCTCCTTGGCTCTGGCCGCCGATGCCGCGCCTTGTCGAGCCGGTTCCCAGACACACTACTCAGACGAGTGAAGCCGCCGCCGTTCGAGTACCACGCCCCGACCACCGTCGATGAGGCGTGCGCGCTGCTTGGCTCGTTAGAGGACGCGAAGGTGCTCGCCGGCGGCCAGTCGCTCGTTCCTCTCCTGAACTTCCGTCTCGCCCGCCCCGCCCACATCGTCGACATCAACCGCATCTCAAGCCTGGATCGGATCTATGAGCGTGACGGAGGCGTCGCGGTCCAGGCGCTCGCGCGCCAGGCGGCCGTCGAAGACTCGGACCTCATCGCGCGCGTCAGCCCGTTGGTCAGTGCCGCGGTGCGCCTGGTCGCGCACCGGGTGATTCGAAACCGCGGCACGATCTGCGGCAGCCTGGCGCACGCCGACCCGGCCTCCGAGCTGCCGGCGGTGCTGCTCGCGCTCGGCGGTCACGTGGTCGCGCGCTCCGCGCGAGGCGAGCGGGTCATCTCTGCCGACGTGCTGTTTCACGGCGTGATGGACACCGCCCTGGAACCGGACGAGCTGATCGTCGAGGCCTGGTTCCCTACGATTGCCGAGCCATTCGCGATCATCGAGGAATCGCGCCGGCACGGCGATTTCGCGCTGGCCGGAGTGGTTCGCGCCGCTGACCGGCTGGCCTTGTTCGGGGTCGCGCCCACGCCGGTCCTGGCCGATCCTCGCGATCCGGCGAGGGGGCTGCAGCCGAGCGGCGACCTGGAGGCCTCCCCGGAGTTCCGCCTTCACCTGGTGCGCGTCTTGACCGAGAAGGCTTTCGCCGCGTGAAGGTCAACGGCGCCGTCCACCCGGCACCCGCCGATCCGCGACGCCTGCTCTCCGACCACCTGCGCCACGACCTCGGGCTGACCGGCACGCACGTCGGCTGCGAGCACGGAGTTTGCGGGTGCTGCACGGTTCTACTCGACGGTGCGCCGGTGCGTTCGTGCCTCATGCTCGCCGTCCAGGCCGAGGGCCACGACGTGACGACCATCGAAGGTCTGGCCGCGGATGGCGAAGCTCTGCACCCGGTGCAGCAGGCATTTCACGAATGTCACGGGCTGCAGTGCGGTTTCTGCACTCCCGGCTTCGTGATGTCGGTGGTGGGGTTGCTGGCGCAGCATCCCAATCCAAGCGCGGAACAGGTCGACGAGGGCATCAGCGGCAACCTGTGCCGGTGCACCGGCTACGCCTCGATCCGGCGGGCGGTCCACCGCGCCGCAGAGCTCACCCCCTCTCCCCGCAGGGGAGCAATCAGTGAGTCCTCATCCTCATCGCCGCTCCGCGCGCAGGGTCGGGGAGAGGGTGGGACGAAGAAGTGACAACCCGCTGGTTCGGGGAGCGGGTGCTGCGGGTCGAGGACGATCGCCTGCTGCGTGGCCGCGGCCGCTTCACCGACGACATCGACGATGGCGCGCTGGAGTCGGTCCTCGTTCGGTCGCCGTTCGCGCACGCACGGATCCGCTCGATCGATGTCACCGCCGCCCGCGCGCTGCCTGGTGTGGTCGCCGTCTACACCGCCGCCGACCTCCCCTTCGGCCAGACCGACCTGCCCATCCTCATCCCGCATCCGAATCTCACGCACGGCCGCACCCAGCGCTGCCTGGCCTCCGAGGTGGTGAGGTACGTCGGCGAGGCGGTCGCCTTCATCGTTGCCGAGAGCCGCAGCATCGCCGAGGATGCGGCCGAGCTGGCACAGGTCGAGTACGACCCGCTGCCGGTGGTGATCACCCCGGAGTCCGCGGCGCGGGCCGACCATCTCGTCCACCACGACGTGCCCGGCAACGTGGCGGCCGAGATGATCCAGGAGGCAGGCGCGGTTCAATCTGCCCTGGCTGCCTCGCCGCACCGCAAGCGACTTCACCTCCGCTTCGAGCGCGGCGCCGCCAGCCCAATGGAGGGTCGGGCGGTGTGGGCTCGTTGGTCGACCGCCGAGCACAAGCTGACGGTCTACGACTCGACGCAGTCGCCGACCTCGATCCGCGGCGGGCTTGCCGTGCTGTTCGGGTTGCCCGAATCGAACGTCGAGGTGATCGCACCAGACGTGGGCGGCGGGTTCGGGCCGAAGATCATGCTCTTTTACCCCGACGAGCTCCTGGTTCCCTTCGCAGCGATGAAACTCGGCCGGCCGGTGAAGTGGACCGAGGACCGGCAGGAGCATTTCACCGCCGTGAACCAGGAGCGCGGCCAGGTCCACGAGGTCGAGGTCGGCTTCGACGGCGACGGCAAACTGTTGGCGCTGGACGTCGACTTCATCCACGACGCCGGCGCCTACACGCCTTACGGAATCATCCTGCCGATCATCACGGCCGCCCAGGTCCCTGGCCCTTACCGCGTTCCGAACTACCGGGTGCGATTCCGCGACGTCTACACCAACGCCACGCCGACATCGCCGTACCGAGGCGCGGGCCGCCCGCACGCGTGCTTTGTCATGGAGCGCACTCTCGACGCGATCGCGGCCGAGCTCGGGCTCGACCGCGCCGAGGTGCGCAGGCGCAACCTCATCCAGGCCAACGAGTTTCCGTACGAGGTCGGGGTGGCGTGGCAGGACGGCAACAGAGTCGTTTACGACAGCGGGAACTACCCGGTGCTCCTGCAAAAGGCGATCGCCAACCTCGGGCCGCGACCCGCAGGCGACCACGTCGGGATGGGACTCGGCATGTACGTCGAAGGCACGGGGGTCGGGCCTTATGAGGGAGCGCACGTGCAGGTGCTCGTCTCGGGCAAGGTGGTGGCCGCGACCGGCATCCCGAACCAGGGCCAGGCTCACGCGACCGTCTGGGCGCAGATCGTCGCCGATCAGCTGGGCGTGGACGTCGCCGACGTCGAGGTGACGAGCGGGGACACCCGGCGCTTCCCGTGGGGAGTGGGCACCTTCGCGTCGCGCGGAGCGGTCACGGCCGGCAATGCGATGGCCGTGGCAGCGGGCATGGTGGCCGAGAAGGCCAAACACATCGCGGCCGACCACCTCGAGGTCGATCCCGCCGACCTGGAGTTGGTCGGAGGCAAGGTCCAGGTCAAGGGTTCACCCGACCGCGGCATGCCGCTTGCGGCCGTCGCGGTACTGGCCAATCCCGTGCGCTACGCCTTCGGTGGGGGCACCGAGGCGGCGACCCAATTCACGGCCAGGTCTCGACCCGGCCCGCCTCTTCACGAAGGCGAGCAGCCGGGCCTGGAGGCGACCGGCTACTACAGCCCTCCCGGCTCGACCTGGGCCGCCGGATGTCATGCCGCGTACGTGCGCGTCGATCCGAAGACGTTCCGCCTGGAGATCCTCAAGTACGTCGTCATCCACGATTGCGGTCGCGTCATCAACCCACTCGTGGTGGAGGGACAGATCGAGGGCGGTGTCGCGCAAGGGATCGGCGGCGCTTTCTACGAGCGCCTCGCCTACGACGACGAAGGTCAGCTTCGCAACGCGTCCTTCATGGAGTTCCTCATGCCATACGCGACAGAAATCCCCGCGATCGAGATCGACCACATCGAGACGCCATCGCCTCTGAACCCGCTCGGCGTCAAGGGAGCCGGAGAGGCGGGCGTGATTCCAGTGGGCGCGGTTCTCGCCTCGGCGATAGAGGAAGCGATGGGGGTGCCGATCACAGAGATGCCGCTGTCGCCGCTGAAACTTTTTGAGCTCAGCCGGCCGTCCTGACGACCGCGGCCACGATGTTCCCGCCCGGCGGTCCCTGGTGTGAGTTGCGCTCCCCTCCGCTCACGTAGTTGGTCGTACGTCCGGTCACCGACGCGACGAGCATTCCGCCCAGCGCCTTCCCGATCTGGTAGGCGTCGACGTCATCGAGCAGGGTGATCCTCTGGCCGCGAATCTGATCGCTGCCCGGGATGACGGACTTGGCGAAGACGTGAACGAGCCGCGACAGGTCCGCTTCGGCCGGTAGAGCGTCAAAGCTGAGCCCGGCCGAGCGGAGCGCGTTCCTGACGCCTTCGGCATCGATGAAGTCCTTGGTAACGGCGTGGCCGATGCGCAGCGAGCTTCGCGAGCCGCTCGAGTTTCCGAAGACGAGCACCTCGCCATGGCGCTTCTCGCCGCCGGAAGAGGTCATGGCGACCTCTGAGTAGAGGCTCCAGTCGCGGCGCACCACGCCGTCCGACAGCGCCGACTCTTTCACCTCTCCGAGCGCCATCGCGACACCAAGTGCCGCCGCGTCGTTCGCGTATACCCCTGCACCCTCCGGACCGAACGTGAGGTCGTGTGAAACGACCGTCTTCCCTCGGGACTCGGCGTCCTTGATGCTGGCCGTCGTCAGGCCCGGCACCTTGACCATGACCAGGTGGACGTCGCGTGGGTCGGTCAGGCCGGCGTCCGCCATGGCCCGGTGGGTTGCCTCCGCGACTTTCCGGATCTGGCCCATGCGGCCGACCTCTTCCGGCGGCATGGGTTCGGAGCCGGCTCTGCCGACGACCAACCTTTTGTCTTCTTTCTGGCCCGAATCTGGCGCCTCGACCCACTCTCGAGTGACCACCGCGATGTGAGGCGTGATCACACCCGGACACCCGCCCGAGAGCACGAAGATGACCTGCTTCGCCACATCGTCCACAGATATCCCGAGGAACTTCGACGTCCACTGGCGCAGCGCCACGTCGGCCCACACGCGGCCCCAGTCGTCGTGCTGCCCGGTTCCCTCGGTCTTGCCGGCGATCGCGACGAGCGTGTCGGGCTTGATCTTTCCGGCATCGGCGAGCTGCTGCAGCCCGGAAGTGTCCGACGGGGTGGCCATGGGACAGACGAACATCTCGACCTTCTGAGCTTTCATCACGTGCACATTGTCAGTCGAAGCCGGGTGGCCTTTCGAAACCGAAGCCCGGCATCGCTTCGAGCTGCTCGGCGAGCGCCAGCAGCGGCCATTCGTGGCCCGACCTCGCGACGAGCTGCACGCCCACCGGCAGCCCGTCATGCAAACCCGCCGGGAGCGAGATCGCCGGGGTGTGCGCGAAGCTGACCGGCAGGACGAACTGGATGTAGCGCCCGTATGGCTCGCTCAGGAAGGGCGGCACCTCCTCGATCGGCATAGGGACCAGGCCCAGGGTGGGGGTGAGGAGGAAGTCGAAATCGGCCAGCAGCGGCTTCACGACGACCGCATGAGCCGCCGCGGTAGCGCTTTCAAACGCCTGGAAGTAGTCGAGCGCCGACAGCGTGCGGCCCTGCTCGACCAGCTTGCGGATGCCTGGTGCGAACAGCTGTGGGTCGGCCGGGAACGACGCCATGCTGGCTCGCCGAACCACGCCGTAGCCCGCGGCGACCGCCTCTGATCCCCACTCGATGTGTTCGACGTAATGGCCTACCGACTCCAGGGCGCCCGCTGCCCGCCGGCACGCGTCGGCGCAGGCGGCATCCATGCCGAGGGCTGTCGTGTCGACGACCCCGATGCGCATGCGATTCGTCATTGGCGCGAGGTAGGGAGCAGGCTCCGCCATCACCGAGTACAGGATCTTTACATCGGCGACGGTCCGGCCGAGCGGCGCGACGACCGAAAGGCCCGCCGGGTCGACGATCTCGGATGGCACTCGGTCCGGCGATGGGCGCAGGCCGACGATCCCGCAACAGGATGCGGGGATGCGGATCGAGCCGCCCATGTCTGTGCCCATCGCGACTGTGGCCATCCCAGCGGCCACCGCGGCGGCGCTGCCACCGCTCGAGCCCCCTGGCGTGATGCCCGTCCGCCATGGGTTGTTGGTGGCCGGAAAGATGGCGTTGGTCGTCCCCACCGCCGCCGCCAGCTCTGGCAGGTTGGTTTTTCCCAGGACGGCTGCCCCGGCCGCCCTCGCCCATGCCACGGGGACGGTGTCTTTGTCAGGGACGCGATCGCGCCACACGGCGCTGCCGTCCGTCCACGGCATGCCCGCCACCGGCAGGTTGTCCTTGACCGCCAGGGTTACGCCGCTCAGCGAGCCGGTTCCGGCTCGGGCATTGCGATCCACGTGTACGTAGGCATGGACGTGCGAATCGAGGCGGTCGATCGCTTTGAGATGCGCGCGCACCACAGCTTGAGGATCGAGCTCGCGCGTGCTGACGCGGTTCACGATGTCGCTCGAGGACAGCCACTCCGGCTCGATGTCGCTCACTTCAATGGAGGCGCCGCCACCCAAGAGGGCAGCGGCGCCTGTCCTGAATCGTCAGGCTGCGCGAGAGCCCATCGCCGCTCTCTTGTCGGAAGTCTGCTTTCGTAGGTTGAGGTTGAACACGTAGTAGAGGACTGCGGTGATCACAAAGCCGACGACGAAGGTGATGTCTCCGATCTGCGGGTACGAATTGGCGATTGGGCCGACATAGAGCCCGAAAATGTTGGCGAAAAGCCATACGGACACCACGAGTCCCACCGCCATCGCGACCACTCCCTGCCAGCGAAGGTATTTGGTGTCGTAGAACATCGACTCGTCGCCGTAGTCCCCGCGCCGCAGCCAGTAGTCCACGAAGACCACCGCCAGCCACGTCGCGATCCAGTAGCTGATGAGCAGCAGGAAGTTGGTGTACTGGGAGGCAACGCCCCTTGACTCGAGGTACAGGCCGCCGAAGTACCCGATCACGCCGGCCAGGATCGCCAGTGTCGCGCGGCGCTGGCGCAGGGTGAGACCCATCTCCCGGATCCCCAGCGCCACCAGCGACATGGTGCCGCTGTAGATGTTGATGGCGTTTGCCGCCACGGCGCCGATTGCAATGCAAATCAAGGTCGGGTAATAGACCACGTCAGGCATAGCCCGCTGCAGCTGTGCGGTCGGGATGTCTGCTGTACCCCACTTGGTGCCCGCGACCGTGACCAACACGGCGCCCGCGAGCTCGAGCACGATGCACGAGAGGAAAACGCCGGATCCCGCCCAGAAGCCAACCATCTTCCGGTCGGTGCTTGGCGGCAGGTAGCGGGTGTAGTCCGCCGCGAACGGGTTCCAACCCACGGCATAACCGAAAGCCGCCGTGAAGCCCAGGAACCACGCACCCGGTATCGGGGTCGCACTGAAGCCGTAGTTGCCGTGGATGAAGATGAAGAAGCAGGCGATGATGAACACGGTGCCCAGCAGCGGCAGGGCCCAGCGCTCGAAGACGTGGATCAGGTTGTGCCCGAGCGTGGCGATCACCACCTGGGCCACGACGATGATGAGGAAGGCCAGCCAGAACGGGAAGTTGATAGATGGGAACAGCGCTTGCACGGCGAAGGCGCCGCTGACGCTGTTGACGACGAACCAGCCGAAGGATGCGGTGATCCCGTTCAGGCCGGCCGGCAGGATATTGCCGAGAAAGCCGAATGCGCCGCGGCTTTCGACCATCATCGGGACCCCGAACTTCGGGCCCCACGAGGACAGGACGCCTTGAGAGATGGACCCAAGCGTGGTGCCGACGATGATGGCCGTCGCCGCCTGCCATAGGTTCAGACCGAGAAATGCGACGGCGATGACGCCGATGAAAACGGTCGCGAACTCGAGGTTCGGCGAGAGCCAGGTAAAGAACAGCTGGATCGGCTTGCCGTGTCGCTCGCGCAGCGCGATGTATTCGACTCCGCCTGGCTCGACGGTGACAACCCTCTCCCCGTAGTCCCCCTCACGGACAGGTACGTGCTTTTCGACCTCATCGGCTGTTTGCATGGACTCCCCTCCAGAAACCGGCCGCCACCGTTCCGCAGAGTTTAGGTCTCTGCTAGCCTCGCGTGAATGCTCGATTTGCTCCTGAAGGGAGCCCGCCTGCCAGGGCAGTCGGAAAATCGCGAGATCGGGGTGCGCGACGGCCGGATCGCCGAGCCTGAACCGGAGGCTCGGCAGGTCATCGACCTCGGCGGCGCCCTGGTCACGCCCGCGCTCGTCGAGCCTCACATCCACCTCGATGCGGTGCTTACCGTCGGCGAGCCGCGCCACAACGTGACCGGCTCTCTGTTCGAGGGCATCGCCATCTGGGCCGAGCGGGTGAAGCTCCTGACCGTCGAGGACGTCAAGCGCCGGGTGCGCACCGTGCTGCGCTGGCAGCTTGCCAATGGAGTGCAGTTCGTGCGCAGCCATGTCGACGTCTGCGATCCCGAGCTTCGCGCCGTCCGTGCGCTCATCGAGCTCCGCGAGGAGATCGGCGACCAGATGGTGCTCCAGCTGGTCGCGTTTCCCCAGCAGGGCATCATGTCGTTCGAAGGGGGCGAGGACCTGATGCGGCGCGCCATCGACATGGGCGTCGACGTCGTCGGCGCGATCCCGCATTTCGAGCTGACGCGTGAGTACGGCGAGCGCTCGGTCAAGTTCGCGATGTCGCTCGCGGCTGAGAAGGGGCTGCGGGTCGACGTGCACTGCGACGAGACCGACGACGATCACTCGCGCTTCGTCGAGGTTATGGCGGCTGAGACGATCCGGCTCGGAATGGGCGGGCGCGTCACGGCCAGCCATACCACGGCCATGCACTCCTACAACAACGCCTACGCATACCGGCTGATCAACAACCTGAAGCGGGCCAAGATGCATATGGTCACCAACCCGCTGGACAACTCGACGCTGCAGGGACGTTTCGACAGCTATCCGATCCGGCGGGGCCATACGCGGGTCAAAGAGCTGCTCGCGGCGGGAGTCAACGTGTGCATCGGCCACGACTCGGTGATGGACCCCTGGTATCCGCTCGGCTACGGGGACCCGCTCCAGGCGGCGTTCGTGCTCGCGCACTACGGCCAGATGTCGGGGCACAACGAGCTCCGCACCTTGATCGAGATGATCACCGTCAACCCCGCCGCCGCGCTCGGCCTCGAAGGCTACGGCCTGGAGCCCGGCTGCAGGGCCGACCTCTGCGCGTTCGCGGCGCCGACCGAGATGGACGCCATCCGGCTGGTGGCTCCGCGCAAGCTCGTGCTGAGGGGCGGCAAGGTGGTGGCCCGCACCGAACCCGCGCAGACGACGGTCGTGTGGGACGGCCGCGAAGAAGCCGTGGATTTCCTGAAGCCGGACGCCGAACCGCGCCACTGACGCCAAACGTGCGGATCACGGCGCACGAAACCGCGCGGCTGGCGCCAAACGTGCGGATCACGGCGCACGAAACCGCGCGGCTGGCGCCAAACGTGCGGAATGCGCACTGCACCGCCGAACTATCCTGACCGGCATGGACCGACGGTGGATGGCGGTCGCGCGCGGGGACGAGCCCGCCGACCTCGTCCTGGCGGGAGGCCGGGTGCTCTCGGTCTTCACCAAGGAATGGCTGGAGGTCGACGTGGCCGTCGCCGACGGCCACGTGGTCGGGCTGGGCCGTTACGACGGCCGCGAGCGGATGGACGTGCGAGGCGCCTACCTGGTTCCGGGGTTCATCGACGCCCATATGCACATCGAATCGTCGAAGCTGATGGTCGACGAGTTCGCGCGGGCCGTGCTCGCGCAGGGGACCACGGCGGTCGTCGCGGACCCACACGAGATCGCGAACGTGCTCGGCACCGACGGGATCCACTGGCTGCTCGACTCGTGCGCCGACCTGTCGCTCGACGTGTTCGTCATGGCCTCGTCATCCGTGCCGGCGTCGAGGTTCGAGTCCCCGCACCGATCTTTCACCACAGGTGACATCGAGAGCCTTCTCCGCCGCCACCGCACCATCGGCGTGGCGGAGATGATGAACTTCCCCGGGGTCATCGCGGGCGACCCGAACGAGGTTGCGAAGCTGCAGACCGGTCTCACCGACCACGTCGACGGCCACGCACCCGGCGTGCGTGGGCCCGCTCTGAATGCCTACATTGCCGCCGGCATCCGCTCCGACCACGAGTCGACCACGTATGAGGAGGCCCTGGAGAAGCGGCGTCTCGGTATGTGGGTGATGCTCCGCGAGGCCTCGATCGCCCGCAACCTGCGCGATTTGCTGCCATTGGTCAAGCGCTATGGCCCAGCGCACTGCATGTTCTGCACCGACGACCGCGAGCCGAGCTTCATCGTCGAGGAGGGTCACATCAACCAGATGGTGCGGGTCGCGGTCGCGGAGGGCATCACGCCTGAAGACGCGCTGGTGATGGCGACGATCCACCCGGCGATCTATCACCGGCTGCGGAACCTGGGCGCCATCGCCCCCGGCTATCAGGCGGACATCCTGGTCCTTGACGATCTGACATCGTTCGTGCCACGCCAGGTTCTGAAGCGAGGCGCGGCGCCGCGGTTCGTCAAGGTCGACGTGCCGGAGTGGGTCCGGCAGACGGTGCACCTGGCGGACGTGACAGCCTCGTCGTTTCATGTGGCAGCCGGCCCACGACGCATGCGGGTCATCCGGGTGATCCCTTCGCAGCTCCTCACGGGCACCGAGCTCGTCGAACCAACTACACGGGACGGGTCCATCGTCGCGGACCCGAAGCGCGACCTCGTGAAGATCGCCGTGCTGGAGCGGCACCACGCGAGCGGTCGAGTCGGCCTCGGATTTGCGACCAACGTCGGTCTCCGGCAGGGAGCCTTCGCATCGACCGTCGCGCACGACGCCCACAACGTGGTGGTCCTCGGAGTCGACGACGTTGATATGGCCGCCTGCGCGCTCCGCCTGGCCGCGATCGGAGGCGGCATCGTGATCGCGGAGGGCGGCCGCGTGGTCGAGGAGCTGGGGCTGCCGGTGGCCGGTCTGATGAGCGATCAACCGCTCGCATTCGTCCATGAGCGGCTGCGTTCGATGGAGAAGCGCCTGGCCGGGATGGGCGTGACGATGGCCGCACCCTTCATGACGCTGAGCTTCCTGGCCCTGTCGGTGATCCCGGAGCTGAAGATCACCGATCGCGGCCTGGTCGACGTGGCCAGGTCCGAGCTGGTGCCGCTGGGTGTTGAATGAAATGCGCGCAGAGCGGCGTTAAGGATGGGACCGGTTGAATTCAACGACCTGCCATCAGAAGAAGCGGAGCGCCGGCTGCTCACCTGCTTCGCCTCGGCGAGATGGGCGCGACGGGTGGCGGGCGGGCGGCCTTACGCCGACCTCGCGGAGCTGCTCGACGGCGCGGAACGGGCATGGGCAGAGCTCGAACCGCCCGATTGGGTTGAGGCTCTGGCTGGTCATCCACGCATCGGCGAGCGCGGAGGCGGATCGCCAGACGCATCCGAGCGCGAGCAGCGCGGCGTGCTGGTGTCCGGCGCCGGCACGCTCTCGGAGCTCGCGCAGGAGAATCGCCACTATGAAGCTCGCTTTGGGCACGTTTTTCTCATCGCCGCGGCGGGCAAGAGCGCAGACGAGATTCTGTTCGCGCTGCGCGAGCGCATGGACAACGATCCGGTGACCGAAGCTCGTGTCGCGGCCGGCGAGCATCGCAAGATCGCGCGGACGCGCCTCGAGGACTTGGTGCGGCAGTGACCATCTCGACGCATGTCCTCGACACGATGCGCGGCGCGGCCGCCGCGGGTCTTGCGGTTACACTGTGCCGGCGCGAGCCGGATGGCGATTGGAAGGAAATCGGTGAGGGGGTCACCGACGCGGAGGGCCGCATCCGAGACCTGGCGGGCGAGGAGCTGGAGGAGGGCGAGTACCGGCTCGAGTTCGATACTCGGCCCTACTTCGAGCGGTCGGGACTGACAGCCTTTTATCCGAGGATCCTGGTCGTGTTCAGCCTTGAAGACGCGGGTGCGCATCTGCACATTCCGCTGCTGCTGAGCGCGTACGGCTACACGACATACAGGGGCGTATGAGTTGACCATCGTTCTGGGCGACAACCAGTACGGGAAGGCCGAGACGCACGTCGTCCGGGTTACCCGCGGCGCCACTCAAGAGATCAAAGACATGACCGTGAGCATCGCGTTGGCCGGCGACTTCGCCGCCACTCATCTCACCGGCGATAACAGCCACGTGGTCCCGACCGACACGCAGAAGAACACCGTCTTCGCCTTTGCCAAGGATGCGGTCGGCGAGATCGAGGATTTCGCCCTGCGCCTCGGCCGGCACTTCGTGAGCGACCACCGAGCGGTGCGGCGGGCGCGCGTCTCGATCGCGGAGCAACCATGGGCCCGGATCACCGTCGGCGGCAAGCCACACCCCCACGCGTTCGAGCGAAACGGGTCCGAGCAGCGCCTGACGGCGGTGACGTGCACCGAGGATTCCGAGTGGGTCGTTTCCGGCATCACCGGGCTCACCCTGCTCAAGTCGACAGGCTCGGAGTTCTGGGGCTACCGGGCGGACCACTACACGACGCTGCCCGAGACCCGCGACCGCATGCTCGCGACGGCGGTAGATGCGCGCTGGCGATATGCCGGCGAGAACATCGACTGGATGAATGCTCACCAGGAAGCGCGGCGTCGCCTGGTCGAGACCTTCGCGACCAAGCACAGCCTCTCGCTGCAGCAGACGCTCTACGCGATGGGGGAGGCGGTGCTCGAGTCGCGGCCGGAGATCGCAGAGATCCGCCTGTCGATGCCGAACAAGCACCACTTCGTCGTCGACCTCGAGCCTTTCGGGCTGAACAACGAAAACGAGGTGTTCTACGCCTCCGACCGGCCGTACGGGTTGATCGAAGGGACGGTGACGCGCGACGACGCGGCGCCGGCCGATCAAGCATGGTGATCGCACATGGATTTTCTACAGCCGGCCACCTGGGCTGAGGCGCTCGCCATGAAGGCGGCGCATCCGGACGCGCTGCCGATCGCGGGGGGGACCGACGTCATGGTCGAGATCAACTTCGACCGCCACCGCCCTCCTGCGTTTCTCGACCTCACCCGGGTCGCAGAGCTCTCGGAGTGGGGTCCCGAGGACGGCATGCTGCGCATCGGCGCCGGGGTCACCTATACACGTCTCATCGACGAACTTGGCGACCGGATCCCCGGGCTTGCTATGGCCTCTCGCACGGTGGGGTCGCCGCAGATCCGCAACCGCGGCACCGTCGGGGGCAACCTCGGCTCTGCGTCGCCGGCCGGTGATGCGCATCCGGCGCTGCTCGCATCGCGAGCCGTCGTCGAGCTTGCCTCGGTGGGGGGAACCCGCCGCCTTCCCGCGCGAGATTTCTTCGTCGGACCCAAGCGCAACGCGATGCGCAAGGACGAGCTGATCGGCGCATTTCTCATCGAGCCCGCGCAGGGGCCGCAGCAGTTCTCGAAGGTGGGGACGCGCAATGCGATGGTCATCGCCGTGTGCTCGTTCGCCCTCGCGATCGAGCCGGAGCGTCGCCGCGTCGGCACGGGCATCGGATCGGCTGCCCCGACTCCCGTCACGGCGCCTGAGGCGGAGAGCTTCATCGAGGGCGTGCTCGACGAGCACAGCCTGTGGCAGAGACGCACGCCAGTGGCTGATTCTGCGCTGGCGCGCTTCGGCGAGCTGGTCGCGACGGCGGCGCGACCAATCGACGACGTGCGTGGCACGGCGGCCTACAGGCGATACGCGCTCGCGGTCTTGGCGCGGCGCAGCTTCGTCTGGGCGTGGAACGAGTACATCGGAGCGGCATGAGGATCGCCTGCACGGTGAACGGCCGGCCGCGCGTTGCCGAGGACGTGTGGGAGGGAACGAGCCTGCTGGCCGTGCTGCGCGAGCACATGGATCTTCCGGGCTCGAAGAACGCATGCGAGCAAGGCGAGTGCGGCTCCTGCTCTGTCTATCTCGACGGCCGCCTGGTGTGCGCGTGCCTGGTGCTCGGCGGCCAGGTACAGGGTCGCGAGGTCGTGACGGTCGAGGGTTTCGCTTCGGGCGACGCGCTGCACCCCGTGCAGGAAGCCTTCCTCGAAGCGGGAGCGGTCCAATGCGGTTTCTGCACGCCCGGCTTCGTGGTGGCGACCCACGACCTCCTCACGCGCACGCCCCGGCCGACCACCGTGGAGATCCGCGAGGCGCTCGCGGGCAACATCTGCCGCTGCACCGGCTACGCGAAGATCATCGACGCCGTTCATCTGGCGGCCGACCGTATGGCGCCGCGGTGACTGGACGCGTCGGCGAGTCTGTTAGGCGGGAGGACGGACCCCAGAAAGTCCGGGGCGATTTCCCGTACTCGTCCGACCTGAAGGTCGACGGTATGCTCTGGGGCGCAACGGTGCGGAGCCCGCATCCGCATGCGCGCATTGTCGATATCGATACGGCAGATGCGCTGGCGATGCCGGGCGTTCAGGCGGTGCTCACGCATCGGGACGTGCCGGGAAAGAAGGTCTACGGCCTCGAGATCCAGGACCAGCCGGTGCTCGCGATCGACGTGGTGCGCTACTGGGGTGAGGCGGTGGCGCTGGTCGCGGCCGATCATCCGGAGCGCGCGCGGCGCGCTGCTCAAATGGTCCGCGTCACATATGAGGTACTCAAGCCCCAGACCGATCCGGAGCTCGCCCTCACCGACGCGGCGCCCCGGCTGCATCCCGATGGCAACGTCACGCGCCACGTGAAGATCCGTCACGGAGCCCAGGACGCTCGGGCCGACGTGGTGGTGAGCGGCGAGTACGAGATCGGTATGCAGGACCAGGCCCCGCTCGGCCCGGAGTCCGGGCTGGCGATCCCGGATGGCGCGGGCGGCGTCGACCTCCACCTCGCGACCCAGTGGCTGCACGTCGATCGCGACCAGCTCGCTGACTGCCTGGCGCTTCCTCCAGAGAAGTTGAGGCTTGCGCTGGCCGGCGTCGGCGGCGCATTCGGTGCGCGCGAGGACCTCTCGATCCAGGCGCATGCATGCATGCTCGCGCTGCGCACCGGACGGCCGGTGAAGATGAGCTACTCGCGGCCGGAGTCCTTTGTCGGCCACGTGCACCGCCATCCGGGAAAGCTCAAGTACGAGCACGGCGCAACGCGCGACGGCAAGCTCGTGTACGTCAAGGCGCGGGTTCTGCTCGACGGCGGGGCGTACGCGTCGAGCTCGACGGCCGTGATCGCCAACGCATGCTGCTTCGCGTTAGGTCCATACGAGTGTCCGAGCGCGACAGTTGACGGTTGGGTCGTGTACACCAACAACCCACCCTGCGGGGCCATGCGCGGCTTCGGATCGGTGCAGAACTGCTACGCGCACGAAGCCCAGATGGACAAGCTGGCCACAGCTCTCGGCATGGACCCGGTAGAGCTCCGTAAGAGGAACGCGATGAAGACGGGCAGCCGCCTGATCACTGGGCAAGTAGTTGAGGGCCCGGCGCCGGTGGCCGAACTCCTGGATCGGATCAGCAAGATGCCACTCCCCCTCCCCCCGCAGGGGGGAGGGTCGGGGAGAGGGGGGCGGAATTCCATTGATCTCACTCAACTGCCTGGTGGCGTCTCCAACACAACACACGGTGAGGGAGTAGTACGCGGGGTGGGCTATGCCGTGGGATTCAAGAACGTCGGCTACTCGGAGGGGTTCGACGATTACTCGACGGCCCGGGTCCGGCTCTCCGTCGTGGACGGCCGCCCTCGCGCGGAAGTCCACACGGCCGCCGCCGAGGTGGGCCAGGGCCTCGTCACAGTACAGGCGCAGATCGCGGGCACCGAGCTTGGCGTCAGCGACGTCATCGTCCTCGACGCCGACACGAGGGTCGGTTCCGCCGGCTCGTCATCAGCTTCGCGGCAGACCTACATCACGGGCGGCGCCGTCAAAGCCGCATGCGAGGCGGTTCGACAACGCGTCCTGGCGCTGGCCAGGTCAGAGCTTGGCCTGGGCGCGGTAGCCCGACTCGAGGGCGATGCGGTGATCTCCGCGGAAGGCGAGGTCATCGCGACACTGGCAACGCTGCTTGGCGACGAGGTCATCGAGGAGACGCGCGAGTTTCGCCCGCGGCGGACGCACCGCCTGGATCCCGAGACGGGCCAGGCCACCGCGCACCTCCAATACGCGTTTGCCGCCCACCGGGCCGTGGTCGACGTCGACACCGAGCTGGGCCTCGTCAAGGTCGTGGAGCTCGCGACCGCACAGGATGTCGGCAAGGCGATCAACCCCCAGGCGGTCGAAGGCCAGCTGGAGGGCGGTGCCGCGCAGGGGCTTGGGCTGGCGGTGATGGAGGAGATCCAGGTCAAGGACGGCGTGATCCGCAACGCATCGTTCACCGACTACCTGCTCCCGACGATCCTGGACATGCCTCCGGTGCGAATGGAAATCCTCGAGCTCGGCGATCCGTATTCGCCCTACGGGTTGAAGGGAGTGGGGGAACCTCCGACCATCTCGTCGGGGCCGGCGATCGTGGCGGCGATCCGGGCCGCGACAGGAAAGCCGATCACGCGCGTGCCGGTACGACCCCAAGACATCGTGGACATCTGATGCCGACCCTGTTACTGCGGGCTGGGTTGCTCTTCACTGGCGCCCAAGAGTTGGAGAACGGATGGCTCGTCGCTCGCGACGGCTTCATCACGGAGATCGGTTCGGGCCCGCCGCCGCTTGCCGACGAGGTGCTCAACCTGCCGAACTGCGTGGCCGTGCCCGGCCTGGTCAACGCGCACGACCACATGTACCAGTGGGCGACGCGCGGGTATGTGCCGGACGGCGGCCTGTTCGAGTGGCTCCGCGCACTGTACCCCGTCTGGGCCCAGATCGACGCTGGCACAGTCCGTCTCGCCGCCCGGGCGGCAATGGCGCGGCTGCTCCTGAGCGGATGCACGTTGTCGACTGATCACCACTATGTCTTTCCTCGCGGACGCGAGGGCATCTTCGAGGCGCTCGTCGAAACGGCGAGCGAGCTCGGCCTGCGCTTCCATCCGTGTCGCGGCTCGATGTCGCTGGGCGAATCGAAGGGCGGGCTACCGCCGGACAGCGTGGTCGAGGACGAGGATGCGATCCTCGCGGACACCGAGGAAAAGATTCACGACTTCCACGACCCGGCGCCCGGCTCGATGTGCCGCGTCGTGGTGGCGCCGTGCTCGCCGTTCTCCGTGACGCCCGAGCTGATGCGGGACTCGGCCGAGCTGGCCCGCCGGCATGGTGTGAGGCTGCACACGCACCTTGCGGAGACGCTCGACGAGGAGCGCTTCTGCCTCGAGAAATTCGGAAAGCGCCCCCTCGAGCTAATGCAGGACCTTGGCTGGACCGGGAATGACGTGTGGTTCGCTCACGCAATCCATTTCAACGACGCGGAGATCGCCAGCGTCGCCGCGACCGGGACCGGCGTGGCGCACTGTCCTTCGAGCAACCTGCGTCTAGGAGCAGGCGTGTGCCGCGTAGCGGACCTCGTGCGCGCGGGCGCAAAGGTGGGACTCGGTGTCGACGGCGCGGCCAGCAACGAGGACTCCAACCTTTCGATGGAGCTGCACCAGGCGCTGCTGCTGGCGCGCGGGCGAGCGGCCATGGCAGGCGACCTGGATGCGGCCACCGCCCTGGACGCACGTAGCGCGTGGCGGGTGGCCACGGCGGGTGGCGCCGCCTGCCTCGGCCGCGACGATTGCGGAACGCTTGAGCCGGGCAAATGCGCCGATGTAGCGTTCTTTCGAATCGACGACCTGGCACACGCAGGCATCGAAGATCCGCTGACCGCGCTTGCGCTAGCGCCGCCGGCTCGCGCCCAGGCGGTCGTCGTCAACGGCAGGGTCGTGGTTCGCGGCGGGCGCTTGCTGACGGGCGACCAAACCATGATCGCGCGCGACATCGCGACCGAGAGCAAGCGCCTCCGGTCGCGCGCATGAAGTAGTGATCGGTAGCGTGTCGCAAGCCATCATCGCTGCGTCACCGGATTTTGGTGAAACCTGGGAACGCTTCAAGGCATCGAGCATGTATGGGCCGGATGAGCCATACAACCACCTGGGTGAGCTCGCTCACCACCTCGTGAACTCACTCAAAGCCAGCAACACCCAGGGGCTCGAACCGGTCTTCGCGGAAGTCGAAAGGCAGCTGGACGCGGCTTCGCCAGAGGTCCGCGATCTCATCATCGTCGGCTTCCTCGAAGACTTGCAGAACATATCCCTCAACAGCGAATTGCCACTGGCCAGATGGGATCCGTGGCTTGGCGATAAGACTTCAGAAGCGTGGAAGGTGCTGGAGGACCTCTGGTTGGGTAGGCTCCAAAAAGGTCAATTCGAGAGCTACGTTCGTGCTCAGCGCAAATGACGGGCGGCGGTCAGGTCGTTCGAGTGAGCAGCCGGCCCATAGGTGCCGGCACCGGCCGTCCTTCGGCGAAGACCGTTCGGCCGTGTACTAACGTCTGGACCGTGCGACCCCGAATTGGCTGTCCCTCGTGCGCGCTGAAAGGATTGCGGTAGAGCAGGTCTTCTCGTCGCACGACATCGGTATGGCTCAGGTCGACCAGCCACAGGTCTGCGTCGAATCCCGGAGCCACGTCGCCTTTGTGCTTCAGGCCAAATCGATGGGCGACGTTTGTGGACGTGAGGGCCGCGATCAGCTGAAGGTCGAGGCGGTTCTGCGCGAGCAGCAGCTGCCGGGTCGACTGGCACCCGGAGATGCCACCCCAGATCCTCAGGAAATTTTCGCCTTGCTTGAGCTCGAGCGTGCTGGGCGAGTGGTCTGAGACCACCATCTGAAGCCACCCGTCGGCAAGGCTGGTCCACAGCGCCTCGAGGCTCCCGGCGGTGCGGAAAGGTGGTGCGCACTTTCCGAGCCCGCCCATCCGCTCCAGGTCGTCCTCCGAATAAAGAAGGTAGTGCGGGCACGTCTCGCCGCTGACGTCCGCGCCGTTTTCCCGGGCCATCTGGATCAGGGCGGCGCTTGGGACCCAGCTGACGTGCGCGATGTGGAGCCGGCATCCCGCTTCCCGCGCCCACGCGATCGCGTTGTGGACCGCGGAGAGCTCCGCCTCCCAGGGACGGGACTCGAGGAAATCCCGCGCCGTGGTGCCTTTTGGATCCGACAGCTTTGACGGATCCTCTGCGTGCACCAGCAGGATGGAATCGAGCTCCGCGATTCGCTTCATGCCCTCGCGAAGCGTCTTCTCGTCACAGGCGGGGAACTCGTCGATGCCGCTCGGGCACATGAACGCCTTGAAACCGATCACGCCGCGATCCGCGAGCTCTGCGAGACGACCGAGGTTGCCTGGCACGAGTCCGCCCCATAGACCGAAGTCGATCAGCGACGAGCGCTGGGCGGCCTCGAGCTTGAGGTCGAAGGCGGGGCCGTCGATGGTCACCGGCAGGTTGTTCAGCGGCATGTCGACGAAGGTCGTGTAGCCGCCCGCAGCGAGAGCCGCCGATCCGTTGGCGATCGTCTCCCAGGCCGTGCGCCCGGGCTCGTTGAAGTGCACGTGTGAGTCGATGCCCCCCGGGAAGACATGCAGGCCCGAGGCGTCGATCTCCTGCGCCCCGACGTGCAAGTTCGGTCCGACCTCGCTGATTCCACCGGCAGTCACAGCTACGTCGGCGACGCCCACAGATGAGCTTGTGACGACGGTCCCACCGCGGATGACCAGGTCGCTCAAGGCTTGGCCGCCATCAGCTCCAGGAACCGTCCGAGAACGTCGATCGCTACGGCGACGTCGGCTTCGGCCACGGATTCGGCGGGGTTGTGGCTGATGCCGCCTTTGCAGCGCACGAAAAGCATTGCGATCTCGGTGAGCTCGGCCATCACGACCGCATCGTGACCCGCGCCACTCGCGAGCTGGATGGCACCATGACCGCGGTCCTCCGCCGCGTGCGCGAGTATCGACGTCAAGCGGGGGGAGCACGGAACCGTTGGGTTTTCGCTGATCCGTCTGGTGGTGAGTGCGATGCCCCGGTGGTCCGCGATCTTCCCGGCAACATCAAGCAGGAGCTCGGAGGCGTGGCTTCGATCGTCGTCGTCCGCGTGCCGGACATCGAGGCTGAGGGTCACCTCGCCCGGCACGACATTTGCCGCTCCCGGCTGAACGGTGAGTTGCCCGACAGTCGCGACCAATCCTTCCAGCTCGGCTGCGTAGCCCTCGACCGCCTGCACGAACACGGAGGCCGCGACGAGCGCATCCTTGCGGCGGTCCATGGGCGTGGTGCCCGCGTGGGCGGCCTCGCCCTTGAACGCCAGCTGAAAGCGAGACTGGCCGGCGATCGCGGAAACGATGCCCACGGGCAGGCCTCGGGCCTCGAGCACGGGGCCCTGCTCGATATGGACTTCGCAGTAGCCGAGCAGCTCGCCATTCCACCGATCGTCCGCAATGCGCTGAGGATCGCCGCCGAAGGCGCGGGCTGCGTCCGCCATGGTCACACCCGTGGCATCAGTGCGGTCCAGGTCTGCGTTGTCGAACGTGCCGGCCAGCGCCCTGCTGCCCAGGTAGGTTGTGCCGTAGCGCAGCCCCTCCTCGTCCGCGAAGGCGACGACCTCGATCGCGAAGGGCAGCCGCATACCTCGGTCGTGAAGGCTCTGAACTGCTGCGATTCCAACCAGCACACCAAGCGGCCCGTCGTACTTGCCGGCGTCACGGACCGAGTCGAGATGCGAACCGATGAGCAGCGTCCCGTTGGTGCCAGCCGCTCCTTCATAGCGGCCACGCAGGTTGCCGACGTTGTCGCGGCTCACAGCCATTCCCGCCTCGCGCATCCACGCGCTCACCTGTTCGTGCGCTCGCCGCATCGCGTCCGAAGCGAATGGCCTTGTGAGCTGGTCAGGTTCCTCGCTGATCGAGCCGAGCAGGTCGCATCGCCGCATCACCACCGACGCGTCGCGGCCCACGATCAGAGGGCTTCGAAAACGATGTCCTGCGCGCCTTCCCACAGGACGAGCTTTCCCAGCGCCGGAAGGTACTCGATGCCCTCCTCAACGGTCGCGAAATGGTTGCCGGCCAGCTGGCCCATCTTGCTTGCGAAGACGGTCCCGCCGTACGGAAACAGGATCTCGGTTTCGCTGATGCCGCCCGGATAGAGCAGGAGCTGTCCAGGCGCGGGATAGCTGGTGTGGTTCTCGTAACCAAGGTCCAGGTCGAGGTCGCCAAACGGGATCCACGCCGCTTCTCCGCTCCAGCGCGCCTGGATGATGCGGTTCTTGAGCGGCAGCATGCCGACGAACGTGGCGCATGTCTTGGGCGCACGCTCAGTCTCCAGCCGCGCCTCGAATTTCAGGGTGCCGACCGTGATTCCGATCCTGGTCACGCCGCGATCTTGACAGTTTGCGCGCAAGCGGCGAACCCGGGATGGAACCGGCTGAATTGCGCGCAAAGCGGCGTTAAGGATGGGACCAGTTGAATTCAGCAGCGCGCGCGGCGCGAAATCGCGGCGGTGGCATCCGACCAGTTGAACGCCGCCGGGCTGACCGAATATGACCGCGAGCCCTCACACGCGATTCGCCTGATGTCCGGCGACTCGGATGCGAGCAAGGTTGGAGTCGCGTCATTCGAGAGAGTGGCGAGGTACTGCGCGTCGATCTTGCGTGTTGCTTGTGCCCGGTCGATGTTGAGTGAGACCAGGACCGCCTCGGGGTTGATCACGTTCAGAACCAGCAGCACCGCCATAGCGGACACCGAGATCGCCCCAACCAACCACCTCCGCCGGTGCAAGAAACCCGTGCAGTCCGCCGCCAGGAGCAAGAAGATCAGCGCGATCCAGACCGCGAAGATGTGGCTGTAGAGCCGCAGCATCGTGAAGCCGTACGCATCCTCATAGATGCGCAGGCGCTGGAACGCGACGAAGACGATAAGAAGGGTCAGTCCGATCGCCACCAGCGAGAGGACTTGAAACGCACTCTTCGTGGCTCGCTGGGTCAGGCTCGTGATCCTGCTGAACAGGATGAGAGTGACAGCTGTGATCCCGGCGACCCACAGCAGCTGGAAGAACCCGGATCGCGCGTAGTCGGCGTACGTGACGCCCGCGGCGTGCAGCGCGTCGCCCGCGGCCCCGGCAGCCGCGATGGCTTGGGCCATCGCGAACGCCGCGAAGATGGCGTCGAGCACGGCGAGCACGACCAGGCCCTCGATCGAACCCAGGCGCCACGCCGGCCCGTCCACACGAGATAGCGGCTCGGCCGCGGCCAACCGGAGCAGGCCCGCCGCCACCAGCGCGCCACTCGCTACAAACGTGACATCCAATGTCAGCTGATTGATGTCGAGGTTCAGGTTGAAAAACGATGCGAAGACCGGGTCCGCCGCAGCCAGCAGCACGGCAACCAGGATTGCGATCGGCGCGGCGATGAGAGCACCGCGTGCGATCGGTGCGAACAGTCCCATCCGGTTCCGTGCTTGAACGACTGGCTGGATGGCGAAGGGTGCACCGGTCCCGACATGCATCAACGCGTGGACCGAGCGAGCCGCCGCTTCGGCGATCCCGATGTCGAGAAGGGAGCCCCGAGTCGCGACGGATGCGGCCAGCCCAATGAGCCCGAATGCCATCGCGACGTCCGGCCAGAGCAGCCACGGGCTCGCCCTGAGCGTCAGCCAGGCG
The DNA here is from genome assembly GCA_041482895.1 of Candidatus Dormibacteraceae bacterium. Taxonomy (GTDB): domain Bacteria; phylum Chloroflexota; class Dormibacteria; order Dormibacterales; family Dormibacteraceae; genus Palsa-870. The sequence continues at coordinate 14,952 of JBGPEO010000008.1, read as the reverse complement.
GCGAACAAAACCGACGCTCCGGCGAGAGCGCGCGCCTGGAGCGACGAAATCCGACCAGCGAAAACCAGCGCGAGTGCGATGAACGCCAGGGTCAAGCTCGCGCCCAGCCCAAACGTCCCGACGCGCAGCGCTTGATCCGCGACAAGCCCGACCACCAGCGCAGCCACCAGCGCGGGCCACGTCGCCTTCCTGGTCAGCCCTCGATTGAGCCAGTGGGGAAGGGGGCGCGGAACGACCGGGCGCCAGGACGCCCCGTCCCAGCGCCACTTTCCATCCACCGACAGCTGCCCGATGTGTGAGTAGGCCTCGCCGGACATCACGACGCTAAACACGCCGAGCCGGACAAATGGTTACGCGGAATGCGGTTTAGACTCCGCCCGATCGCACCATGAGATCGGGTTTTGACGCCACGCGAATTCCGGCCTGGCTGACCCGCGTCCTGTTGGTGATCGCGAGTGCATTCTTTGTCCTGGCTGCTGCGACTCATTTGCTCACCTACACCCCGCTCGGTTCAGCAGATGCGCTTCAAGCCACGAGCATGCTGGCGTTTCCAGTGCTCTTTCCGGTTTGGGGCGTGATGCTCTTCGCCATTTTTCGGGCGAGACTGCCCTTCGACGGCGTGCTGAGCTCGCTCCCGCTCTCCCTCAAAGTGCTCGGCGTGCTGCTGGTGGCATATATCGCCCTGGACTTCTTCTTGATGTTTGCTCTACTCCCAGGGCAACCCGTCGAGCAAGGAGGCAAGTTCTTCTTCGACGAGCACGGGTTGGTGCTTACGACCGAGGCCGCCTACCAGCAAGGTCTCGCCTACCAGGCCCGCCTGATCAGCGGCCACGAGATGTTCTTTTTTGGTTTCGCGGCAGTGTTCGGCTACCAGCTCGACCGGTTGCGCCTTGGAAAGGCCACCCTGGCCGAAGCGCCGACGCCCGCCATCGGCGACATCGTTTCGCCAGGACCTCTCGATCGGTTGGTCGTGCTAGAAACCGGGCTCACGCCAGACCAATGTGCCGGGCGGTTGCAGGCCAGGCTCGGGCCGCTTTTGGGGTGGCGTTGGGGATCGCGCATGGAGCTCTGGGGTTCGGTCTCTTCGGATGGCTTTTCGCTGCAGATGGGCCGGGGAAGCTCAGCCCGCCAGCTGGTATTCGCCGGCGGCAGGTTCGGTCAGCTGGGCCGAGGCACAGGCATTGAGGTCTGGCTCCAGCTCAAGCGCTGGGGGCTTCTGGCCATTGTCGGTACGGCTGTCGCGCTGCCGATCGTCGGAGTGGTGATGGATGCGTTCACGGGCGGAGGCCACCACATGCTCGAGATCACTTCCGCGATTGCGGTCTTTGCGTTGGTCGGAAACCTGGCATTTGCCCTGTACCAGCGCGGCCGGCTCCTGTCCCTGATCGAACAAACACTCGAGGCCAATCGCCCGGCCGCCCAAAACGCGTGAGTCCGGTTAGGATCTCGTCCATGAAAACCCCCGCGACCGTCTCTGACGTCGCGGGAGACCTCTAGCTCCTTCCGGCCTCCGGGCCCACCGCTGGAGTTTCCTCCCGATTTTCGGATTGATTCGCCGCGCCCTCGGGCCGGCGGGAGGAGACCGTCCAGTTGTCCATTCGTTCCAAAGACCCGACTTTCGTCTACCTCGTCTTGAGCGCGGGCTGGCCCCTCTTCTTCAGCACGCTTGCGGTCACGAACCTCGTTTACCAGGTCCAGGTGGCTCACCTCGACCCGCTTCGCCTGCTCCTGGTCGGCAGCGTCCTGGAGCTCACCTGCCTGGTCTTCCAGGTCCCGACCGGGCTCTTCGCCGACGCTTTCAGCCGCCGCTGGGCGGTGGCCACCGGATGCAGCCTCGTGGGCGCCGGATTCATCCTCGAGGGCTCAATCCCACAGTTCACGTCGATCCTGATCTCCCAGGTCGTTTGGGGAATCGGGGCGACGCTAGCCGATGGCGCCGAGGATGCGTGGATCACCGATGAGATCGGCGAAGAGGCGGCGGGCCGTCTCTTCTTGCGAGCCTCGCAAGTCGGTCAGGTGACAGGCCTGATCGGGATCTTCGTCGGGGTCGGCCTGGCGTCGATCCGGCTCAACCTGCCGATCCTGGTCGGAGGCGCGCTCCTCGGGGTGCTTGGCATCTACCTGTTTTTTGCAATGACCGAGGCGGGCTACAGAGCGACTCGGACTGAGCCCAGAGGCAGCCTGGCCGGCATGGCCCACGGCGCTCGTTCGTCGATCGCGACCCTGCGCACGCGGCCGCTGATCCTGACCATCCTCGCGATCACAGTGGTCGTCGGCCTGTCGGGTGAGGGTGTCGATCGGCTGTACCAGGTCCACTTTCTCAAGGACGTCGGGCTGCCAGGCTTCGCCGGGCTTTCGCCCGTCCTGTGGTTTGGCCTGATCAGCGGCGGCGCGTCGCTCCTCGGTATCGCGGCGACCTGGATCGTCAGGCGCAAGCTCGACCTCGAGAACCATTCGCACGTCGCCCGACTGCTTTTCGCGCTTACGGCAGCTCGAGCCTTCGCAGTCGCAGGTTTCGCGCTGGCAGCCAATCTCTATCTCGCGATCGCTTGCATCTGGGTGGCGAGCGTGATGCGACAGGTATTCTCGCCAGTGCAGCGCACCTGGCTCAACAGGTCGCTCGATCCCGCGAACCGAGCGACGCTGTTCTCGGTCGACGGCCAGGCTGACGCGTTGGGGCAGATCGTCGGAGGACCGATCATCGGCGTGGTTGCCTCAGGGATCTCAATCCGCGCCGCTCTCGTGAGCAGTGCCGCCCTCCTGACCCTTGCGCTCCCGCTGTTTGCGCGAGCCCTAGGCCAGACGCCGAGCTTGCGCTTGAAACCCGATCTCAAATCCGCCACCTAGCCTCCGATAATGGGACGAACGTTCGCATTAACGAAGGGGAGAACAGATGGCTGGGCAGATCGGGTTAGGCAACATCCACCACCTGCGGTTGACGGTCACGGACATCGAACGAAGCCGCGAGTTCTACACCGCGTTGCTGGGGTTCAGCGTGGCGGTCGAGGCGCCCGAGTCGGAAGACCCCAAGTCCGACCCCAGCTACCCGGTGCTGTGGGGCGGGTGCGTGATGAGCAAGGGCAACTATCTGCTGGGGCTGCGGCCGGTGGCGGCGAAGGGAGATCAGTTCGACGAGAACCGAGTCGGGCTCGACCACCTGAGCTTCAGCGTGGAGAGCAGGGCGGCGCTCAACGAAGCGATCCGCATGCTCGACGAGCGCGGAGTCCCGCGAGGAGAGGTCAGAGAGCTGACGTCGTTTGGGATCTGCGTCTTGCCGTTCCGCGACCCCGACAACATCCAGCTCGAGCTGACCTCGCCTCTTTCTGACTGATTAGAGCTCGCGCGACTCCCATCGCGCCTCGCACTTCATGACGAAGAGCAGGAGCTCTTGAAGCTGCCTGTGCAGTGGCCGGCTGGCGGCCCGCTGCGCCCGGAGCTCGGCCATCTTCGGCGCGTACAACGCGTAATTGCTGCTCATTTGAGTCGTCCTCCTTTTGTGTTCCGATCGGTGCTCCGGAGCCTGGAATCACCGTAGGAGGGGGCGCCCCTGTTCCAAAAGGTGGGAAATACCTGAATCCCACCGGTTGAGGTACGTGATTCGGATACCTGCTAACCCCGTCCACCCCGCGCCTTAGCCGCGCATGATGGTCCTTACAACCGGCGGGGGTTTGACTGGGAAGACGGCAAGGACGATTCGTTCCAGGAGGAGACATGGGCGGTAACAAACCTTCGATCTTCGACCACAGAATCGGACGTCGCGATCTGCTCAAGGGCGCGGGCGTCCTGGGAGCCGCGGGTCTTGCCGCGCCGTTGTTCTCCGCGGCCAAGGTGCTGGCCGGCAGCCGAAGCGGCATCCCGATCAAGCATGTAGTGGTCGACATGCAGGAGAACCGGTCCTTCGACCACTACTACGGATTCGCACCGTTCGTCGGTGGTTATGGCGTGCCCTCCGGCTATTCGCAACCGGACGGAAACGGGGGCTCAGTACTGCCCCATCAATTCGCCAGCCTGGCGACGCCTGATATCGGCCATTCGTGGGGCGCCATGCACAGCCAGTACGACGGCGGAAAGATGGATGGCTTCTACACCACCGACGGCATCAACTGCATGGGCTACTACACACAGGCAGACCTGCCCTTCTACTACAGCCTGTTCCAGAGCTCCAGCCTCTGCACCAACTACTTCTGCTCGCTGATGGGTCCGACCTGGCCGAACCGGTTCTATCTCGCCGCCGGGACCTCAGGCGGAATCACGACCAACGGCATCTGGGGCTACGGGGTTTTCGACTATCCGATCATCCTCGATCTCCTGGAAGACGCCGGCATCACCTGGAAGGTCTACAACGTCTCTTGGGACAGCGTGCCCTTCGGCAACACAGACAACGTCTTCGTCTTCTGGAAGCGCTGGGCGCACGATCAGAGGACGCGCGGCAGCAAAGGCGAATACCTCGACGACCTCAGGCTTGGAAGGCTCCCACAGGTCTCGTTCATCATTCCGAGCTTTGCGCGGGGTTGGGATGAGCACCCACCGGCAGACGTGTCAATCGGGATGAGCATCCAGCAACAGCTCATCACCGCCTTGATGCAGTCATCGGCATGGAACAGCTCTGCCTACATCCTCACGTATGACGAGTCGGGCGGCTTCTTCGACCACGCGGCTCCGCCGCAGCTCGATGCGTTCGGGCTCGGCATCAGGGTTCCAACCTGGGTCATCTCCCCATGGGCGAAGCCAGGACACCTGGAGCCGAAGCTCTACGAGCACAGCTCGGTTCTCAAGTTCATCGAGTCGGTGTTCGGGTTGCCCACGCTGGCGTCTGTCAACCACACGTTCGACGCCGCCACGCCCGTGGGCTCCAACTACCAGGCGGCCGGCGGCGCGGCGGCCGGCCCTCCCGCCCCTCCCCGCGATGGGCGAAATGACATTGGCAACCTCATGGAGTGCTTCGCCTTCTAGAGGCGGCAATTTACCCAAATTGACATTTCGGGCTTGATGTTCTCGGGCTGCCGATCTAGGGTGGTTGCCTGATGCTGCGGAAGCTCGTGTTCAGCGTGCCGGTCGCGGCAGGGATCGTCTTGGCCTTGAACGCGAGCGCGTCGGCGGGCTTCAAAGCGTATGTCAGCGGAACCACGGGATACGACTACTCGTACGTCCAATGCGGCTCCGCGGCGCCTACGGCCAGCTTCGGCATCGTCGGGGTTAACGCGGGATACCCCTTCACCTACTACAACAGCTGCCTGGCAGCCGAATATGCGGCGGCGACCAGGACTGGCAACGCAGCGGTCTACATCAACACCGGATACGACCCGACCTACACCGCGATCGACGGCCGTCACACGACGCAGGACTGCGCCAACACGTCAATCACGATCGTGGGAACTCCATCACAGCAGGCGGCCTGGGCTGTGGGATGCAGCGAGGCTCAGCGGGATGTGGCTTACGCGTCAGCGCAGTCGGCTGGGTCTCCAACCGCCTGGTGGCTTGACGTGGAGACAGCCAACAGCTGGTCCACCAGCGACCTGACCCTGAACATCTACACGATTCAGGGAATCGTCACGACGCTGCGCCAGGTCACGTCTGTTCCAGTTGGCGTGTACTCGACGGTGTCCCAGTGGACCGCCATCACGGGCGGCTACCAGGCGCCGGTGGACGCGAACTGGGTGGCCACCGGCCAGCGCACGTCAAAGCGTGCCAAACAGTCCTGCGGCTCGATCGGGTTCACGGGCGCGCCGGTCTGGCTCGTTCAGTACGTCGTGACCTACGACCACGACCTGGTCTGCTGATAAAGCGTCGTCATCGAGCCGTGGACCCGACGTTTCTCTTGAGTATCCAGAGACCGACGCCGATCGCCGCGAGGGCCACCACTGCCTGTACCAGCTCGATCGCGGCGATGGCAGCCGGCGGTCGCAGGCTGGAGAAATTACCCGTCTGATCGGCCAGCATTACCGTACAGCGCAAGGTCGGCGGCCAGGATTTTCGCTGCGTTCGAGAGCTTCATCCAGGACTAAATACTGCTCCCGGGATAGTCTGCTGTCTACGACGTGGGGGCCGGCCTAGCCTTTGAACGCGGAGGGCGGACCCGGCGGGAGGTAAGGCGTCGGGTCGATCGGCTTCTGGTTGATACGGAGCTCGAAGTGCACGTGCGGACCGGTTGAGTTTCCGGTCGATCCTTCCAGCCCGACAGGCTGTCCCTGGGTCACCGCCTGCCCGACCTTGACGAGCGCCGTGGACAGGTGGCCGTAGAGGGTGTCGAGGCCGCCCGAGTGGGCGATGACCACGTAGATGCCGTAACCACTGCTCGAGCTGCCGACCAGCGCCACGACTCCGTCGTCGGCTGCGTAGACCGGCGAGCCGAATGGCTCCACCAGGTCGATGCCGGTGTGGAAGTGGGGGTACTGGCCGTACGCCGGCTCGAACCAGAACGTGCTCGGACCGAAGCCCTGAGAGATCTGTGCCTGGGGCTCCGGCCAGATGAAGCGGTACTTCGTCGAATGGCCGGCGCTCGTCGGGATCTGGCCGACGTTGTTGGATTGGCTCCACAGCTGCACCTGAGTCCAGACGGCCTGCATGGCCGCCGAGATGATCGCGTCCTGCTGCTGCTGGAGCATGTCTGTGACCTGCTGTGCCAGCTGCGTCGACTGGCGGCTGAGCAAGTACAGCTCGCTCTGCGTCTCGGCGATCTTTTCCTGGAGCTGAGCCAGCGAGCTCTCCTGCTGCGCCTGCAGGATTCGGAGCTGCGCGAGCTCTGAATCGAGCTGGTCGCGCTGCTTGATCTGCTCGGCTCGCGCGGCTTGCTCCTTCTGACGCTGGACCTGCTGGTCGGCCAGGTCGCGCCCGAGCGCCGTCTTGACCTCTGAAGCGCGTGTTCCGGCCGCGTTGAGGTCGGAGACGCGCGTCAACAGGTCGCTCAAGCTGTGCGCCTCGGCGATGACCACCAGGACCGAGGTCGGCTGCTCGTACACGGCCCGCGCGAGCTGCTGAAGCTGCGCCTGTTCGGCGGTGATTCGCTGAGTGAGCAGGGCTTCGAGCCGCTGAGCGTCGGCGATCTGCACGTCAAGGTCTGCGATCTTGGCCTGGACGTCGGCGATCTTTCCTTGAAGGTCCTGCTGCTGGGCGGCGTTGTCCACGAGCGACTGCTTCAGCTGCTGCTGGGCGGCGATCGCATCTGCCAGGTTGCTTCCCAGCTGGGCGCGGATCTGGTCGACCAGGGCTTTCTCCTGCAGGGGATCGGGCGAGGAGGCGTCGGCGCTGACACCGGCAGGCGCCGCGCAAAGCACCAACAGGGCGATACCTATTGCAACCAGGAGGAGCTTGTGGCCGGACGGCATCTCTGGCCGCAAGCTCCCCTTCACGACTCCAGGTGCCGCCGCACGCTGATCAAGGACGACCCCGAGCCGAGCCCCAGCCCGGTCAGGAACACGATTACCGCGGCGATCGCCGCGACCAGGACGCTGATGCCGGGCGCGAACTGCGTGAACGAGGCGGGCGCTGCGGTCATCCCGGCCACCGCCAGCCCGAAGGTGATCAGGCCGGCCACGGCGCCGGACAGGGCGCCTGTGATTGCTCCTTCGACGACGAACGGTCCCCGCACCATCCAGCGCGGCGCTCCGACGAGCTGCATGATCGTGACCTCGTCGCGCCTGGAGTGAATCGCGGCCTGGATGCTGTTCATGGTCACCGTGATCGCCACGAACCCGAGCAGCAGCAGGAACGCGATCCCCGCCACCCCGAGGCCGAAGAGGACCGCCTGAATGCGCTGATAAGCCCCCCGGTCGTACGAGGTCGGATTGAGGGCGTCGACCGCGATATCGGTGCGCACGAGATTGTCGATCGCGGCCGCGTCATCGATGCTCTTGACCCGCACGTCGAGGCTGGCCGGGAACGGGTTGCTGTCGGTTGCCGCGGCGATCTGCGGCAGGCCGGGCATCTGCTGTGCGCGCGCCAGAGCCTGGGCCTTGGTCACGTACGTCACGCTCGCGACACGCCGGTCGCTCGCGAGACGATCCCACAGCGCATCGACGTCTGTCGACGGGACGCCTTCTCGCATGTACACGTGAAGCAGGGAAGCCTGGCCTGCCTGTGCCTGCTCGAGATTATGGAGCGCGAAACCGACCAGCCCGACCAGTCCCGACAGCAGCAAGAGAAGCGTCATCGAGCTCAGCGCGGGTGCGGTGCTGCCCGCGTTCCGGAACCAGTTGCGGGCCGCGCCGCGGAACAGGTGACGGAACACGTTGGCGACGACGATCTGAACTATCCGCCGCCGCGGGAAGTGGCCCTTTATGAGGTCGCCAGCCACGCCATCCTCCCGGTCCGGCCCGCGGGCTGATCGCGCACCAGCCGGCCCTGCACCAACGTCATCACCCGACGTTGAAGGCGGGTCACGATCTCCACGTTGTGAGTCGCGATGAGCACCGCGGTGCCGAAGGCCGCGATGTCCGCGAACAGATCCATCATCTGCCGGGACGTTTCGAGGTCGAGGTTGCCGGTGGGCTCGTCCGCGATCAGCAGGCGAGGCTGTCCGACAACCGCGCGAGCGACGGCGACGCGCTGCTGCTGACCACCCGAGAGCTGGTGAGGAAAAGCGCCTCCCCGATCGCCGAGGCCGACCGCCTCCAACGCATCCATCGCGCGTTCGGAAGCCTCGTCGTCCGAGATGCGCAGGTCGCCGACCTGCAACGCCAGCGCGACGTTCTCCTTCGAGGTAAGGCGGGGCAGAAGCTTGAAGTCCTGGAAGACCACGCCGACGTGGCGGCGCAGCTGCGAGACGCGGGACGCCTTCAAGTCATGGGCGGCGATTCCGTCCACCCAGATCTGTCCTGAGGAAGGGCGGAGCTCGCGGTTGATCAGCTTCAAGAGGGTCGTCTTTCCGGCGCCGCTCGGGCCGACGAGAAACGCCAGCTCACCTGGCGCCATCACCAGGTGGACGTCGTCGAGGGCAAGACGCGGTCCATACGCTCGCGTCACCCCGGCGAACTCAAGGATTGGGCGCATAACAGAAGGTGTAACGGAGAAGCGGCGCGATCCCTGAGCGCGGGGGGTTAAGCGTTGTAATCTTGAGTTAAGGACCGCTGCGATCTCGGTGATATGCAATACTGCTGGTCAGATGTTGAGCAAAGTCATGGAAAGTACTGGTCTGCTCAATACGAGGGAGGCAGCTCAGTTCCTGCGAGTGAGCGAGGCCTCGATTCGACGCTGGAGCGACAGCGGCCTGTTGCACGCCCAGCGCGTCGGGCGCCGCAAGGAACGCCGCTTCGCGCCAAGGGAGCTGGAGAGTTTCCTCAACCGGAGCACGGGCGACCCGTACCGGACCACCAGCCAGCCGATCGCCGTGAACGTGGGCGGTGTTTCAGTCTCGCTGAGAAGTCATCTCGCGCCGATCTACAGCACAGATCTCGGCGGCTTGAGGCTTTCTGTTCCTTTCCTGGCAGACGGGCTGAGGGCCGGGCAGCCGTGCTTCCTCGCGGCCACCGGAGCCGTCCTTGACCGCTATGCGAGAGCGTTGACCGAAGAGCATGCCATCGATTTTGCCGCGGCTAGGGACAGCGGGCGGCTGACCATCGCCAGCTGGCCGGGAGCGACCGCCGCGCAGGCCATAGCCGGCTGGGAGCTGGTTTTCGGGAAGGCTCTGGCCGGCGGCCCGACCGTCCTGCGTGTCGTCGGCGAGCTGGCTTGCGAGCGTCCCATGTTCGCGTCGGACCCCGACATGATGGTTTACGAGGCAGCCTACGAGCTGATGGCCAGGCGCTTTCCGCTGGTGACGCTGTGTCAATACGACGCGCGGGAGTTCGATGGAGAAATCATGCTGCGAGCGCTCAAGTCCCACCCCGACATGTTCGCGCAGCACCTGGGCGCGTTCCTGAACTAGAGGGCTATATGGCTGCCGCTTCACGGTCCGATCGATACGTGATGAGCGATAAGATGCAAGGCGACGCGCCTGATCCGACTAGCGGCGGCGCAGTCGATCTGACGGCGAAGCTCGCCACGCTTGCAGCCTCTGTCGACTTCATCTCACTTTTGACCGAGGCCAATCGCCGGCGTTTGCTGGAGGGCTCGAAGCGTGTCTTGCATCCGGCGGGCACCATCGCCCTCCGGCCCGTGGGGCCCTCGATCAGCTACCTGGTAGAAAGTGGATTGGCCAGGGCATTCTGGAGCCTACCTGATGGCAGGCAGACCACCCTCGCAATCGTGAGGCCCAAGGAGCTCGTCGGTGCAACGACGACCATCGGCTGGACGCAATGGATTTTCGTCCAGCTCATAACCGAGTCCACGCTGGTGACACTCGACAGTGAGGTGCTTCGCACCCTGGCGTCCACCGAGCTGGATGTCTCCGCAGCCATCTCCATGCATCTCGCCATGCGAATTAGAGACGCGTACCGGCTCATTGCCGTCCGGTCGCTGGGCAACATCCGCGAGCGAATGGCTTACGACCTCCTGGATCGTGCCGCTCAATCGCAGCTGGTGGTGGGGCGGCTCGAGGTCGAGGCCACTCAAGAGGACCTTGCCGATTCCATCGGCTCGTCGCGCGAGGTGATGAGTCGTGCCCTGAGAGACCTCCGTGCCGAAGGCATCCTCGAGACCGCACCCGGATTGATCCGGGTCCTTGACCCGGCGCGCCTGGCCGCGATTGTGCGCGCGTTCGTGATTTAGGTCACAACTGGGACACAGGTCACGGTGAATATGACGACAGTTCATTAGGTTCACGGGCGTGCCCCCTCGCACCCGGTCGCGCAACATTGAAGGCTCAGGCGTGAGCGAATCCACGACTGCAGCAATTACGGTGCTGGTCGTCCAGGACCATCCGCTTCTCGCGTCGGCGATCGCGCGCGTCCTGAACAGCGAAGACGGCCTGTCGGTGGTCGGCATCGCGCGGCGCGGCGACGAGGCGGCGATCCTAGCCGCCGAGCACAAGCCGGCGGTGGTTCTCATGGACTTCAACCTTCCGGACCTGAGCGGGCCGGTTGCGGCCGCCAAGATCCGGACTGCGGTCCCAAGCGCGGCGATCGTGTTTCACAGCGCCGAGGAGTCGGAGGACGCATTGCTGGACGCGATCGATGCCGGGGCAATCGCTTATCTGACCAAGTCCGCCACCGCTGACGAGATCATCGAGGCCGTCCGCAAGGCATCGGTCGGCGAAGTTCTGATACCGGTGGGTCTCTTCGCAAAGGCGATCGCCCGCCAGCGAAAGCTGGGGAATGAGAAGCAGGCTCGGGAGAAGCTTCTTGCCGAGTTCACACCTCGCGAGCTCGACGTGCTGCGGCTGCTGGCCGGCGGCCACAACACACAGGAGCTGGCCAACCTTCTCGGCATCGCCCCTCACACCGTGGAATGGCATGTGACCCACGTGATCGAAAAGCTTCGCGTGCATTCCAAGCTCCAGGCCGTGATCGCAGCAGCGCGTCTCGGCCTGATCGAGCTCTAGATCGACGGTCTCGGAAAGTAGCCTGGCTACGCAAGAATCACCGACAGGCACGGCTCTCGATTTCCGCTAGTGTTCGTTTTGGCCCCGAGGGACACGTTCGACGGAGTCGGATCTGGTCGCAAGACTGGAACCGGAGCCGGAGAGGCGATCCGTTGGGGTCATTTCTTTTTCTACCGACCGAGTGGTTGGGACGTCACGCTTTGGACCCCAGGACCAAAGCTGCGACGGGTCAGGTAGTGGAATAGCCACAGACCGATTCGCGTGTTCATCGGCTGCGATCGAAGCCCCGGCGACGCTGGTTGTGGGAGACGTGGTCGCGGCGGAGTGGGTCCTGGCCCGCGGTGTGGGAGAAAAAAGGCCGGGACCCCAGCGGAGTCCCGGCAAAAAAGGGTTTTGGTCGCCCGCTAGGCGGTCGTCGGCACCGGTATCGGTGCGTGGACTCCGGGTATCGAAGGTGCCGCCGGCGGGACAGGCATGAGCTCGTAGGCGGCGTCGCCATGGACAGCCTCGTCACCGATTTCGAGTTGCTTGTCTGTGAGCCGGAGCGGGATGAAGATCGAGATCAGCTTCAGGATCGCGAAGGTCATAACACCGTCCCAGACCAGGATGAAGACGAGCCCGATGATCTGAGCGACGAACTGCTTCGGGTTGCCAAACAGCAACCCGGTGGCCGCAATTGAAGCGGTGCTGCCCGTGCCGGGATAGACCACGACGTTGGGGTTAGCCAGAAGTCCGACCATCAGCCCGCCGACCGCGCCGGCGATCAGGTGGGTGTGCATGACGCCGAGCGTGTCGTCGATGCGGTTGAAGGGAGGAAGCTTGACGAGGTAGTTGAAGGTGAAGAAGGGGATGACGCCAGCCGCGATGCCGATCGCGAAGGCGCCGTAGCCGTCCACGTAGCCGGCCGCGGGTGTGATGCCGACCAGGCCCGCGACCATTCCGTTGACGAGGCCGCCGACCGTGACCCGGCCCACGATGAAGACGTCCAGGAACATCCAGGCGATCATCGCCGTGGCCGCGGCGAGGTTCGTGTTGAGGATGGCGGCGGAGGCGTCGGCGCCGGCGAAGTAAGGGTCTCCTCCGTTGAACCCGTTCCAGCCCAGCCAGAGCAGGCCTGCGCCTGTGATCACCGCGATCAGGTTGCTGGGCCGGTTGTTCTCACGGTCGGTGAGAAGTCGCGGACCGATGACGGAGGCCGCCACCAGGCCAGAGACCCCAGCGGCGACATGGATCACATATCCGCCCGAGAAGTCCAGAGCGCCCGCCCCCGCAACACCGCTCAGCCACGAGGGGAACGCGCCTATCCAGCCGCCGCCCCAGATGCTGAACGCGTTGACCGAGTAGACGATCGTGATCCAGACCGGTACGAAGACCATCCAGGCTTTGAAGCTCGTGCGTCCCAGGATCGAGCCGGCCAGCAGAATGACGGTGATGGCCGCGAACACGAACTGGAAATAGGCGAGGGCGGAGAGTGGGAACTTGAGGGCGGGGATCGCGCCCACCAGGAGCGGGATCACGGCCTGGCCTTGCAAGTCGTTCGCCGACAGGATCGTCCCCGGTGTGCCGACAAAGTGCAGAACGTCGGTGAGCTGGGTCCCGAACGACATCTTGTAGGCCCAGAAGGTCCAGACGACAAGAGTCGCGCCGAACGCATAGAGGACCATGAGTGCGGAGTTGAGCGCCCACTTGCGCTTCATCAACCCGGAGTAGAGGATCGCCAGCCCCGGAACGCTCATCAATCCGACAAGCGTTGCGGCGACCAACTGCCACGCTGTGTGGCCGGGGTCCAGCCACGTCGGCGTGGGAACGATATCGAGATAAATAGAAAGACTCAAATGCTTCTCCTCCCCGGTTGGTCAAGAATTTCGTTCGCGCCTTGCGGCCTGCTTGAGAAGTCAGCCTAGTTTTGGTCAAGGTCCTCCTCCTACGGTGCTTCACACCGGAAAGGCCCTGATCTTTATCGGGTGATTGACACGAAGGGAGGCATGCCGTGACCGGTGGGCCACCACGCTGACGCGGGAGAAAGGCCGGCTCTAAAGTGCGTTGAATGTGGCCGACGCAGGTGTCCGGATCGAGGCCCCCGAGCCGATGGTCGGACCGCGGTCTCCGCTCTCGGGTGCTCGCGATCCTCGGGATCGCCGCGTTGCTGGTCGGCGCCGCGATCGCGACGTGGTTTTCCATCCGCGGCGGCCAGCCGGCTACGCCGCCGCTCTACGGCGCGTCGGGGTCCGCGCCCGCGACGCTCTGGATGTGGGATGGAACGAGCTATGCGCAGCGACCGGTGCCGGCCGCGGGACCGTCCAGCAACGCCGTGGACATGGCCTACGACCGGACGCGCGGGGTGATCGTGCTCTGGGACCACGGCTGTTCCAGCATGGTCATGGGCTTCCAGGGCGGATGCGTCAACCACGTCAACCGGACATGGACCTGGGACGGCACCACATGGATGGCGCACCAAACGCAATCCAACCCGACAGCATCCGGGCAGGGTGCGATGGTCTTCGACGCCAGGCTTGGTCGGGTGACGTATGTCAATGGCGCGGGGCAGACCTGGGCCTGGACCGGCACCGAATGGGCGTCGCTGCCGCTGCGCGGAGGCCCAAGCGTTGCCGATCCAGGTACGGGAACCGGGTCCACTGCATTGCTCATCGGTTACGACGAGGGCCATGACGTCCTGGTCTTCGTAACCTCCACCGCCACCTGGTTGTGGGACGGCACCAGCTGGAGAGAGATGGCGGGCGGAATCGCCGCCGGCGAGACCCGAGAGGACGCGCACCTCGTTTACGACAGAACCCATCACCTGCTCGTCTACATGGGAAGCCGAGCCACGTGGACGTGGGACGGCGCGCGCTGGGAGCAGCACGTCCAGCCGGCGATCTCCGCGGGAACGATGGGATACGACGTGGCTCACGGCAGCGTCATGCTCGTGCAGCAGGACAGCACGGCTTGCGACAGCGCGGGCTGCCCCACGACCACCTGGACCTGGGACTCGACTGCCTGGGCCCAGGTTCCGCTCGAGCACGGCCCTGTCTTGCCGCTGACGCGCTCTGGTGCGTTCGCCATGCCGATGGCGTTCGACGAAGCCCGGGGCGTCATGGTCCTGTTCGCCAGCGCAAGCTAGCGCGGCCTGAATATGTATTGGATTTCGTGTCAGACGACACACATTGGCCGAAGACAACGTGTGGTTCACACAATTTTCAGCGCCGTAACTTCGTGTTATCGTCACGCGCATGAAATTCCTCGTTTCCGTCCCGCTAGAGATCGAAAGACCGCTTTCCCAGTCAGATCCCGACGTTCGCTCGATCACGCGCGTTCCCGGCTTCATTCGCCTCGAGCAGGCAGCCGGGCACGAGGGTCGCTACACGCTGACTTTCGAAGTCGAGGCAGGCTCCAGGCGCGACGCCGTGGACGCCAGCGACGAGCTCATGGTGGAGTTCGAGAACGCACTCAGCGCCTACCACCCCAAGCAGTTGGCCGCGGTCGCCACCGAGGCTCTGTAGCCGCAGCTGTCGACTGAAACGCATCGCAGGCCTCCA
>JBGPEO010000007.1:0-38919 GCA_041482895.1 Candidatus Dormibacteraceae bacterium | reverse complement strand
AGTTGCGAAGGCGACGAAAGAAGGAATGGATTCGCCGGACCCTGCACCTGAGGATGCGCTCACGAACGTCTACGGCGTGGGCGCGCCGGGGGCGATGGAACCCGCTCCTGGTGTGGAGACCGAGGACATGAACATGGTGGCCGCGCTCCGCTCCGCCCTCACCGAAGAGATGGAACGGGACGACCGCGTGATGGTGATGGGCGAAGACGTAGGGCAGAAGGGCGGCGTCTTCCTGGTTACCGACGGGTTGCGCGCCCGGTTTGGCGAAGCACGAGTCATCGACACGCCGCTCGCCGAATCGTCGATCGCCGGCGTGGCGCTCGGCCTCGCCATCTCAGGCAAGCGGCCCGTGGCCGAGATGCAGTTCACCGACTTCGCGCACATGGCGTTCAACTCGATCACGAACGAGATCGCGAAGTACCGCTACCGAAGCGACGGCGACTGGTCGGTGCCGATGGTCGTTCGCGCGCCGATGGGCGGCCACGCGCACGGCGCCCTGTACCACTCTCAATCGATCGAGGCGAGGTTCGCCACGCCAGGGCTGAAGATCGTGATCCCGTCCAGCCCTTACGAGGCGAAAGGCCTGTTGCTCGCCTCCATCCGCGATCCCGACCCGGTCCTGTTCTTCGAGCACAAGCGCCTCTACCGGATGTTCAAAGAGCCGGTGCCGAAGGGCGAGTACATCATTCCGCTGCAGAAGGCGCGAACCTTCCGCGAGGGAACCGACATCTCCGTCATCTGCTACGGCCTGATGGTCCATTACGCGAACGAAGCGGCGAAGCACCTGGAAGCAGAGGGGGTCAGCGTCGAGATCATCGACCTGCGCACCGTCTACCCGCTGGACAAGGAGGCGATCATCGCCTCGGCGAAGAAGACAGGCAAATGCATGGTCCTGTATGAGGACAACTTCAGTGTCTCGGTCGGCTCCGAGGTGGCCGCGTTGATCGCCGACGATGCTTGGAGTTGGCTGGACGCGCCCGTCAAGCGGTTGGGCGGTCTGGACGTGCCTTCAATGCCTTACGCGATCCCGATGGAGGACTACTTCATGCCGACCCCGGAAAAGATCACCAAGGCTCTCCGCGACCTGGCGGCGTACTGATGGCGAACACCACGCGCGTCGTCATGCCGCAGCTTGGGGAGTCTGTCCACGAAGGGACGATCTCGAAGTGGCTGGTCAAGGTCGGCGACAAGGTCGTCGAATTCGAGCCGATGCTCGAGGTCGACACGGACAAGGTCAACGCCGAGGTGCCCGCCCCAGTGACCGGAATCCTGCGCGAGATCCTGGCTAAAGAGGGCGAGACGGTTCAGGCCGGGGCTGAGATCGCGGTCGTAGAAGTCGGCTCTGAAGGGGCCGGCGGAGCCGATGGAAAGGCGAGCGTGACTTCAAAAGCCCCGCCCCCAGCTGCCGCCGCAGCTCCGCCGACGTCCGGGCCGGAGAAGGCCGCTGTTCAGAAGGCTGCGCCAGCCCAGCCGCCCCAAGAGCCGCCGGCACAGCCGGCCGCAGAAGAGGAGCCGGCGGCGGCGGTTCCAGTCCAAAAGACCGAGCAGGCGCCGGTGACGCTCGAGACCGGCGAGCATCGCTACTCACCCGCGGTGCAGATGCAGGCGTCGGAGCTGAAGGTCGACCTGTCGAAGGTGACCGGGACCGGCATCGGCGGCCGCGTGACGAAGAAGGACGTCCAGGACTTTGCAACCAGGGCTAAGGCCGCTCCGGCTGCTGCTGCTCCTGCACCGGCTGTCACGCCCGGCCAGGGCGACGAGGTCGTCCAGCTGACACGGATCCGCCGGCTGATCGCCGAGAACATGGTCCGCTCCAAGACCACGATCCCTCACGCGTGGCAGACGCAGGAGGCGGATATGTCCGGCGTCGTCGCCAACCGAGCCGCCAACAAGGCCGCCTTCCAGAAGCAGGAGGGCTTCTCACTCACCTACCTGCCGTATGTGATGGCCGCGACCGCGTCTGCCCTACGCGAGCACCGGCAGGTAAACGCGACCTTCAACGAGACCGAGCTCATCATCCACCGCGACATCAACCTCGGCATCTCGGTGGGCCTCGAGGACACGCTCATCGTCCCGGTCGTGCGCCGAGCCGACGGCTTGTCAATCGCGGGCCTCGGCCGCGCGGTCAACGACATCGCGTCGCGTGCCAAGAACAAGCAGCTCAAGGCGGATGACCTCGCCGGCGCAACGTTCACCGTAAACAATTCCGGGACGTTCGGGACGCTGTTCAGCTACTCGGTCATCAACCCGGGGCAGGCGGGAATCCTGACCATGGAAGCGATCGTCGAGCGACCGGTCGCGATCGACGGCATGATCGGGATCAAGCCGATGATGTACCTCTGCTTCTCGTTCGACCACCGCGTGCTCGACGGCCTGCAGGCGGCTCGCTTCCTAACGTCCTGCCGCAAGTGGCTGGAAGCAGTCACGGCGGAGTCGCCGGTCTACTAGTCAAGCGTGGCCTGCAGGCCGGATTCACTCCGGCCGTCCCGGACATCCCTGATCACTCAAAGTATCGCGTGGAGTAATCATTCCGTGAGTCCAATCCCGGGGAAGATGAGCAGCCCCGTCGGCGGGAACACGGCCGGGCGATGCAATCAGTAAGTCCGAACCTGCTCGCGCTTGCGCGCAGAAGGAACCGCCCGGTTCCTTCTCATATTTAGTCCCTGTCGATCGACAGGATCGAGATGAAGAAGCTCGCGAACACTGTTTGTGAACCGAGCGCGAGCAGCACTACCGCCGGGATCACCTCTCGCATGGTGAGCGACGGATCCAGACTCCCAAAGCCCACCGCCCCCCAGCTCGCGACGGCCAGGACCAGAGCAACCACCCCGATCAGCACCATGAGCGCACCCGCGGCGAGGCCGACCTCGAGCGTCACGTAGTGAGACGCCGATTCGAGCGGCGGATAAGGAGGATGGAATCCGGCCCTGATGGCGAAGATCTTCGTGAACAGGGCGAACAGCACCATCTGATACCCGAGTAGCGCGAGAAAGCCGGCGACCAACAACGTGTGGATGTCCAGCCGCAGGCTGCTCACGTAGAGGGGGCCCGGGAGGAGGGCAACTGACAGCAGGATCCCCACCGCGAACAGGGCCAGGCCTGGATACAGAAACAGCCATCTCGGGCTGAAGAGGAGCATGAAGCGCAGATGCCGCCAGCCGTCGCGCCACGTGCGCAGGTGAGGCGGGCGCGAGCGCCCGTCCGGCCGGAGCGTCACGGGCACCTCGGCGATCCGCATCTTCTTGAGGGATGCCTTGATCACCATCTCGCTGGCGAACTCCATGCCCGTGGCGCGCAGCCTCATTTGCTCATAGGCGTCTTTGCGGAATCCGCGGAGCCCGCAATGCGCGTCGCCCACCGGCGTGTGGAAGAAGATCCGGCTGATCAACGTGAGGACCGGGTTGCCCACCCAGCGGTGGGACCACGGCATGGCGCCTGGCTCGATACCGCCCATGAAACGGTTACCAACGACAAGGTCGCAGCCGTCGCGCAGCTTGTCGATCAGCGGCGCGATGGCCGTGAAGTCGTAGCTGTCGTCGGCGTCGCCCATGATCACGAAGCGACCGCGGGCGGCGTTGATGCCGCCGATGAGCGCGCTGCCGTAGCCCTTCCTCGCGACTGGGACCAACCGTGCCCCCAGCTCTTTGGCGATGACCTGGGAGCCGTCTGTGCTGCCGTTGTCGGCGACGATGATCTCGGCAGCCAGGCCGCCGCTCTCGATCGCCTGCTGGGCCTTCTGGATGCAGGTCGCCAGCGTCTCGGCCTCGTTCAGGCAGGGCATGACGATCGAAACCTCGATCGCCTCGGGCGCGGAGGCGTCAAGGCGCTTGGGAGCTCGCTGCGCGACGGTCACTGAGGCAGGTTAACGCGAGTGACCGCGATCAGCTTGCAGTAATCCAGCGAGAAAAAAGATTGGCCCCGACGGATCGCCTCTCGAGGACCGGTACTGGCCTTGCGGCCTGTTCCTGCCCTTTCGAACGTTTCCCTCGGAGCCGTTGCAAACAGTAAAGGGCCACCTGCGCCTGCGCAAGTCCGAAAGTCAGTTCGCCGCCAACCAATCTGTAGTAGCCAGAACAATCAGCTGGTCCCATCCTTAACGCCGCTCTGCGCGCAAACTGCGAGACTTGCATGGTGCCGCTGAACCTTCACGACGCGAACGGGGTCATAGTCCGCGCGCAGGCGAAGGCCGCCGAGCTCGGTATCCGCGTCACGGTTGCCGTCGTGGACGAAGGCGGTTTCCTCATCGCGGTCGCGCGGATGGACGGCGCTCCTCCGCTGACTCCACAGGTCGCGGAAGCGAAAGCTGTGGGAGCGGCGATGCTGCACCGGGACGGCGCATCTCTTGCGGAGCTCGCCAAAGACCGCCCAGGATTCTTCAGCGTCGCCGACCGGCTGGTCCGCGTGCCGATGGTCCCGGGGCTCGGCTCGGTGCTGATCAAGCGCGAAGGCAAGGTGCTCGGCGCGGTAGGTGTCAGCGGCGGCCGCCCTGAGCAGGATCTCGAGTGTGCGGAGGCGGGGATCACCGGAGTCTGAGCTTGCGAAGCGGCTCGTAGACCGCGCCGCCACGCCCCAGGTGGCTGCTGTACAGGACCAGCTCTTCGGCGCGCCACGGCGTCAGGTCGGGTGGGCTGGGGAGCGGTGCCACGGCGGCGCCATCGCGTGAACGGGCGCGCGCGAGCGTCAGGTGCGGCTGGAACGCTCGCGAGTCGGGTTCCAGGCCGGCCTGTCCGCATTCGGCCTCGACCTGGGCGGCAAGCGCGCGGGCCTCTTCAGCGCCCGCATTGACCTGGAGCCAGACCACGCGGACCAACCGCCCGCGCTGAAACGTGCCGATCTCGCCCAGCTCCAGCTCGAACGCAAGCAATCGACGCTCGTCCAGCCGGTCCGCGACCCGCTCCACCACCGAGCGGTCGACGCTGCCGATGAAACGGACTGTGAGATGCAGGTTCTCGGCCGGTGCCCAGCGAAAGTCAGGCGCAGTCGCCGCGCACGCCGCGAGATAGGCCTCCAGCCGCCCACGCTGCGCTTCGGGCACGGGCAGCCCGAAGAACGCGCGCACCTTCAGCGTCGCGCGGGCTTCTTCCAGTTTGAGGGGACCCAGCTGCTGGGCGCGGTCGGCCGCCATCCGTAATGCGTGCTCACCGAGTCGATGCCGTCCGCCACGTTGGGAAGTTGAATCGTGTTGATCTCGTCGGCGGTTGCCACGGGGTTCGTGCTGAGGGCTTCCATGACCATGGCGCCGGGGATGAGCAGCCCAACCGGGAGCTTGAGCTTGCGTTTCTTGATGCCTCGGGCCTGGATGAACCAGTCGAACATCGTCTCGTAGGTGACGACCTCGGGTCCGCCGAGCTCGACGATCTTGCCGAGGAGCTCCGAGCGCCCGATCGTCTCGACTACGCACCGCGCGGCGTCCTCCCGGAGAATCGGCTGCAGCTGCGCCTGGCCGCTGCCCGGGATGATCAGGAAGGGTCCGAAATTCGCTGCACGCTCGAAGTCGTTGAGCACGCCCCCCTCTTCCGCGAGCACGAAGGAGAAGCGCAGGATTGTGCCCGCCACCCCGGATTTCGCGAGCTCCTGCTCACCCATCCAGCGCGACGTCAGGTACTTGAAGTGCGCGTCCAGCCGCGCGCCGATCGCGCTGATGAACACCACCGACTGCACGCCGGCGGCCTTCGCCGCCTGGCCGAGGATTCGGGGTCCGTCGACGTTCACCTCGAGGAACGATTGCGGCCGGTTGCGGCGCACCGCGACCAGGCTGATGATGTGCTCGACTCCCTGTGCGGCTTGCGTGACAGCCGCCGGGTTCAGCGCATCGCCCACCATGACCTGGGCCCCGCGGATCTTGAAGGCTGCTGCCTTCATCGGGTCGCGAACGAGCACCCGGAGCTGATGCCCCCCGTCGATCAGCTTGTGAGCGACACCGCGGCCGAAAAAGCCTGTAGAGCCGAGCAGAAGGATCCTGGCCACGGGTCGAATCCTAACGGAGGGCATACTGAAGACCAGTGTTCGGCCAGGCGGCGGGGGGATTCGGGCTTGGGCTTCTCGCCTTCCTGCTCGGCACTGCCGGCGTTGCAGCCGCCGTCAGGACCCGGCGCCGTAGGGCGACCTTCGCGAACGCCTACGGGGCTTCTGGCGGCATCGTCTTCACGGTGGTCCAGATCGGGTGCTCGGGATTGCTGCTGCTGGGCGGAGTCGGACTTATGGTCCTGGCGATCATCTTTCGACGTTAACTTCCCCCGCAAGGGGGCAATCAGCAAGTCCCATCCTCATCGCCGCTACGCGCGCAAGCCGGCGCGAAGCGCCCGAAGGGGGCGACTCAACAGTCGACCAGGGTCTAAATCACATTCCTCTCTTTAACAAGAGAGCCCTTCGCGAATCTGTCGAAGGCGAACGGCGCGATGTCGATCTCGGCCGTGTGGTCCAGCAAGAGCTGGCTGAGCAGCAAGGCCGCGGCCGGCGCCTGCATGAACCCATGCCCGCTGAACCCCGCCGCGCACCAGAAGCCCTCGAGCTCCGGCACCGGCCCGAGGATCGCCTGGTGATCGGGAGTCGTCTCGTACAGGCCCGCCCACGCGGTCTTGATCCCCGCTCCGGCGAGGACAGGCGCTCGGAGCGCCGCCTGCTCGAACATCTTCTCGAGGAATTCCCAGTTGACGTCGGTGACGAATCCAGGCGGCTCCTCGCGGTCGCTCATGCCGATCAGAACCCCATCTCCCTCCGGGTGAAAATACAGAGACGACCTGAAATCGACGGTCATCGGGTTGCTGCGCGGCACCGCCGGAAACGGCCCAGTGACTGCGATGTGGCGGCGATACGGAAGGACCGGGATCTCGAGCCCGGCCATCCGCCCGATCGAAGCCGACCATGCCCCGGCGCAGTTGAACAACATGCGGGTCGCGACGTCGCCGGTCGAGGTGCGGACCCCCTGCAGGCGCCCGGACGCGACATCGACGCCGATGACCTCGACACCCTCCTTCAGGCGAGCCCCGTGGCGCCGGGCGGCCGCCGCATAGCCTGAGGTGACATCGGCCGGGCTTGCGATCCCGTCGCTCGGACAGAACGTGCAGCCGAGGACGTCGTCGACGTTCAAGACTGGAACCATTCGCGATGCTTCGGCCGCATCGACCCAGCGAGCCTCGGTCAAGCCGACCCGATGCCACATGTCCATGTTGTGTCGGAAATCCTCGACCTGCTGGGGAAGGGTGAGGACGAAGAGGTAACCGATCTGCCGAAAGTCCGCGGGGTGACCCGTCTCCTCTTTGAACCCGTCGAGCATCTTCACGGAAAGGCGCTGGAGGCGCACGTTGGCCTCCATCGAGAACTGCTGTCGGACGCCGCCCGCGCACTTGCCGGTGGATTGAGAGCCGAGGGTTTCGCGTTCGAGCAGGAGCACGTCCACGTCGCGCCTGGCCAGCTGGTAGGCGAGCGCGCAGCCCATGATCCCGCCGCCCGCGATGACTACATCAGCGCTTTCCATGGCCTTCCGACGAGACGCGCTCGGGGGCGCCGCGCTTTTTCCACGCCATGCCCCACACCTCGAAGATCAGCTTCAGCGCGGCGAAGGTCGTGATGTCGCCGTTGTCGAACGGCGGCGAGACCTCGACTATGTCAAGGCCGACCAGCTTTGCGCGATCGGTGGCGGTCGCCAGCAGGTCGAGGGCCTGCCTCGTCGACAGGCCGCCGGAAGAAGGGATCTCGGTCCCCGGAGCAAAGGCAGGATCGAGGGCGTCGATGTCGAACGAGACGTGTACATCCTGACCCGCCAACCGGTCGGCGATCCTACCCGCCGAGCCCTCAGGATCGCGAGCGAGGTCGTGCGCCGACACGAGCGTCATCCCGTGGGACGCGATGAACTCGAGCTCTTCGGGGTCGTAGTCGCGACCCGCCGCGATCACGACCCTGCTGGGGTCGAGGCCTGACACATCCAGGGCGCGGCGCAGCGCGCAACCGCACGTCCAGCGGCCGCCCCGCGAGAACTCGCACAGGTCGGGATGAGCATCGACCCACAGCACCGCGAGGCCCGGGTGGCGCCTCACCTGCGCGGCGAGGGTGGAGATGAACGTGCAGTGATCGCCGCCGAGCACGGTGAGGAACGCTGCGGGAGTAATGCCCGCCAACCTCTCCGCCACCGCCGGCCAACCGGCCTCGATGTCGGTCCCCGCGTCGAGGTCCCCGATATCGGCTACGCGCAGGCCGGTGAGGAGCCGCCCGTCTTCGGTCACTGGAGGTATGGCGGCCGACAGGCTGCGGATCCGCTGCGGCGCCAGAGCCGCCCCTTTGCGGTAGACGGCCGAGCCGTCGTACGCGATTCCGGCCACGACCACGTCCGCCGTCTCCGGCGATCCGCCCACCAGGCCTGCCCATGGCCGGAGTCCGTCGAGGTTCATCGCGCCGGCGCCGCGGGTGTTCGCACTGGACGGCCCTCAGGCACTTTCAAGATCAGCACGGCTCCAATCAAAAGCCAGGCACAGAACAGCGAAAAGATGACCGGGAAGCCCCCGGGGAGACCGAAGATCCGGGGCCCGGCGTTGAATGGATCGAGCAGAAACCCTCCCACGAACCGGGCGATGATCCCAGACCCGGCGGTCGCGATGTTGCTGAAGCCCATGAACAACCCCGCCTCGTCACTGGGAATCACATCCTGGATGAAAGCCCAATCGACTGAAAAGAACAAGCCATAACCGATCCCGATCAGGACGCCGACCAGCGTCGCCTGCGCGGCGAGATGGGGAACATCCAGTAAGTCGGCCAGTGGCGCGACCAGGCCGGCAGGCAGCAGCTCGTAATGGCTGAACACGAGCATGAGCAATCCGGCGGCCCCCAGCAGCCCGCCTACCAGGATGAAGGGCCGGCGACCGAAACGGTCCGAGGCGCGCGCTGCGGGCAGGGCGACGGCGAACGCGCTGGCGATCACCAGGCCCTGCAGCGTGTAGGTGGCGGCGATGGTCGCGTGGCGGTTGCCCTCGAAGAAAACGTTGCTGAAGTAAAAGAACACGAAGCTCTGGACGCCGACCAGGCCCATGAGGATCAGCAGCCGCGACGCCATGAGCCACATGAAGGCTGGATATCGAAGCGGTCGCCCAAACGTCGCCTTCAGGGCCTGCCGGAGGCCCGTGAACTGTTTGCTGGTCGGTGGTGCGTGATCCGGGATCAGCAGGACTGTCGGCACCATGGTCGCCAGCAGCAGCCCGCAGATGCTCAGGATCGCCACCACGCGACCGGCGTGCATCAGGATGAACCCGGCGCCGATCGTGCCGGCCAGGAGCCCAACCACGTTCGACACGCCGTAGTAACCCGATGCCGTGCCGCGCTGCGCGGGCGGAACCACGTCTGGCATGAGGCCCTGGTAGGGGCCCTGCGCGGTGTTGGAAGCGGTCTGCAGCAGAAAGTAGAAGATCACGACGAGCCAGTAGCTGCCGGACAGGGCAAGCCCGACCAGGAAGATGACGTCCCCGATCGTGCCGATGGCGATGAACGGCCGGCGGCGCCCCCATCGCGACCGCGTCCGATCTGACACGGCTCCCATCACCGGCTGCCAGACCACGGCCATCAGCGAACCGATCCCTTCCAGCACACCGAGCGCAACGCCTTCGTGCCTCCTCCCCACGAGGTCGATCACAAGGTCGGGGATGATCAAACCGCCGAGGCTGGTCCACAGGTAACCGATCGCGATCCAGTAGATCGAGAGAAGCGCGAAGTCGAGGTGGCCGAGCCTTCTTGAGGAGCGCCCGGCCGGCGGGCTGCCGGCCTCGGCCGCGATCAATCGGGTCGGTACGGAGGGAGCGACGCCTTGACCGGCCGGTCTTCGCGATAACCCAGCGCGTACTCGCCCTGGAGGATGGTGTGAACCTCGCGCGTGCCCTCGTAGAGGATAGGCGCCCTCGCGTTGCGCAGGAATCGCTCGAGCGGGTATTCGGACGAGTATCCGTATGCGCCGTGCACCTCGATCGCGTCGTTCGCCGCATTGAAGGCAGCGTCCGTGGCGTACTGCTTCGCCATCGAAACGTCACGCGTATGCCGGGCCCCCGTGTTCTTCATCCAGGCGACTTTGAAATAAAGGAGCCTGCAGATCTCGTAGTCGCGTGACATGCGGGCGATCATCTGCTGCACGAGCTGATACCGCCCGATCTCCTGGCCGAACGTCTTCCGCTCGCGCGCGTATTTCACCGACGCATCCAGCGACGCCCGCACCGTCCCGGTCGCGCCTGCCGCGACCGTGTAGCGACCGTTGTCCAGGCAGCTCATCGCGATCTTGAAGCCGTCGCCTTCGTCTCCGATGCGGTTCGCTTCCGGCACTTCCACGTCGGCCATGAAGATGGAGCCGACGTCGCCGGCATGGAGACCGAGGCGACCCTCGATGGGCTCAGTGCGCAGCGATTTGCCGGCCGTTGAGCGATCGAGCATGAAGGCGGACACTCCGCGTGAGCCGGCCTTCGGGTCGGTCTTGGCGAAAACGAGCATGAAGTCGGCGGTATCGGCGTCGGAGATCCAGATCTTCTGGCCGTTCAGGACATACCCTCCGCCTGAGCGCCTCGCGGTGGCCTGCATCGAGGCCACGTCAGAGCCAGCGTTGGGTTCGGTGAGCCCATAGCACGCGAGCTTCCGGCCCGAGGCCATCGGCACGAGCCACTGCTGCTTCTGCTCTTCCGTGGCCCACGTGTACAGACCCATCCCGACGAGGCCGACGTGGACGGACAGGACGGTGCGGAACACCGTGTCGACGTACTCGAGCTCCTCGCAGACGAGGCCCAGGGACAGGTAGTCGAGCCCGACTCCGCCGTAGCGCTGGGGAAAGCAGACTCCCGGCAACCCGATCGACGCCAGCTTGGCGAAGATCTCGGGGTCGTGGCGGCGGGCACGGTCGTCGGCCTGGATCGTGGGGGCGAACTCGCGGGCGCAGAAGTCGCGGACCGTGGCGACCAGCTGCTCCTGGTCAGACGTGAGGGCTAGATCGAGCATCAAGCGGTATTACATCACGCTAGCACTTGAAACCTCGCCCACCGAGACGTGGCCGGTAGGCCGGATTTACTCCGGCCGTCCCCATGCGAACGTGAAAGTCTCCGCGCATCGCCAGGAGTAACTATTCAGTCAATCCAATCCCGGGGAAGATGAGCAGCCCCGTCGGCGGGGCTGACCGGGCGATGCAATCAGTAAGTCCAATCCTGGTCGCGCTTGCGCGCAGAAGGACCCGCCAGGTTCCTTCTCATATTTATTTCTTGGGGCTGGGCGAGGGCGTGGCCGTGCGGGCGGGCGAGGCCGTGGTACCGAGGTTGTGCAGGTCGCTTGGCTTCACGTGACCGATCACTGGGAAGTGTTGTCCGATGCTCAGGATGACCGGAGCCGTCCGCGAGCTGTGGAGCTGCGGCTGCAGGAAGTCCGTGTAGATCTGCTGCAGCTGGTGGATCCCGGCCACCGAATCGAGGTGCGCGCCCGAGGCCTTGGCGCCGGCGGCCTTCAGGGCCGCCAGGTCGGATTTCGAGACCATGGCCGAGGTGATCGGGTTCGAAAGTATCTCCGACTCGAGAGTGTTGACCTGGGTCAAGGTGAGGCTTGCGCTCTTCAAAGCCGGCTCGAACGCGTTGTCGAGAGTCACCAGCGCCGAGATGGCGAGGTAGATCACGACCAGCGTCACCAACCCGTGCACGACCACGCCGAGCAAGCCATCGATTCCGCGGATCGATTCGAGGCGATGAAACGCGCCTCCGATCGCTCCGCCGACCGCGCCCATGACGACGGCGATGATCAGGGCTACGAAAACGGCCAGCACGGCGTTGAAATGCAGGTACTTCTGCATCTCGGTCGTGTACTGGTCGTGGAATCGAAACACCGCGAGCAGAGTGCCGAAGAAAAAGATCTCGGCCAGCAGCGGCTGGATCACCCCGCGCTGGAAGCCCACGATCAAGGAGACGATCACCACGAGGACGACGACTATGTCGATGACCATCTAGCGCATCCTCATGCCGCGCTCGGATGTCTGAACGGCACGCGTGACTCGATCACGAGGTATCCAACGAACATGGCGACTATACCCAGCGCTTCGCTGACAGGCTGCGCCGCGTAAACGCCTTTGCTCTGTGCGTAGCTGTGACCCCCGGCCACGATGAAGGCGCCTGCGGCCAGAATCGCAAGCCCCACCACGCGATGGCTCGGCGCCCCGGAGCGCGCCGCTTTCCAGGCGGACCAGGCGGCGCCCCCGATCAAGAGGATCGACCCGCTCAGGTTCGTGATGAGAGGCAGAACGGCAGGCACGTCGATCGCTCCTCGTGCCGGAACCTGCGCCTTGAGCAGGTGCGCATCGGTGTGCGCGACGAGGACCGCGACCAGCCCGACGATCGAAGCGAGAACCATCACGATGATCGCGATGCGGCCTGCTCTGGGCGAGGTAAGGAGCAGCAGCGATCCCAGGCCGAGCCATCCGACGTTGAGCAGCCCGCCGAACAGGTAGTAGCCACGGTAGGTGGCATCGGACCAGCCGAAGGCCTGCCCGGCGGTCTCGAAGAACGCCGCCGCCGCAAACATCGCGAGAGCGACCGCCCAGATCGCCTGGTAGGGCTTTCGGCGGCTCGCGTACTGGCGGGCGACTACGGCGGCGAACGCACCGCCGACCGCACCTGCGATCAGGGGGATCACAAACACCGGCGCCATTCTAGAGGTCGAGCTGGAGGCCCCGTCGAGAAATTCGGCGCCGGGGTGGCCGAGATCCTAGGCGCGGCCGAGCACCGGAGCGCGTGCATCGTGCATGCTCAAGCGAGGAGCGGAGGCCGCAACGACGGAGATCGGCCGCATCGGCGACGAAGATCCGACGGGGATCTCCAGTCTCGGCCTCTAGGTCGGACGGTAATCAGCCCCCGGTGTGGGCCAGAATCCCCTGCTTCCGCTAGACTCGGGCCAATCTTGGCCCGAACGATAGCCGTCGCCATGCAGAAGGGGGGTGTCGGCAAAACCACCACCGCAGTCAACCTGGGCGCAGCCCTCGCGGAGCTGGGTCAGCGGGTGCTGTTGATCGACCTCGACGCCCAGGGCCATCTCACGCTGTACATGAAACCGCCGGCCGATATCGAGAAGACGATCTATCACCTGCTCGTCGATCCGGACACGACCGTGACCGACGTCGTGCAGGAGGCTCGGCAGATGGGAGTCCACTACATCCCGGCCGACATCGAGCTGGCGGGTGCGGATAACCAGCTCATCAACGAGATCGGCCGCGAGAGCATCCTGCGCGACAAGCTCGAGCCGGCGCAGAAGCGCTACGACTTCATCATCATCGACTGTCCGCCTTCGCTCGACCTGATCGTGATCAACGCGCTCGTCGCCGCGGACGAGGTCCTGGTCCCGCTGCAGGCCGAGTTCCTCGCGCTGCGCGGAATGCAGGAGCTGCTCGTCACGATGGAGCGCGTCAAGCGCCGGCTCAATCCGCGCCTCGAGCTGCTGGGAATCCTGCCCACTCTCTACAAGCAGCGCGCGCTCCACTCGCAGGAGGTGCTGGCCGCGGTCAGGGAGAAGTACGGCGACAAGGTTTACGACTTCGGCATTACGGATTCCATCCGTTTCGCCGAGACGCCCCTGGCGGGTCAGTCGATCCTCACTTACGCGAAGGACTCGGACGGAGCGAAGTCGTACCGTGCGCTCGGGGCCAAAGTCATAGAGAATCACCGAGGAGCCATTTGATGCCCACTTTCAAGCGCGTTTCACTCGCGGGATCTGAAGAGCTGTTCCGGCCGACGCGACCGCAGGTCGTGACGGACACGGACGACGTGATCAAAGGCGCCGTGGACCGGCACGTTGAGGTGAAGGAGGTCGTCTTCCGAACCCTCAACTTCGCTCCGGAGGAGATCGAGCTCTTGCTCGAGGCGATCCAGGTGGCGAAATACCCGGACCGGCCGCGCGCGAAGCCGGCGCTGGACAAGTTCGACTCGCTGGACGCGCTCCGCCTCAAGGTGCAGGGACCGCAGGAGTAGCGGCCAGGCGGCGCTTCAGTACCTTTTCTTGGACCGCCTTCGGAAGTAGCCGTAGGCCCAGAAAAGGCACACGAGTGCGAGGACGCTGGCAAAACCCACAGCGGCGACCTGCTCCATTGCGGTACATAGAGTAAGAGGACATCCGTGGCCAAGCTCTCCATCGTCAAGGTCAAGCTCGATCGCGAGGTCAACGGCTACGTCGTGTCATGCGCGAGCACGAAGGACGCGGTCGTCATCGACCCAGGCCTGCCGGTCGAGAAGATCGCCGAGCAGCTGAAAGGCCTCAAGGTCCGGTACATCCTGGCCACCCACTGCCACCCGGGACACGTCGCCGGCAAAGATGCTTTGAAGGAGCTGGTCGGCGGCGAGACCGGCCTTCACTCAGCCGACGCCAAGCAGTTCCTCCGCTCGGCGGACCGCTACCTGGTCGATGGCGACGAGCTCGAGTTCGGCGAGTTCAAGGTCACCGTGCTGCACACGCCCGGCCACACGCCGGGCAGCGTCTGCTACGTGATCGCCAACCACGCGTTCGTCGGCGACACGCTGCTCGCCGGAGGCATCGGCAAGCAGACGGCCGAAACGGACCTGCGCCGCCAGATGATGAGCATCGGTACCAAGCTGCTTCGCCTGCCGCTGTCGACGGCGCTTTACCCAGGCCACGGACCCGCCAGCAGCCTCGAGCGCGAGCTGGCGCAGAACCCGGTCTTCAGGGGCGCGCCGGCGCCCCGCTAGCCCCTGCGTGGTAAGTAGGCCGGATTTACTCCGGCCGTCCCCTGACGTTCCTTAAGCCACTCATTCGTGGCGAGGAGAAACGTTCTGGTAATCCGATCCCGGGGAAGATGGGCAGGCCCGTCGGCGGAGCCGACCGGCCGATGCAATCAGTGAGTCCCATCCTGCTCGGCTTGCGCGCAGAAAAACCGCCAGGTTCCTTCTCAAACTTAGCGCTAGGCGCCCGCCAGGCTCATCGAGATCTTCGTCACCCCTGAGCTCCGATCGACACCAAGGGCGCCCGTCACCTTCGAGTTGCTCTTCCGGCTGAACGTGGCGGAGAACGCCCCGGCTGCTGCGCCTGCGACCTTGATCGTCCAGTCGCCCTGGGTCAGCTTGCTCGTGTAGAAGGCCTGCACGTTGTCGACGGTGTCCAGCGTCTCCCACTCCATGCCCCAGGTGGTCTGACCGTTGGCGGCAAAGGCCGCCGCCGCCGTCAGGCGAGCGGCCGTGTAGATCGGCACGTCCGCCGGGAACCCGACCGGCATGGGGACCTGGGTGTCGAGGGGACCTGCCGGCGAAGGGGCGGCTTTCGCGGTCGATGCTGGCTGCGGGGTGCTGGTAGCCGCGCTGCCAGGGATTCGGCATGAAGAAACGGCTACTACGATGACGATGAAGAAGAGCGCCGCCGCCGAGCGGAGCCCAAACCTCACGAGTGACGAGGTGTCGGGAGTCGCCATTTCATGACTTCAACGGGCGGGACGCACCATTCGACCCGATGCCCGGCCGGTCAGCTTGCCGTCGCGTACGATCGCCCGCCCGCGTAGAAAGACATCCCTGATCGCGAACCCGAACTCCTTTCCATCGAGAGCGCCGTGGTGCTGCCGGGAACGCATCAGTGCCGGGCGCACCTCAGACTTGCGGTTCGGGTCGACGATGACGAGATCGCCGTCGAAGCCGGTCGCGATGGCACCCTTGGTTTCCTGGAGTCCCGCCAGAGCCGCCGGGCCCTCGCTCACCCAACGGGGCGCGAGCGACACGTCGCCCAGGCGCTTGGCGAGCTCGAGGCAGCTCAGGTAAAGCGACTGCACACCCGGGCTTCCGGAAGGCGCTTCGGCGAACGGCCATGACTTCTCATCATCGGTGTGCGGCGCGTGATCCGTCGCGACGATCCGGATCACGCCGTTCGCGGCCGCCTCGATGAGGGCCGCGCGATCGGCCGCCGTGCGAATGGGAGGGAAGACCTTCATGAATGTTCCGAGGCGAGGGAAATCCTGATCGGAGAGCCACAGGTACTGCGGGCACGTCTCGAGGGTCAAATGGGCGCCGGTGCGCATCGCGTCCTGGGCCGCCCGCAGGCCGAGCGCGCTGGAGAGGTGGGCCACGTGGAGGTTCACGCCACAATCCCGGGCGATGGCGCTGGCGGCTGAGATGGCCACCGCCTCGGCCTCAGCCGGTCGCGATTCGAGAAGGTCCGCATAGGTCTCGAGAGGGCGCCGGAACGCTGCGAGGATCGCCGGGTCTTCGGCGTGGATGGCCAGGGGAAGCCCGAGTCGCGCCATCGCGGGGCCGAGCCGGGCCAGCGTTCCGTAGTCGGGCGGCGCCTCGAGATCCGGGTCGTCCGTGCCGGCCGACTGAAGTACCTGCTTTCGGCTGGAGCTGAAGCTGTAACCGAGATACGCCTTGAATCCCACGGCTCCCGCCGCGGCCAGCGCCTCCAGTTGATCTTCCGTCGAGCTCGAGCGGACCAGACCCCAGAGAGCGAAGTCGACGCGCGCCTTGGGCCGGGCGAGCGCGGCTTTCGACTCGAGCACCCCTGCCACGTCGACCGCGGGCACGGTGTTCGGCATGTCCAGCACGGTCGTCACGCCGCCCATGGCGGCCGCCGTTGTCAAAGTGCCGAAGTCCTCTTTTTCCGGAAAGCCAGGATCGCGACTGTGCACGTGCGCGTCGATCGCCCCCGGCATCACGTACATGCCGCGCGCGTCGATGACGGTCGCGCCGGCCGGAGTCGAGCCGCTCGCATCGACCCGCGTGATCACGCCGTCGGTGACGAGCACGTCTGCGTCGAGTGGGCCATCAGGTCCGTAGACCGAGCCGCCTTGGATCAGCAGCTCAGTCAAGTTCTAGATCTTGAACCCGGAGCAGAGGCGAGTACGGAATGCCCGCGGCGCGAATGTTCTCCTCGCCTCCTTCGCCGCGGTCGAGCACCACGACCAGGTGGATCACCTCGGCGCCGGCATCGCGAAGCACCTGCGCCGACCGCAGCGAGTCGCCGCCCGTCGTGACCACGTCCTCGATGACGGTGACCCGATCGAGGGGCGACATATGGCCCTCGATCTGTTTCGACGTTCCGTAGCCTTTTGGTTCCTTTCGGACCAGGACGAGCGGCAGGCCGGTCTCCATCGAGACAGCTCCGCCGAGCAGGACGGCGCCGAGCTCAGGCGCCGCGAGGCGCTGCGTTTCCTTCGGAACCAGCGCGGCGAGGTGCTTGCCCAGCCTGCGCAGGAGGGCCGGATCGGTTTCGAAGAGGAACTTGTCGAAATATCGATTCGACCGCTTTCCAGAGCGAAGCACGAAGTCGCCTTTCAGGTACGAGGCGGCGACCAGGTCGCGCGCCAGCTCCTCCAGCTCAGCGACCAGGGTGTCCTACCACGCCCTCAATCTAATGGATGGAAACAGGCGGCCAGGTGCTCGTCCCCGAACGTCTCGAGCGGGGGCTCGCTCTCGGCGCAATCCGGTCGCGCTCGCGGGCAGCGCGTGCGGAAGCGGCAGCCGGAGGGCGGATCGATGGGTGAACCGACGTCTCCTTGAAGAATCACACGCTCCCGGTTTCGCTCGATCAGGGGATCTGGAATGGGAATCGCCGAGAGCAGCGACCCCGTGTACGGATGGCGAGGCCGGCGGTAGAGCTGGCCACCCGGCGCTATTTCTACGATTTTGCCGAGGTACATCACCGCGACGCGGTTCGCGATGTGCTTCACGACCGAGAGGTCATGCGCGATGAACAGGTAGGTGAGGTCGAACTTCGACTGGAGGCTCTCGAGCAGGTTGATGATCTGAGCCTGGATCGAGACGTCGAGCGCGGAGATCGGCTCGTCGCAGACGATGAAGGTCGGGCCGACCGCCAGGGCCCTAGCAATGCCGATGCGCTGCCGCTGGCCGCCCGAGAACTCGTGTGGATAGCGGTCGGCAAACCTCGGATTCATGCCCACGACCTGAAGCAGTTCGTAGATGCGGTCCTGGCGCTCCCTGCCACTGGCGAGCTTGTGGATCTCCAGCGGCTCGCCGATTATGTCCCCGACGGTCTGCCGCGGATCGAGCGACGCGTAGGGGTCTTGAAAGATCATCGCCATGTCGCGACGATGCGCCCGCATCGCCGACCCCCGCTGATGGGTGATGTCCTCGCCCATGAACTCGATCGTCCCGGCGGTCGGATCGAGGAGGCGGATCATCGTGCGGCCGAGCGTCGACTTGCCGCAGCCGGATTCTCCAACGAGCCCCACGGTCTCGCCCTTCTTGATGTCCAGGTCGACGCCGTCGACCGCGCGGACGTGGGCGACGGTCCTCTGGAGAATGCCGGAGGAAACCGGAAACCACGTCTTCAGCCCGCGCACCGACACGAGCGGGGCCGTTGCGGTCCAGACGCGCTTCAGCTGCGCATGGACTGCTTCAGGCACCTTTGAGCTCCACGCCCGACTGGGTGACCCAGCACGCGGCCAGCTGCGTTTCGCCGACCCGGTTGAGCACCGGGGTGTCGCGCGAGCAGCGTTCGACCTTGAACTGGCATCGCGGGTGGAACGCACAGCCGGAAGGGAGGTCGATCAGGTCGGGTGGAAGCCCGTCGATCGGCTTGAGCGGCTCATGCCGCTCAGCGTCCAGTCGCGGAATCGACCGCAGCAAAGACCAGGTGTAAGGATGCTTGGGGTGCGCGAACACGTCGACGGTCGGGCCAGACTCGACCACCCGCCCCGCGTACATCACCATCACGCGCTCGCACATGCCGGCCACCACGCCCAGGTTGTGCGTGATCAGGATGGTCGCCGTGCCGAAGTCGCGGTTGACATGGCGCAGCAGGTCGAGGATCTGGGCCTGGATGGTGACGTCCAGGGCGGTGGTCGGTTCATCGGCGATCAGGACCTTCGGCGTGGTGGTGAGACCCATCGCGATCATGGCCCTCTGGCGCATCCCACCGGAAAACTGGTGCGGGTAGTCGCGAGCGCGTGTCTCGGGTGTCGGGATGCCCACCCTGCCCAACATCGACACCGCCACGGCCATCGCCTTGGCCCTGTCCAGGCCGTGATGCAGGCGAACCGGCTCCGCAACCTGCCAACCGGTCCGGAAGACCGGGTTCAGGGAGGTCATCGGATCCTGAAAGATCATCGCGATGTCCTGTCCACGGATCTCACGCATCTCTCCCTCTGTCGCCTTGGTGAGGTCTCGACCCTTGTAGATGACACTGCCGCCGACGATCTTGCCCGGACGCTGAAGGCGCATGACGCTCAGTGCGGTTACCGACTTACCGCTGCCCGACTCGCCGACGATGCCGAGCGTCTCTCCGGGGTTGAGCTCGAGCGATACGCCATCGACCGCCTTGACGTTGCCGTTCTTGGTGGCAAAGACGGTGTGCAAGTCGTGCACCTCGAGAAGTGGTTGGGCCACCGTCAGTGGGCCTTCAGCCTGGGATCGAAGGCGTCTCGGACGGCGTTGCCAAAAAGGTTCGAGGCGAGCACGGTCACGAAGATCGTCACTCCCGGGAAGACCACCAGCCATCCCGAGTGGAAGAAATAGCTCTCGGCGTTGGTGAGCATGTTGCCCCAGCTCGCGGTGGGAGGCTGGATGCCGAGGCCGAGGAAGTCCAGCGCCGCTTCGATCAGGATGATCTGGCCAACTCCCAGGCTCGCCGCCACGATCAGAACCGGCAGGACGTTCGGCAGCAGGTGGCGGAAGATCAGGCGCAAGTCGCGAGCCCCGATGGATCGCGTCGCCAGGATGAAATCTCGCTGTTTCACCGAGAGCACCTCGCCGCGCACAAGTCGTGCAACTCCCCCCCAGCCAACCGAGGCGATGATGGCCGCCAGCGTGATCGCGTTGGGTCGGAACAGGATCGACATCAGGATGAACAAGAAGATCGCGGGGATGGCCAGGAAGACGTCGACCACTCGCATCAGGATGTCGTCGGGCCAGCCCCCGTAGTAGCCGGCGACGAGGCCGACCGTGGTTCCCAGGGTCAGCGACAGCGCGACCGTAAGGAATGCGACCCCCAGGGTCACCCGGCCGCCGTAGATGAGCCGCGTCAGAGTGTCGCGGCCCAGTTCGTCGGTCCCGAGGAGATAGGGGTGGCCGGGCGATCGAAAGTTGTCCGAGAGATGCTGGCGTGCCGGATCGAAATGCGTCACGAACTGGCTGAACACCGGCGCGGCGATCGCGATCAGGGCGAGGATCAGGATCAACGCTCCACAGAACACGCCGATCCGGTTGGCGCGCAGCCGCTCCCAGGATTCGTTCCAGTACGACTGCGCCGGCCGCCGGGCCTCGCCCTCGATCGCCGGACCCGGTAGGTCCAACTGCGTGATGCCGCCCGGATCGATCACAGCCGCATCACCCGGGGCCCTGGGTCGTCATGAGTACCGGATCCGTGGATCGAGGACCGCGTAGAGGACGTCCGCCAGCAGGTTGCCGGCCACGACCAGCAGCGTGACGAAGAAGACCACCCCCATCACGGTCGTGTAGTCGTACTGGAGCGCCCGCTCGAATGCCAGCCGTCCCAGGCCGGGCCAGCTGAAGACAACCTCCACGATCAGGCCGCCGCTGACGAGGCCGGGCAGCTCGAGGCCGATCAGCGTGACCAGTGGGATCAACGCGTTGCGCAGGCCGTGGAGGTACACGACGCGGCGCTCGCTCATGCCCTTGGCGCGAGCGGTGCGGATGTAGTCCTGCGAAAGCACCTCGAGCATGCTCGACCGCGTAAAGCGCGACCAGAGGGACAGATAAAAGAACGACAGCACGGTGGCCGGCATGATCAGGTGGAGCAACCGGTCGCCAATGTCGCCTCCGCCGAACGGGCTGGTCACGCCGCCGGAAGGAAGCCACGGCCAGCCGTAGTGCTCAAACGTCACCGAGAAGACGAGGATCAGCATCAATCCCAGCCAGAACTGGGGCACCGCGAAACCGGCGACCGAAAAAACCGTGAGGGCATGGTCCGTTTTGCTGCCGCGCCGCAGGGCTCCGATCACGCCAAGCGGAATGGAGATCAGAATCCCCAGCACGACCGCGGTGAGCGTCAGCTCGAGGGTGTTGGGGAGCCGTTCGAGGATATGGGTCAAGACCGGGCTCCCATCGATCATCGAGCGTCCGAAGTCGCCGTGGAGCACGTTCCAGAGCCAGGTCACGTACCACTGGTAGAAGGGTTGATCGAGGCCGAGGTCAGCCCGAAGGCGGGCGATGTCCTCCGGGCGCAACGCGGGATTGAGGTCGAGGCCCGGCACGTACGCGCCACGTGTCCGGTCCATGAGGGTGAGGGTGACCGCCGTCACTCCAAGGACGACGATCACGGAGGCAAGGAGCCGCCTTGCGATGAATTTGACAATCATCGCTTATTGCTTTGGCGGCTCCAAACCAGCCTTCCCGCTTACCTAGAGTTCGCTCACTTGCCGTCCGTCACCCAGACGTTCTGAATCCAGGGCCTGTTTCCGAACTGGTTGTAGGTTCCGAAGTCGGCGCCCATGACTCTCTTGCTCGTGGCCCAGATGCCCTTGTTGAACATCAGGATCGGGGCCGGCACCTGGTCCGACATGATGTCCTGGAACTGGTAGTAGAGCTGCTTGCGCTTGTTCTTGTCGAGGGTGGTCAGAGCACCGTCGAGCGCCGCGTCGACGTCCGCGTTCTTGAAGTCGGCGCCGTTGAAGCCACCCGGTGCAGTGTTGCGTGAGTGGAAGAGCGGCGCCTCGTCAGGGTCCTGGCCCCAGCTGAAGCCGACCAGGAACATGTCGAACGTTCGCGTGCTGACGATCTCGGTGACCAGCTGCGGGAACTGGATCAGCTTGGGCGTGGCGTCGACGCCAATGTCCTTCCACGACTGCTGCATGACCTGGAGCAAGCTCTCGCGCTGCTTGTTCCCGGCGTTCGTATGCATCTCGAACTGGAGCTTCAGCCCATCCTTGTTGGCCCGGATGCCATCCGAGCCCTTGGCCCATCCCGCCGCATCGAGGAGAGAGTTGGCCTTGGCCTTGTCAAACGTGTAGACGACCTGGGGCTTGGCTTTGAAGGCCCACGACGTTGGCGGCTCCACAGAGGTCGCCACGGAGGCGTGGCCGAAGTAGATGGCGTTGACCCACGAGTTCCGGTCCAGGGCGTACACGAGCGCCTGGCGAACTTCCTTCTGAGCGAAGAGCTTGCCGCCCAGCTTGGTGGGGTCGAGGTTGTAGGCGTAGAAGTCGAAGATGGCGACCGGGAAGTCGACGATGTTCGTGTTTCCAGAGGCCTTCACGCTGTCGTACTGGGACGGGTCGACCGGGCCGATGTCGATCTCGCCTGTCTTCAGCTGGTTGGCCACGGTCGTCGAGTCTGGCAGTACCTTGTAGATGTACTGGTCCAGCAGCGCCGGACCTGCCCAATAGTTGTCGTTCCGCGCCAGGGTGACCTGCTGGCCGCTCTGCCAGCTGACGAACTTGAAGGCGCCGTTGGATACGGTCGGAGCCTTGTTGAAGTCGGCGGTGTTGATGTCTTTCGCCGACAGGCTGCCGAGCACGTGCTTGGGGAGGATTCCGTACTGCCCGTGCGACACGAGAAATGGGGCAAAAACCTGCGTGGTGGTGATCACCACCGTCTGCGGGTCGGGTGCGGTGGCGCTGGCGATGTACTTCGAGAGGTCGCCACGACGAGGTGATGCCACGTCCGCGTACTTGGGGTCATAGGCGAGCTGGTACGTGAATACGACGTCATCCGCGGTCAGCGCCTGGCCGTCCGACCACTTCAGGTTTGGCCGCAGCTTGAACGTGTAGGTGAGCCCGTCGGCCGACGTCTTCGGCAGGTCCTGGGCTAGCGCCCCGACCAGGTCGCCGTTCTTCTTGCTGTTGAGCAGCCCATCGAACATGAGACCGATCACCTGGTTGCTGGCGGTGTCGCTGCTGAGCATGGAGTTGAACGTCCGGACGTCTGAGAATGCGCCCTCGACGATGTGGCCGCCCTTCTTCGCAGTAACGCTGGTGGTGGTATTTCCCCCAGCGCAGGCGTCCAGGAATTCCAGAACACCGCCGGAGAACGCGGTCCAGGCGGCCGCACCACCCATCCGGCGAAGGAAGTCGCGCCGCGACCAATCCTCCAGGAACCGCTCGAACTGCTCGAAGCCCTTATCCTCTGCTTCCTCGTCTCGAATCATTTCTCTCCCTCCAGCTGGTGCCGGCCTCCCCAGTCGGCTCCCTCAAGCTCACCGGCCATCATATTGGCAGTACCCCGAATGGTCAAAGACCACCTGTGATGGCTCCTGCCGTGGCGCTCGGCGTCGCCAAGGTCGTCCTTCACCTGCCCGAAAGCCACTCGTTGAAGGAGAAGCGCCACGTGATCCACGGCCTGCTCCGCCGAGTTCGCAAGGAGTTCCAGGTCGCGGCCGCCGAGGTTGGCGATCGCGATCGGTGGCAGCTGGCCGAGCTTGCCATCGCCTGCGTGAGCGCGGAGGGCCGGCATGCCGACGAGGTCCTCGCTGCCGCCCTTTCCTACATCGAGTCCCACGCTGACGGGGCCCAGGTCACCGACGTGTCGACTGAACTGGTTCACCTCTGATGCGCGCGTCCGACGCGCGCGATCAATTAGTCGAGTTCGAGGCGGGCCTGCCCTTCAAGCTCGACGCTTTCCAGCGAGAGGCGATCGACAAGCTCGAGCGCGGGCGTGGTGGCGTCCTGGTCAGCGCGCCGACGTCGAGCGGCAAGACCATGGTGGCCGAGTACGCGATCTTCAGGGCGCTGCAGGACGGCATGAAGGCTCTGTACACGACGCCGCTCAAGGCCCTGAGCAATCAGAAATACCACGATTTCGTGCGCCAGTACGGCGAGTCGCAGGTCGGGCTCGTCACCGGCGAGAACACGATCAACGCCGACGCGCCTGTGGTCGTGATGACGACCGAGATCCTGCGCAACCTGATCTACGAGGACCCGAAGCGCCTGGATCTCGTTCGCTACGTCGTCCTCGACGAGGTCCACTACATCGACGACTTTCCTCGCGGCTCCGTGTGGGAGGAGATCGTGATCCAGGCGCCGGCCAACATCAAGCTCGTCGGCCTGTCCGCGACCATCGGCAACTACAAAGAGATCGCCGACTGGATGGCCGAGAACCGCGGTGGGATGGAGACGGTTTTCCATGACGTCCGGCCGGTCGAGCTGAAGATGTGGCTGGCGATCAACAACCAGTTTCTGCCTCTGTTCAAAGACG
Source organism: Candidatus Dormibacteraceae bacterium (assembly GCA_041482895.1). Taxonomy (GTDB): domain Bacteria; phylum Chloroflexota; class Dormibacteria; order Dormibacterales; family Dormibacteraceae; genus Palsa-870. The sequence continues at coordinate 14,827 of JBGPEO010000007.1, read as the reverse complement.
ACGGCGGCATCGACCAGCGGACCTGGAGCAAGGGGGCGCAAGAGGAGGAGGCCTCATATCGAATCGGCGGATACCGCGCGCTGCCGTCCAACGACCTTCTCCACGTGGTCCCGCAGCTGCGAAGCCTCGACATGCTTCCCGCGATCTATTTCATTTTCTCGCGCCGCGGCTGCCGTGAAGCGCTGCAGCGCTGCTCGTACCACGAGATCGACCTGACCACCGCGGCCGAGAAAGAGGCGATCGACCGAGTCGCTGCTGAGCGGCTGCAGGCTCTGACCGACCACGACGAGGAGGCCCTCTTCAGGCGCATGGTCGACGCGCGTCTCCTGCGACGCGGGCTGGCGGAGCACCATGCCGGGCTCCTGCCCTACCACAAGGAGATGGTGGAGGAGCTCTTCCAGCGGGGCTTGATCAAAGTCGTCTTCGCGACCGAAACGCTGTCGCTCGGGATCAACATGCCCGCGCGCGGCGTGGTGGTGTCGTCGTTCACGAAGTTCGACGGGGTCAACTTCTCCCACCTCACGACCGGGGAGCTGACACAGCTCATGGGCCGCGCGGGCCGGCGCGGAATCGACGTGATCGGACACGGGGTGATCCTCAAGGAGTCGGACGTCGAGATCGGCACCATCTACGAGGTCGCGATGGGGCCGACGCTCGTGGTCGAGTCCAAGTTCCTGCCCAGCTACAACATGGCTCTCAACCTCCTGCGCGTGTACACGCCGGAGGAGGCGGAGGCGCTGATGCAGCGGTCTTTCGGCCAGTTCCAGAAACGCCTCGCGGCCGAGCAGACCAAGGAACGCCTCGTCAACGTGCGGGAGCAGCTGTCGGACATCCGAGGCATGTGGGACGACCCGGAGGTCTCAATCGAGGATGTCGCCCAGTACTTCAAGCTCGAGGACAGGCGACGCGCGATCCGGATCGAGCTCAGGCGCCTGAGGCGTGAGGCGGGGGCCGAGCGAAGGGGGCGCCGCGGCCGCCACACGCGGGCGATGGGCCCTTCGGGGCGGATCGTGCAGCGGCTCGAGGTGGAGGCAAAGGGACTGCTCGAGCGCCAGAGGAAGCTGAAGCTCGTGCGCTCTCCGCGTTTTGGTGAGCTGCTCCAGAAGTACGCCGAGATACGCAACCTCCAGAAGGAGCTCGAGGGCGGGCAGCGCGAGGTCAGCGGGACGATGGACGAGTACCCGCGCAAGCTCCGCCGCCTCTCCAAGATCCTGACCGAAACCGGTTTTCTCGCCCACGACCGCCCGACCGACAAGGGGTTGTTCGCCTCGCGCGTGTACGGCGAGAACACGATCCTCGTCGCGGAAGCGATCTGGCTCGGATGGTTCGAGGGCCTGACGCCCGAGGAGCTATGCGCTGTCCTGGTGATGCTGACGGCCGAGGACAGGGAGCGCGGCAGAGACCGGCAGGCGCGCGGTCCACGGAGGTATCCGACGCCTGCGATAGCGCAGACCGCGCGGCTCATCCGCTCGCTTTACTTCCGGTTCGCCGACATGGAGAGCGAGCTCGATGAGCCGAACCTGCGCGCTCCATCCCACGACTACATCGACTTCGCCTACCGCTGGTCGGCGCGCGAGGCCCTCGACCAGATCCCGCTCCCGGCCAACGTGGACATCGGTGACGCGATCAAGGCGATGAAGGGCCTCTACTCCCTGCTGCGCCAGCTCGAGTGGGCGGTGCGCACCGCGAAATCACCCTTGCAAGACACGCTGTCGAAGGCCGTCGCCCAGATGGAACGAGACGTCATCAAACGCACATACTGAAAGGTATGGGAGGAAACCTAGGTTTCCTCCCATGGCTCTTTTTCCTGCAGGTTGGGATTGGTTTAAGAGTTCTCCTAGCCACGCATGGCAGGCGAAATGGACGATTGGCGGACGGCCTGGCGAAGCCAGGCCTACCGGCCACGCGAGTAATCCAGGGCTAGACTGACTTCACAAATGGCCTCTAAGAAGAGACGCATTCTTGTCACCGGCGTCGCCCGGTGGTGGGGCGCTCTCGTCGTCCAGCGCCTGGTGGAAGATCCCGATGTCGCCGAGGTGATCGGCATCGACATTCGCGAGCCGCGCTACGACCTGGGGCGCGCCGACTATCTCCGGCTCGACGTCCGCCACTCCCTGATCGGCAAGCTGGTGAGGGCAGTCGGCATCGACACTGTCGTTCACACGCTGACGCGCATCGATTCTTTTGACATGGATCCGCGCCGCGCCCACGAGATGAACGTCATCGGCACCCTCAACCTGCTCGCCGGATGCGCAGGAGAAGGAAGCCCTGTGAGGCGGTTCGTGCTCAAGTCCTCAGGGCATGTCTACGGCTCGCGGTTCGACTTGCCTGCCGGGCTTCGCGAGGACCACCGCCTGGACAGCAACTCGCGCCACCAGTTCGTGCGCGACATCGTCGAGGTCGAGTCGTACGTCAGCGACTTTGGGCTGCGCAATCCGAACATCGACATCCTCGCGCTCCGGTTCTCGAACAGCCTGAACCCCGACGAGCCTCAGCCCCTCGCAAGGTATCTCGACCTGGAGGTGGTGCCGACCGTCGCCGGTTACGATCCCTCGCTTCAGCTCATCCATCGCGACGACTGCGTCGCGGCCATGGTGCTCGCGACAAAGCGCGGCCCGGCGGGTGCGTACAACATTGCAGCCCCGGGGGCAGAGCCCCTCTCCAAGCTCCTCGATTCTGCGGGCAAGCTGCACGCACCGCTGCTCCCCCCCTTCGGACTGGAGCTGGCAGCGTTCGCGGTCCGCAAGGCCGGGGTCGCGTTCCTTTCGCCGCAGCTGCTCGACCTGCTGCGCTGGGGACGCACCCTCTCGACCGTCAAATCCGCGCGCGAGCTTGGCTTCCGAGCCGAACGTGACACGCGCGCCGCCTTCGAGGACTTCACCCAGCAGCGCCGCGTCCTACGCTACGCGCCCGATCGCCACGCGTACCAGTACGAGAAGGAGCTGGAGGACTTCATCCACACACGCCAGGTCGCCTCGGAGAACGGGGAGAGCGAGGCTAACGGTGCGGCGGCGCCTGCGTCTGCTGCCACGAAAGCGGCTAAGGCTCGCCCCCGCCGCCATCGATCACGATCACTTCCCCGTTGACGTAGCTCGCGGCGTCGGAGACGAGGAAGGCCACCACGCCGGCGACCTCGTCAGGCACACCGATCCTCCCCATCGGGTTCGAGGCCAGGATCCGGTCGAGGATCGCCTCGTTGGTCCACAGCGCCTCGGCAAAGCGCGTCTTGATCAATCCGGGCGCAACCGCGTTGACGCGGACCTTGCCTCCGAGCTCGCGCGCCAGCTGCTTGGTGAGCATGATCACGCCCGCCTTGGTCACGTTGTAGACGCCAAGGCCGACGCCCGGTCGAATGCCGCCGATGCTTGCAACGTTCACGACCGCTCCCCCATGCGCCTCCATCCACGCCTCGTAAACGAGCTTGGTCAGGATGAAGACCCCGCGCAGGTTGACCTCGAAAGTCTTGTCCCATGCCGACAGCTCGGCACCGAGCACCGGCCCGAAGTAAGGGTTGGTGGCGGCGTTGTTGACCAGGATGTCGATGTGCGAATGGCGCTCCATCACCGCCTTGACCAGCTGTTCGAGGTCCTCCGGCCGGCCGGTATGCGCTGCGATCGCGGTCGCGCGCTCCGGGTAGAGCGAGTTGATACGCGCCGCCTCCTCGTCGAGGTCTGCCTGCTTACGGCTGGAGAGGACGACCTGGGCGCCCTGTTCCGCGAGCGCGGTGGCGATGGCGCTGCCGATTCCCCGGCTCGCCCCGGTGATCAACGCGACTCGTCCTGTGAGGTCGAATCTGGAGCCTTCTGGCACGGCTGATACGATAGGCGGTCGCATGGCAGTCTCGGGGAAGGCGGCCGAGGACATCCTCGAGCGGATCTTTCAACCGACCACCAAACCGAGCGCGCGGGACCAGGCCGAAGAGACTCTGAGGCACCCCAAGCGACTGGTTTATGTGGCCATGTCCAACAAGGTCTTCTACTGGCGGGCGCACATCCAGAAATTCGTTCTCGACTCGGGAATGGTCCCCGTCAGCCCATTCATGCTCTTCGACTACTACCTGATGCACACGGTGTCGAAGGAGATCGTGCGCGAGGCGATGAACAACCTGTTGGCCCGCTGCGACGAGGTCTGGGTGTTCGGGCGCCTCTCGCTCGGCGTCAAGGTCCAGGTCGGCATCGCCAAACGGATGAACAAAACGGTGCGCTATTTCGACATAGCCGACCTGCCGGTGACAGTGATGCCGATCACAGAAGAAACAGCGCAAGAAGAGCTCAAGGATTAAGAATGAGAGAAAACCGGGCGGTTTTCTCTACGCGCAAGCGGCGATGAGGATGGGACTCACTGATTGCATCGGCAGGCGGGCTTCGCCCGCGTGCCTGCTCTCATTCCCCGGGATTGGATTTTCTGATGGATTCTCCTCGCGACGCTAGGTGCCAAGAGGAGCGCTGGTTAGTCGGCCTGGCAAAGCCAGGCCTACCGGCCACGCGAGTCTAGGAGGCGGCCACCCTTCTGTACCACGACTCCGGGTGCGCCAGCTCCTCCAGGCGCGGCATGTGCGCCTCGCTGTTCCAGACGTGGTTGACCGCTTTCATCCCGTGCGCGTCATAGATCGCCCTGCAGAAGGCCTCGCCCCGTGTGTACTGCTGCAGCTTTAGGTCGAGGCCGGTCAGCTTCCAGATCAGAACCTCGAGCGGGCTCTTTCCCGAGCTCCGCTCGCGATACGCCTGCTCGAGCTGCTCGAAGCCCGGAAGCAGCTTGCCCCCGAGCTCGTTCATGACCAGGTTGCTGTAGCCCTCGATCACCGACATAGTGCCCTGGACCTGGCGCATCACCTTCCACTGGGACGGCAGGACTCCCGCGAAGGCCGCGATGCGGGCGTGCGGCGCTCCGCTCTTCGTGACCGACTTCACCAGCACTCGCATCGAGCTCTCCATGTAAGGCCGCAGCCACGAATGGGCCGCGAACTGCCACGCATGCGTCATCTCATGGAGGATCAGCCAGCGGCGCAGGTCCTGCCCAGGCAGGTTGGCGCGGCGTCCCCACTCCTCGACATTGGTCTCGACGAGGTAAAGGCCTTCACCCCCGACCGGCTCCGCCCCGAGGAGCTGCGGGTCGTACTGGCCCAGGACGCGCCGGCCGATGAAGGCGAGCATGAACGCCACGTAATGGTCGACGCCGGTACGGCCGACCTCGACGATCAGCGAGTTGGGCACGCGCCCGGTTTCGAGCACGGGGTCGATGACTCGCCGCAGGATGCCGAGGTTCAGATCAAGCCAGCCGACCCGATCCAGCGCTTCGAACTGTGGCAGTGACGCACCTTTGGGAAGCCCGCCGACAAAGTTCAGCAGTGGCTTCTGGAGCGCGGAGGCCATCGCGCGATAATCCCGGGCGGCGGCCGCGAGCTCGGCCGGAGTGAGCGATGGGGTCTGCAGGCGCGCCCGCGCCGTGCGGCGCACCTGGTCCCAGTCGACGAGCACGGTCGTCCCGCCACGCGGCCGCACAGCTTCCGCCACGGCCGCCGTAGCCAGACCGAGCAACGCGCCGTATACCGCCGCCCTGCCAACCGAGCGCCTCATGTCTCCACACTAGAGAAACGCGGCGTGACGAGGTTGGCTGCGCTGGGTCAGTAGATGTAGGGCCAGCTCCTGTTGCGCTTGAACACGACCTTGCACCCATCGCAGCGGAAAACGATCTGGAGATGGCGCCTCCCGATCGCCGCCGAGTCGCGCCCGCAGACGGGGCAGGATGCTGTTTCCATTTGAAACGGAGCCGGCAGGGGTTCGACCTTGATCTCTAAGCGCCTTCTTTTCTTTGACATTTACCTTCCATCAACCCGGAACTGGGGTTATTCAGACGTCGAGCTGCGACACGTCCAGGTTTTTCAAGCCATCCGGTGGTTCGACACCCGCGTTGTGCAGGCGCTTGAGCAGCGCCAGGATGTAGCGGACGCCGGCGAGGTTGACGTGATGCTCGCGAGTGAGCGTCTGGATGGCTTGCAGCTTCATCACGTCGCGACGGGAGTAGCGCCGGCGGTTGGTCACGGTCCGCTTGGGTTGGATCATTGCGAGGTGCTCGTACATCATCAAAGTCCGCGGATGGACTTCCAGGATTTCTGAGGCCACGCTGAGGGTGAAAATCGGCTTGTCGAGATCGATCGTGCCGGCCTGTGAGGGTGCGACGGTCGACGCGACTGGGTCGCGCTGCTTGAGCTTCATATCTTTCTTGGCGGGTTGGATTATATGGTTTAAGCGAGTCTGGGCCTAACTTTGGGTGACAGAGGCGGTTGCAGATTCGGTGCCATTCTGGATCCGATTTATCGCCCTGGCAAAGCATTTTTGTTAAGGATTGTGAGCTAACTACCTACACCCACGCCCTCCATATAGTTACGCGCGTGGCCGCCATGGTCAGCCTCCTCCTCGTCAGCGTCTCCGTCGGCCTGAGCAACTTCGCCGGAGCGATCGGGATCGGTTTGAGCGGGATCAACGCCCGGACCAGGATCCGCGTGGGAGTTGCTTTCGGCTTCTTCGAGGCGCTCATGCCGGTGATCGGACTGATCCTCGGCGCGGCGGTCGCCGGCTACATCGGGCACCACCTGGCGGGTTATGTGGCCGGCGGGATCTTGATCCTCACCGGCCTGTACACGATCCTCCAGGGCCGGCAGGTAAAGGCGGAGGAGACGGGTCCGCGCGGGCTGCAGACGCATCGCCTGATCATCACCGCGCTGGCGCTGAGCATCGACAACCTGGCGGTCGGCTTCGCGCTGGGCGGTCTGGACATCCCGATCATCCTCGCCGCCGCGACGATGGGGGTGGTGAGCGTCGGCATGTCGCTCGCCGGGCTCGAACTCGGCCACAGGCTCGGCAGGCGCGTCGAGGAATGGAGCGAGGAGATCGGGGGCGCGGTGCTGATCCTGGTCGGCATCGCCATCGCGACGGGCATCCTCGGCTAGGCGCGAGGCGCGTACGGAACCCTCGGCTGAGATTCGGCGATCCAGGTGGCCCAGATCCGGGTGAAGCGACGAGCAGCGCAGTCGCTGAACCCGGAGATGGGCCGGATGGGCGCCGAAGATCCGTCGACAGCTTTCCGACCGCGTCTCTCAACCTACGATTACGCCGTGACTGAGATGCCGGCGCTCCAGCAAGTGCTGCTCACGGTCGAGGGTCACGTCGCCACGGTCATGCTCAACCGGCCCGAGCAGCGCAACCCGCTCTCCGGAACGATGCTGCGCGACCTCGCGGCCGCGTTCAGCTGGTGCAAGCAAGAGCCCGAGGTTCGCGTGGCCGTGCTGACGGGGGCCGGCGACAGAGCCTTTTGCGCGGGGGCGGACCTATCGAGCTTTGACGGAGCGATGACCGACATCGATCGTCATCGCAGCCGCGAGCTATTCGTGGAGCTCTTCACGCTGATGGCGGGCCTCGGCAAGCCGATCGTCGGCCGCATCAACGGGCATGCGCTGGCGGGTGGGCTCGGCCTCGCCTGCTCGTGCGACCTGCTGGTCTCGACCGACACGGCAACCTTCGGTACGCCCGAGATCAACGTCGGGATCTGGCCGATGATGATCCAGGCGATCCTGTCGCGAAACCTGCCGCGCAAAGCTCTGCTCGAGATGGAGATGCTGGGCGACCGCTGGACGGCGACGCAGCTGCAGGGATTCGGGGTCATCAACCGGGTGGTTCCTCACGACCAGCTCGACTCCGCCGTCAAAGAGATCACCGACAAGCTGGCGAAGAAATCACCGCTGGCCATGCGGCTCGGCCGCGATTCGTTCTACCGTCAGCAGGACATGGAGTTCGCCGCCGCGCTCGCCTACCTTCACAGCCAGTTCACGTTGATCACGCTGACCGAGGATTCCAAGGAGGGCATCAAAGCCTTCTTCGAGAAGCGCGAGCCGGACTTCAAGGGGCGGTGAGCAACCCGCGCCATCGCGAGCTGCGCGAGAAGGCGCTCAAAGGCGGCACGCGCTACCTGCCCAAGCTCCGCGAGCAGCACAAGCTCACGGCGCGCGAGCGGCTGGACCGGCTTCTGGATCCCGGCTCGTTCATCGAAGACGGCCTCTACGCCAATGTCGTTGCGGACGACCTGCCGGCGGACGGCGTGGTGACCGGACTCGGCGCGATCGAGGGCAGGCAGGTGGCAGTGATGGCCAACGACCCGACGGTCAAAGCGGGCAGCTGGGGCGCCCGCACCGTGGAAAAGATCGTTCGCATCCAGGAAACGGCGGCCCGGATCCGCGTGCCCCTCTTCTATCTTGTGGACTCCGCCGGCGCGCGCATCACCGACCAGATCGACATGTTTCCAGGCCGGCGCCACGCCGGGCGAATCTTCTTCAACGAGGTCCAGCTGTCCGGCCAGGTGCCGCAGATCTGCCTGCTGTTCGGGCCGTCGGCCGCCGGCGGTGCGTACATTCCGGCTTTCTGCGACGTCGTGATCATGGTCGAAGGCAACGCGTCGATGTATCTCGGGTCGCCGCGCATGGTCGAGGTCGTCGTGGGCGAGAAGGTGACGCTCGAGGAGCTCGGCGGCGCGCGTATGCACTGCACGGAAAGCGGGTGTGGAGATGCGCTCGTCGCCGATGAGCAGGAGGCGATCGAGTTCGCCCAGGCCTATTTCAGGTACATGCCTCAGCGATCTGGAGAGAAGCCCGCCCTGTCCGCGGCCAGGCCTGCAAAGGGCGCATCGAAGCCCATCGGCGAGCTCATCCCCGAAGAGGCGAACCGGGGCTACGACATGCGCAAGGTGATCGACGCCGTCATCGACGAGGGCAGCTGGGTCGAGATCAAGAAACTCTTCGCCAAGGAGCTGCTCACCGGTTTTGCTCGCCTCGACGGACACGCCGTCGGCATCGTGGCCAACCAGCCGATGCAAAAGGGAGGCGTGCTCTTCAACGACTCCGCCGACAAGGCGGCGCGCTTCATCTGGCTGTGCGATGCGTTCGAGATCCCGTTACTGTTCCTGGCCGACGTGCCGGGCTTCATGATCGGGACCGACGTCGAGAGGCGAGGCATCATCCGGCACGGCGCGAAGATGATCAGCGCCGTCTCAGAGGCGACGGTGCCGAAGATCTGCGTGATCGTGCGCAAGGCGTACGGGGCGGGTCTCTACGCGATGGCCGGACCAGCTTTCGATTCGGACTGCGTGATCGCTCTACCTTCGGCACAGATCGCCGTCATGGGCCCGGAACCCGCGGTCAACGCCGTCTTCTTCAACAAGCTCGCTGAGCTGCCGGAGGAGGAGCGGCCCGCGCGTCGCAAGCAGCTCGAAGACGAATACCGCGAGGACGTCGACCTCTACAAGCTCGCGTCCAACCTGATCGTCGACGACGTGGTGGAGCCGGAGCAGCTGCGCGATTCGCTGATCGCGCGATTCAAGGCCTACGCGACGCGGATCTCAGCCCGTCCGAACCGAAAGCACGGAGTCCCGCCGGTCTAGCGGAATGCGCGATACATTCGATGCCGCGCGGATTGCAGCGCTGATCGTCGACGGCAATTCAGACTCAACGCACTTGCTGTCTCGTCTCGAAAGCGCTCCATTGCGACGCTCGATCGTGACGCAGCTGCTGTCCTGGAAGGTCGGTGACGTCAGGTTCTGGGCACTGGAAGCCGCGATGCGCATCTATTCACGCCAGGAATACGTCGACGCGCTCGACAGGGCGGTACGCGATCCGGACGACGACGTCAAGAGTGAGGCTATCGGACGGCTTGTCGATGTTGCGCCCGACCACGTCATCCCGATGGCCCGCTCGCTTGCCAAGCGCCTGAACGCGAAGATCCCTTTCATGGAGAAGGGCTTTCTTCTATTGACGCTGGCCAAGATCAGGGCTGTTGACGCTCTTCCCCAGATTTCCCGGCTGCGTTCAACGGAACCGGACTGGACACAATTGTCCAGAGTCTGCGACGTGGTCACCCTGTACCTGAAGGAAGGAGCCGAACCAATCCTGGCTTCGATTCGAAACCATGGCGATCACGACCGCATGGAGGAGCTGTGCACTATGGCGTGGCACGTGCTCGGAACACCCGCTGCCCGGCAGGCGCTCGATGAATGTGCCGCTAATGCGCCAGACGAAGAATGTCGTGGGAAATGCGACTACGCACTTCAACGATGGGATGCCGAGAGGTGAAGCCCTAGCCCACCCGGTGGAATGGCACGGCGTAGTGCACGACGATCACATAGAACGTCACGCTCGCGCTGATCACTGCCAGGTGGAAAAGCTCGTGGTAGCCGAACACTCGCGGCCACAGGCGCGGCCGCTTGAAGGCGTAGGCCGCGGCGCCCAGCGAATACTGCAGACCGCCCAGCGCCATCAACACCGCCGCGACCCATCCCAGCGCCGCCGTCAGCGGCACCAGTGCGATGACCGCGACCCAGCCCATGGCGAGGTAAAGCGCCGCGAGCACCTGGCGCGGGATGCGAAGGAAGGGAGCGGCCCCCGCCACGCCCGCAATCGCCGAGATCCAGACCGCGGCTAGGACGCCGATTCGCCACCATCCGCCCAGCACGTTGAAGACGAGCGGCGTGTAGGTCGCTGCAATGAAAACAAAGATCGTGGCGTGATCCGCTCGACGCAGCCAATCCTTCACGCGCGGTGGCCACTTGAACATGTGATACGTCGCGCTGACGCCAAACAGGAGCACGAGGCCAGTCCCGTAGATCGCCATCGAAACGAGCTTGGCCGGGTCGTCACGCGTGATCACGATGAGCGCGGCGAGGCCTGCGATCGCGACCAGCGCGGCCACCCCATGCGACCAACCGCGCATCAACGGCTTGACGGTCAAAGCGTCGGCGGGTTTCATGACACGCCGCATCGTACGGGTCTTAGAACAGTCGCGCCGCCACCAGCCCGATCGATAGAGCGACGATCCCCCAGGACGAGGCCGCGAGGGCTTGCTCGAGAGGGCGGAGCAGCGCCGACTTGTCGAGCGAAACCTGCGAGCCATCGGCCATGGTCAGAACTCCAGTCACCGACCTGCTCCGCCGGCGCAGGAGCCGGGCGGGGGTGCTGAGCATTCGCTGCGCGTAAGACAGGGCGTAGCCGGCCGCCGCGACCGCCAGAGCGGCCAAAGAGAGCTTGCCGGTCTGCGCGAAGTACGCGGTGAGGACCGGGAAGGCGCCCCACGAGAGCGCGAACCAGAAGTCGCCGTGCACCTTTCCGCGCAGCAGCTCGAGGTTATACGCAAATACGAAGAACACCCCCATCGCGACGAAGGGGAGCAACCATGGCCCCACCACGAAAACGCCTGCGATCCCAAGCGCGACGGCACCCACCAGGCCGATCACCGCCGCCGTCCACAGGACGCCTGCGGGAATCGCGGTCTGGAGGGGGCGTCCTCTCAGCTCGTCCAATGCGTGGGCGGCGATGCCGACCGCGAGAAAGAACGCGAGCAGAGTGGCGACGAGCCGGACGGCGCTCACGGTCGGGGCAAGGCTTGCGCCGATCAGAACGTAGGAGAGATGCCAGGCGGTGTAAGGCGGATGCAGCAGCGCCCACACGTCCCTGCGCCACCCGGTCGTGCGAGTGGCGTAATAGGCCGGTCCGAGGACTTCCGCCTCAGGCACCCCCTTTCGTGCCCCACATCACGAGCCCGCCGCCCAGGCTCATCACGCGCCAATCGACGTCCACCATCCCGGCGGCCTTCCACGACTCGGCGATCCGGCCCAGTGGCCAGCGCCCGTAAAAGCCTTCGATGTTCGGGCCGAGAAAGCGGCCCACATCCCACCACGACCTGCCGCCGAGCAGCAAACCACCCGCCGGCAGCAACGTGCGGGTGTACGCGCGCCATGACGCCCGCCAGCCGAGATTGGGCGGGACATAGAAGTCGAGGCTCGCGATGTGACCGCCCGGCCGCAGGACGCGGGCGAGCTCAGCCAGGGTCGCAGCGGGGTCCGCGACGTAGCGCAAGAGGTAGGTGAAGCTCACCGCGTCGAACGACTCCGGCGGAAATGGAAGCGCTTCGGCGCGAGCCTGCTCGAGGTTGATGCGACCCGCGAGGCGCGATCTCTCGACACGCTGCCGGCCTCGCTGCAGCATGGCATCGCTGATGTCCACGCCAGTGATACGCGCATCGGTTGCAGCCGCCAGCGAGATCGCCACACCGGCGGTCCCTGTCGCGACATCGAGGATCGAGCGCGGGTGATGGACCGACAGGTGGCTCACCAGCTCGTGTCGCCACCGGGCGTTCTGTCCGAAGGACAGGACCTCGGCCAGCGCGTCGTAGCGCGGCGGCAGCCCGCTGAAGAGCTCGATTGCAAACGCGTTGTTGCTCACCGTGTCCCCAGCCTACGGTGGACGGCGCAACGCCGCAAACTTGCGAAGCGTTGGGGCTGCTTCATTGAACGATGACGCCAAGCGTTTTCAGGCCTGGCAGCTGGCTGCGCTGGAGCAGCACCCGGCCGGCACCGAGCTCCTGTCCTTCGGGCCGTTCCGAGCCCTGGTTCCGGCCTCGAACCAGCCCGGCGCCTGGGTGACGATCGTCGAGGGAACCGTGGACGAGCGCGAGGTAGCCAGAGCCGTGACGGGACTGCGGTCCATCTTCAAGCAGCGAAAAGCCGAGCTCGAAATCGAGTACAACGAGGCGCTTTATCCCCAGGTGGCGGGCTGGCTCGAAGCGGCGGGGTTGACCTTCGCTGAGCGCAACCCGCTCATGGCCTGCCGGCCCGGCGGGTTCAAGCCAACGTCGGCGCCTCGCGTGAATTTGCGGCGCCTGACGACGGCATCTGAAGCCGCCGACCTACAGGCTTTTCAAACGCTCCGCTGGACGGACGGCGGGGAAAATCCGCGAGCGGTTCCGGCTGTAGACGCGCTGAGAAGGGATCTTGCCTCGACGACCAGCGTCTACCTGCTGGCGTGGCTGGATGGCGAAGCGTCCGGAACAGGGGTTTCGCACGCGTTGAGAGGGGCGGCGGAGATCGTCGGGGTCGTCACGCGAGTGGACAAGAGGCGGCGGGGAATCGCCGCGACCGTGACCTCCGACCTGGTGGCGCGGCATTTCGGCTCGAACGGGGACTTCGTGTTCCTCGATGCCGCGAACGAAGAGGCGGCGCGGGTGTACGAGCGGCTTGGTTTCACGAGGTTTGGCGACAACGTCGTTTATCGCAGCGACCGGTGAACCGCGGGGTATCGTTGACGTTCACGTGAGCAGCACGATCAAGCGCCTGGACGAAGAGCCGGCGCCGGCCCACGCCGCCACGGGCCCGCTGCCGCCGATCGTGCTCAAAGAGGTCTACGAGCAGCGCTTCGACAAGACCGACCAGGCGGCCAAAGAGGCCATCTGGCGCGAGCTAGGGCGCTTCCTGCAGCGCTTCATCGTGCCGAACGCCCGGGTGGTCGACATCGCGTGCGACCTCGGCTACTTCATCCGCAACGTGAAAGCCGCCGATCGCTGGGCAACCGACATCCGCGACATGAAAGACACCCTCCCTGAAGACGTCCACTTCGTTCGCGCCAACGGACTGGACCTGGCCGACGTCATGCCCAACGAACACTTCGACCTCGCCTTCTTCAGCAATTACCTCGAACACCTCCCGTCGACGGAGGCGGTGCTGCAGCAGCTGCGAGTGACGTTTGCATTACTGAAGCCGGGCGGCCGCGTCCTCATCCTTCAGCCGAACATCAGGCTCATCGGCGGCTCGTACTGGGATTTCATCGACCACCAGACCGCGCTCACGGAGAAGAGCCTGGCGGAGGCGGCGACCATGGCGGGCTTTCACACCAAGCAGGTGATAACGCGGTTCATGCCGTACACCACCAAGAGCCGCCTGCCCCAGCATCCGCTGCTGGTGCGGGCCTACCTTTCGTTTCCGCCGCTGTGGTGGCTGATGGGCAAGCAAACTCTGTACCTCGGCGAGAAACCCGCCTAGTTCGAAAGGCGCTTCGAGGCCGCGCGGAGCAGCGCCTCCACCATCGACGGAGGTGCTTGAGCCCGGCATTCGCCACAATTGGCGGGTGAAATACGTTGTCACTTACGAGTCGGGAGATGAAGTGCGAGCGTTGGCGCCGATCCATTTCCCTGCGCATAAGGCGCGCTGGCAGGAGTTTCGCGATCGGGGCGAGCTGCTGATGATCGGCACCTTCTCGGACCTGTCTGGCGCGATGGGCATCTTCACCTCGCTCGAAGCCGCCGAGGACTTCATCAAGGGAGACCCGTTCGTACTGCAGGGCGTGGTGCGCAGCTATCGGATCCGCGAGTGGAACGAGGCGATCGCCGGGCCGTGATCAAAACCCGGCGTGGTACGGGCCCAGAAAGGCAAAATACAGCTATGCGTCAGACCGACGAGCTGACCCGACTCGAGGAACGCCTGGATCACATCCGGGAGGCGCCCGCCGACGGCGGGACGGTCGAGCTGATCGCGCGGCGGCCGGCAGAGGACGAGCGCGAGGTTCTCAGGGAAGCGCGCCTTGGCCTACACGACGGCCTCGAGGGCGACACCTGGCGTGCGCGTGGAAGCCGACACACTCCCGACGGCGGCCCCGATGCTGAGGCGCAGGTGACCTTGATGAACGCGAGGGTGGCGGACGCGATCGCCGGCAAGCGCGAGCGCTGGGCCCTGGCGGGCGACCAGCTCTACGTCGATCTCGACTTGAGCCTCACCAACCTGCCACCCGGCAGCCGGATCCAGATCGGTTCAGCGGTGATCGAGTTCAGCGAAAAGCCGCACACGGGATGTGCGAAGTTCTCAGCCCGTTTCGGAAACGACGCGCTGAGGTTCGTGAACTCTCCCGTCGGGCGCGAGCTGCGGCTGCGAGGAGCGAACTGCAAGGTGGTTACTCCAGGCGTCGTGCGTCCAGGCGATGCGATCAGGAAGCTGCCGAGCTAGACGGCTGCAACCCTGT